>NZ_CP080519.1:9545000-9892500 GCF_019468465.1 Amycolatopsis sp. DSM 110486 | reverse complement strand
AACGGCTGCCAGGTGACCACGATTATTGCCGATCGCGCCGACGCGCACGGGTCCTCTATCGCACGGTCACCCGTGAGGGCGCCTTCGTCGACAGTTACTGCTGCGTCGAGCGAATCCGCCAGACCGATTGGCGCATCGTCGCCGCCGACGGCAACCACGTCTGCATCGACGGCGTACCCGTACGCCCGCGAGACGAGGGCTCCGCCGTCGTCGTGCTGACCATGATCCTTACGGCACCCGTGCACGAAATCGCCCAACGCTTGCGGGACGCGACTCGGACCCCGCGCTGACCAACCACCCGCCTGCCCTCGAACGGAAACCTCGTGATCGACACAGCCGAGAACAACAGTCAACCCGCGCTCAAACGCGGCACCGACTCCCGCGAACGAGCCGGGTTCTTCAACGGACGCGGCCCCACGGCCAGTGCGGTCCGCGCCGTGATCGCCGCCGAAGGCTTCAACCCGCCGCCCGACCCGTCGACTCTCGTCGTGTTGCCCGCCGGGCGACGCATGCTCGAAGCATCGACGGTCGAGGAGTTCAACGAGGCCGTCGACACCCTTGTCCCCGTCTGGGCGGCGGCGGGGCTGGGCGGGGCGCCGGAGCACGCCGACCCCGACGCCCTGCGGGCGCTCACCGACGTCGCGCCCCGGGGTGACGACCGGTGCGACCTCCGATTGCACTGGCACGGGTACACGTTCGACGAAGGGCGCGTCCTCTACCACGCCCCCGATCGGTACGGCGTCACGAACGGCGGACTCTGGCACATCGTCACCGTCTCCGCGGAACGCCGGCCTCGCGTCAGCCTTTCGCCCGTGGACCGCGTATACGGCTCGCTCTACGCCGACACCGCTGCCCTCGACCTACAGGCGCTGGCCGTGTGGATCGTCAACGACGCGACGCGCCTGAGTCGCACACCGACGTCAGCGGTCTGGGCCCAAGCCCGATACGCCGCCGTCGCCAACACCGCCAGGGACGAGATCTGCCTCTACATCTACAACCTCGACAACGAAGCCGACAACAGCCCCAACCCCGCCCCGCGCGACCTCCAGGCATACGAGGAGATCCTCGCGGCGGCCGCCGCGCTCGACTGGACCAACCCTCACGACCGCGACGACCGCCGTTTCCGGCTGCTTCCCCGCGTCGTCGCCCCCGACCTCGTCGCTGACCTGCTGCTGGAAGGGCGCGGCCCCGGAACCGTGACCACCGTGGCCGAAACACACGCGTTCTGGGACTGACCCTCCACACACTCACCGATACCAGGAGGAAGACGAATGTTCTTCGACGAAACTTGGACGCCAGGCGTGTCCATCGGCGAACGCCGCTCCGACGACCCGGCGGCCTGCGATTCGTTCGGCGCCTTCGCGCACCGAATCCACCGTGACTTGCTCGCCGCCCGCAGCAATGGACGCATCCCCGAGCACGTCGAGGTGTGACAACCATGGAAGCCGAATTTCAAGCAGTTTTACATGGTGGACGTCCGTCGGGACGGACTCTAACGAGCCGCAGCACAAGGCCGTTCGTCGCGAGCTCGTCCCGGTCCGTGCGCAACATTGCTGACCTGCAACCCTCGGATGGCTTGGATTGGGCGCGGTTCCCCTGGGGGCTCGCGGGAGCGGTGTTTTTCGTCGACGGTGATGGACAACTGATCGATTACCTGGCACAGCATGAGGCGTAAGTCCCGACGGAGTCGTTGCCGTGCCGAGACCGCCACAGCGGAAGCGGCGCCGCGCGACCGGAAACACCGCCTCGTTTGGGCACTGCTGGCTATGGCGCTGCCCGGACCCTGGACCCCCGTTGTCATCGTCGCATACCTGCTACGTCGCGCCGAACGCGACGATGAACCGCACGAACGCCGCGCAGGTCCGGACGAGACAGCCGCGACGAACACTGAAGGCCCAGCACTGTCGATTGCAGACAAAGAGAGGAAGAGCGACCGATGTGTGCACGTCAAGAAGGATCGGATTTGTCGAGGTACATCGAGAAGGTACGCGCGAGGGTCGATGACTACGGGTGGTGCATTCAGCATGTACTGACGACAGGTTCTCGCCCGTCCTGGACGTACACGATCGGACTGACGGCTTGGCAGCTGCCCGAGCTGGTGGTGGCCGGACTGTCGCCCCTACAAGGACAGACGCTGCTGGCGACGACGGCCGAGAGGGTGGTGAGTGACGGGCCTCTGCAGCCCGGCGAGTACATCAGCGTGCGTGGCGTGGCGGAGGTGGAGGTCGTTGCCCTCGCGGAGCCGTCGGTTCATCTGAACGTCGCGGTGGCGATCTACGGCCCCACAGTCCGTGCGATGCAACTGGTGTATGCCGACGCGGCCGGGCGGTTCCCATGGTCTCCGGAGTATCAGAACGGCCACGGAGGACAACCGGTCCTGGGTCGCCGGACCGTTGAGTGAGAAGGCCTCGCGCACCGCCTGGCTCCGCGACGGTGGGTGCGAACGGCTGACACGCCGTTCGCACCCACCGTCGTTGTAACTGCCACATCGCCTTCTGCGTAACCCGTTCCGCTGTGGTGATGCCACGCGTCGGCACGAAAGAACGGGGTATAGCCGCCACATCGTGTGGCGGCCCTACCCTGTTCTTTCGTCTTGTCAGGCCGTTTTGTCGTCGTCGGCGACGATGGCGGGTTGCGTGACGTCGGTCTTGCCCGGGTTGATCGTGAAGCGTTTCGGCGCCTCGCACGTTTTGAATGCGTATCCGTCGGCGGCGAGCTTTTCGAGGGCGTTGTTCACGGCGCCGCCCGAGTGGCCAAGCTCTTTGCCGATTTTGGCGGGTCCGAAGTCCTGGCCAGGGCGATCAGTCAGGTATTGCTGGACCAGCGCCCGCAGGGCGCCCTTGGGCAGGCGGCCGTTGGTAGTCGGACCGTCGCCCGTCGAATCTGCGGGCGCATTGCCAGCCGGGTATACGGCCGTGGTGCTGCCATCGGCCGGGCCGCCCGATGATTCGACGGGCAATGGTGTGGTGCTGTCACTGTCGGTGGAAGGGAGCGGACTGCTGACGGGAATGCCGTCGCCGGGGGACGATACGGCCGTCACGGGTGGCGCGTGGTCGTCTGCTTCGACGGGCCCGTCGTCGGTCTCGGTTGCGGAGCTGGCGTCGGATTTATCGATGGGCCCGACGGCGGGTTCGGGGCTTGCCGTGGGCGCGATTTTCCAGGTGCCGGGAGAGTTTTTGTCGCCGCCGGAGGTGCGCAGAGCGCGGCCCTCGTGGTCCCAGCGTGCCAGGATCTTCCCCGCTGTGGAGCGGCCGACCTGTGCCGCCTTCGCCAATGTGGCTGAGGTGGAGTCGGGGTTGGCGATCAGGGCCGCCAACACTTTGCTTTCTGCGTTCGACATGTTGTCTTGGCCGGATTGCGGCACGGCACGAAGGTGGCGCCCAGTGGTCGCGACCGAGGCTGTGCCGTGGGTGGCGTGATTGTTGGGGGACATGGCGAACTCCATGTAGGTGTCGGATGTGATGACGATTCGTGGCCCGGCTTGGGGTCTTGCCCGACGGGCGCTTCGGCGGCCACGTTCACTATGGACGCTCCGTGCGTGGCTGTATGTCAAGCGATTCGTCCAAACAAGACGTCTGTCTCGTGTGGACGCGCGGACGGCGTAGTGCGATGAACCATGCAAAGTGTTGTGTAGTAATGCGGCATTCACCGGGCGGGCCGCGTCGCGCCGAGGTAGTCGTCTCCGGAGTGCCGGTAGGGCTGGATCTGCACGACCTGGCCTTCGTCGGGTGCATCGATCATCGTCGAGCCGCCGAGGTAGAGGCCGACGTGATGGACGTGGGCAACGGTGCCGTAGAAAACGAGGTCGCCGGGGAGCAGCGGCGTTGTCGCCGGCAGTTGAGGCCCGGTGCGGTATTGGGCGTCGGCGGTGCGAGGCAGGGTGATGCGGGCGGCACGGTAGGCGGCTGTGGTGAGCCCGGAGCAGTCGAATCCGTGGTCTTGGGGCCCGTTGCCGCCCCACAGATATGGCAGGCCGCGCTGCCCACAGGCGTAGTTGATCGCGGCCAGCGCCGCCGGGTTGGGCGCCTGGATTGCGTCGCAGCTGCGGCCGGAGGAGCCGCCGGTGGGTGCGGGTTGGCACCGGACGCCGACGAGGGCGACCACGATCGCGCGGGCGCGCTGCTCGTGTTTGGCGTAGGTACCTGGGAATCCGGAGTGTTGGACGGCTTGGGCGGCGTCGGTGACGCTCATCTGCTGCCATCCGGGTGTGGTGGCGAGGCGCTGGTAGAACGCGGCGGCGGCGTAGGCGGGTGTGGTGATCTGGGCGGGGGTTCCCCAGCCCTGGGACGGTCGTTGCTGGAACAGCCCCAGTGAGTCGCGGTCGCCGTAGATGAGGTTGCGCAGCCCGGATTCTTGGAGGGCGGTGGCGACGGCGATGATCCATCCTTGTGGCGGCACGCCCTGTTTCTTGCCGACTGCCACGATGACGGCGGCGTTCGTCAGCTGCTCGGCGGTGAGGTCCGGCACGGTGCCGGTCGGCGATCCGTCGGGCGTGCATTCCGATGATGCGGAGGGTGTGGTGTCACTCGCGGCCTGGAGGACCGCGCCGGCGCCGCTACCGAACAGCGTGGCGAGGATAACGAAGAGAGCGCCCAGCCCTGCGGGGATCTTGTCTGCCATGCGGGTCCTCCGTTCGCGGCGACGCCGCAGGTGCGAGCCACGGCGGCGCGGGCCGCGTCGTGGGTTTCAGGCCTCGTGGCGGGTGAGGTGGTTCGGTGTGGCCGCCGGCGGCATTGGAAGCGGAGCGGGAAGTCGGTACGGCGTGGCCACGGCTGCCTCGCGTGGCTCGGCGCGGTCCTCGTCGCCGGGCTCGGCAGGCGGGGCGAGGCCGGGCCAGACCCGGGTGAGCTCGTCCAGGCCGTATCGGGGGCCGCCCCGCTCGGACCGTTCCGCGGTGAGGGGCAGCCACACTGCATCAGCAGGGCTGCGGAGCATGGAGGCGGGGTTGAGCAATGCGGCGGCCGCGGTGGCGACTGGGACGAGGTGGCGGCTGTCGAGGCCGGCGTGGACGCGGGCGAGGGCGGTGCGGGCCCCGGCTTCGCGGCGTGTGGTGGGCAGCCATACGAGCACGGGGGTGGCGATGCCGGTGGCCTCGGCGAGGCGGCTGTATCCGGCCAGTTTGCGGCCGAGTTTGGGGAGGGATTCGGTGCCGGTGTCGTACTCGAGGAACCACTCGAGCTCGGCCACGGGCTTGACACCGTGGTGGGTGCCGGCGCGCCAGCGTCCGTAGCTGTCGGGGATTACGAGGTCGCCGAAGTGGCGTGCGCAGCGGGCTTCGGACCACCAGGCGAGGGCGGTTTCGGTGGTGTGGGCGTGGCGGGCGTGGGCGATGAGGGAGGTGAAGAAGTCGTTGACGCCGATGGTGTGGGCGAGGCGCTGGTTGTGGGCGATGGCCATGGCCCGGTCGTGGCGGTAACCGAGATCGCGAACCTCGAGGCCGTGTTCGGCGGCGAGGACGGCGGCGCCCGCTGGGCCGAGCACGTAGTGCATCGGGGCGGAGCCGAGCTGTTGGAAAGGTTGGAACCGCGAGATCGCGCGCCAGAGGTAAAGCTCGCGCAGCCGTTTCCGCGTCGCGCGGCCGGAGGGGAAGGCGGCGTTCTGGATCTGGTGGCTGGTGAGCACGCGGTGTTCGTGCAGCAGGGCCAGCAGCCATTTGTCGCGGTGGGTGAGGCGGGCGGCGAGCATGGCTTGGTGTTCGATGGATCCGGCGCTGCGGCTGCTCGGGCGCCCGGGCAAGTGGGCGCGCAGGGTGTGCTGTCGGGTCGTGGTGGTGATCACGAGCGCCTCCCGGGGCTGTCGGTGGTCCGGTTGGTCAGGGGCGGCTGCGGCGCGGGTCGGTGGTGGGTGGCCTCGACGGCGCCACGCGACGGGTCGCGTCCGGGCGGGACGGTGTAGTCGCGGTCGCGGTCGCGGCGGCGGGGGCCGTGGCGACATGCGTGATAGGGGCGGCCTGCTGCGCTGTTCGTCGTTGTGCGCGGTGCGCGGCCCGGATTTCGCGTGCCCGTCCGGGAATCGCGGGAGGTAGGGGTGTGGTGGTCATGGTGAACGGTTCGGTTTGCTGTCCGTTTACGACCAGGCGCACGGCGGCGTGGAAGGCGTCGAGGTGGGAGAGGTCGTGGTCGGACAGTCGGGGCGCGGTGTGGCGGACGAGTTCGTGGGCGTCTTCGGGGGAGGCGGAGAGGTAGATCTTCGACCGGGCGTTGGTGGACACGCCTTCTTTGAGTTCGCGGGTGAGCTGCCCGAGGTGTTGGTGCGCGAGCACCATGCGTAGGCGGAATGCGCGGGCTTCGGCGAGCATGTCGTCGATGGGGTAGGGCAGGTTGAGGAAGTTGTGCATCTCGTCGATCGTGAGGCTGGCGTCGTGGCGCAGCCGTTGCGGGATGCGGGCGCGGGCGGTGGCGGCCTGCCAGGTGCTGGATACGATCAGCGAGCCGACCAGTCGGGTGGTTTCTTCTCCGAGGGAGCCTTTCGGGAGTCGGGCCAGGAGGATTCCGCCGTCGTCGAGTACGTGGGCCATGTCCACTGTGGAGCGTCCGCCGGCGATGGCTTCTTTGACGAAGGGTCGCAGCAGGAACGCGCGGAGTTTGTTCATCAGCGGGGAGATGACCTGAGAGCGGGAGCTTTCGGTGAGCTCGTCGTACCACTGCCAGAACCCGGCGAGGACGGGGTCGGTCAGGCCGGCGGTGA
Source organism: Amycolatopsis sp. DSM 110486 (assembly GCF_019468465.1). NCBI lineage: Bacteria > Bacillati > Actinomycetota > Actinomycetes > Pseudonocardiales > Pseudonocardiaceae > Amycolatopsis > Amycolatopsis sp. DSM 110486. The sequence continues at coordinate 9,885,813 of NZ_CP080519.1, read as the reverse complement.
TGCGGGTGCGAAAGGCCTCGTTGGTCAGCAGTTTGGGTAGGTCGGCCAGTGTCGCCACGCCTTCCTGGGCGCGCAGGGTCAGGCAGGCGGCGCGCATCAGGTCGTCGGTGCGTGGTCCCCAGAACGCGGAGTAGATGCGGCGGAAGACGGAGACGAGGTTGTCGACCTCCCGGTCGGTGTCGTGGCCGTCGAGGGGGTTGAGGATCGGCGGGCGGTGGCGGGAGTCGGCGTCGAAGAGCACGACTCGCTCGGCGACCGCGCGTGGCAGTCGGCTCAGGATGTCGGTGACCAGGTCGCCTTTCGGGTCGATGACCACGGCACCGCGGCCGTGGGCGGCGTCGTCGAGCACCATGCCGGCGAGCAGGGTCGACTTGCCGCTGCCGGTGGCGCCGAGCACGTGCAGGTGGTGGCGCCCGTCGGACACGCGCAGCCCGACGGGCCTGCGGTCCCCGGTGTCGGCGTGCCCGAGCGGGAGGACCTCGGGGCCGGGTACCGCGACCCCTGGCGGCGGGGCGACGGCTTTTGCCCCGGCGCGTTCGACCCCGGGGATTTCGGCGTCGGTGGGCAGGTGCGCCAGTGCCGCGAGCTCGGGTACAGACAGCAGATCCCCGCGATCGAGACGGCGCTCACGCAGCGCCGTGGCTGGGTGCCGGAGCCGGCTGCGGGTGTAGTGGTTGTGCTCGGTGTAGGCGGCGAACGCGGCTGCGAGTGCGTGCGCGCGGCCGCGGGCGGTGGCGCGGGCTTGCCGGGCACGTTCGACTCCGGCGTCGGCGGGCAGATCGGTGGCCGCGACGTAGCGGACGAGGGTCTCGTACTGGCTGCCGCGTTGTTTGGCGACGATGGCCTTGTTCTGTGCGGAGTACTCCAGCGACAGTCGCGGATTCTGGCTGATGCGCCGCGCCTCGGGGGTGCGTCCACGGCGGGTGGCGGAGGCGCCGGGGGTGAACGCGTCGAGGATCCGCCCGGCCAGCCGCCCGGTGCTGGCGTGGTTCACGCGGCGGGCGGCGCGACGGGCTTGGGCGACGCGGCGGCCGGTGACTGGGCGGGCGAGGATCTGCACGCAGGCGTGCTCGGCGCGCGATAGCCCGACCGGGGCGCCGAGCAGCGCGCGGATCGGGTCGGCGTCGAAGCCGGTGCGGAGGGGCAGGGCTTCGCTGCGGGCGAGGCGCAGGTGCCCGCCCAGGGTGAGGCGCCGGTGCCCAACGGTGAGGGCGGGCAGGGGCGAGGCGGCGGGGTGGGTGCGGGTGTGCGCGCCGGGCCAGGCGGATTCGATGGCGCGCTCGACCAGACCCGGCGGGATGACGCCGGGGACCCAGACTTGCACGGTTACCCCGTGCTCGCCGAACACGTACTCCAGGGCCAGATGCGGTTGGCCGGCCCACCAGCGTCGCCAGGCCGGGCGCAGCAACCCGACGAGGTTGGACCAGAGGGCGGCGCCGCCGGCGGGGTCGACCTGAGGTGGGGCGAGCACGGTGATCCGGCGCGCGTCCATCTGCAGCGCGGCCCGGCATCGCGCCCGCCACCAGCGGCGAGTGACGACCCAGGCCGCGATCACCAGCAGGGCAACGGGAATCGCGACCGGAGAGTACTGCGCCGCGGCATCGCGCAGCGCAGCGAGCAGCCTGAGCGTGGCGTGGGCGGGGTCGTGCAGGTAGTCCCCCACCCAGCCATTCTCGGCCGGGTCGGCGGCGGTGTGCAGTTGCATGGCGAGGTCACTTCCCAACGAAAACCAGTGGGAGAACACAAAAGTCTTCTGGCTGGGCTCGGTTAGTGGGTGTCGAGTGCGACCAGGTTGTCGCCGTCGGGGGCGGGTTCGGCGGGGCCGAGGTCGAGGTAGGCCTCGGCCAGGGAAGCGTCGACGGAGCCGGGGTCGTGCTCGGCTTGGCGGGCGAGCTCGGCGGGGTCGGTGGTGATCAGCTCGTGCTCGGCCGGGGAGGCCAGTCCCTCGAACGCGACCCGGTGGGTGCCGGCAACGAGCAGGCCCTGCCCCCGCCCGGCGGTGGCGATGAAATGGCGCTCCCCGGCGGAGAGATTCAGTGCGGCGGCGATCTCGGCGGCGGCCTGGGGCTGCTGGCCCATGACGATGACGGTGGCTGAGTTGTCCAGGATGGGTTTGCCCAAGGCGGCGGCGAGCAGATCGAGCCCGTTGGGGGTGGCCAGCATGAGCGCGATGAAGCGCTTGCGGCCGGACAGCCCGAACAGCAGCAAAAATCGCAGCGCGCTGGGCAGTCGCATCAGCAGCCAGGCCTCGTCGACCACGACCATGCGGGGCCGGCGGTGGGCGGGATTGCCGGCGCGGCGCCAGATCTCGTCGAGCACGAGCAGTGCCCCGACCGGGCGCAGCTCCTCGGGCAGGTCGCGCAGGCTGAACACGTTGAGGTGCCCGTCGGGGGTGGCGGTCGTGGGCCCGTCGAACAGGTCGCTGAAGGCGCCGTCGACGAACGGGTGCAGTCGCGCGGCGAGGTCGGCGGCGACCGGGTTGTGCGGGCCGGCTTCGGCGAGGCGGTCGCGCAGGTCGCGCAGCAGCGGCACCGGGCGGGTCCAGGTGCGCGGGTCGTCGGTGATTCCGACGTGGGCGTAGGCCGTGGTGATCGCGGTGTCGAGCACGGTGCGTTCGGCGGCGGTGATCTCGGCCCCGAACAGGACGCCGAGCACAGTGTGCAGGAACAGGCTGCGGCGTTTGAGCGCGTTTCGCGGGGCGGTGCGGTGCCCGCGCCCGTCGGTGAACACGGGTAGGTCGAAGGGGTTGAGTCGGATCCCGTTGGCCCCCAGGTGCAGGTAGGTGCCGCCGACCTGGGCGGACAGGCGGGCGTATTCGTCCTCGGGGTCCACGACGAACACTTGCACCCCCTCGGCGTCTTGGTTGTGGTCGCCGACGGTGCGGTAGAGGCTGCGCAGGATCTCGAGCTTGACCAGGTAGGACTTGCCCGAGCCGCTGCGTCCTAGGATCACGGAGTTGTAGTTGTCGCAGGCGAAGCGGTCCCAGTGCACCAGCCCGGAGGAGCCGAGGTTGTAGCCGTAGAGCACCCCGCCCGGCGCGCTGCCGGTCGTGGCGGGCGCGGGTAGGTCGGGGGAGGTGAACGGATAGGCCGCGGCAACGGCCGGGGTGTCGAAGGTGCGGGTCAGGCCCAGCTGGTCGAGTCCAAGGGGCAGGGTCGAGACCCAGCCTTGCAGCGCTCGGTAGGTGGTGGGTTTGGCGTCCAGCAGCAGCGACGCGCACAGCGACCGCAGCGCCGACACGTCCTCGGCCAACGTCTGTTCGTCCGGCGCGTGCACGGTGAGGTAGAGGCCGAACTTGAACAGTTTGCCCTCGCCGCGGGCGATCCGGCGCGACAGGGCGGCGGCGTCGTCGGCGGCAGCGTCGAGGTCGGGATCGTCGAGCCGGTCGTGGCGGATGTTGTGGCGGCGCGAGGATTCCAGCTTGGCGCGCTGCCGGCGTAGCCCGCTGGCGGCGGTGGCCGGGTCGACCGGCTGGATGTGCACCGACACGTCCAGGCGCGCCGGGTAGGTAAGCAGCGGCGCGAGCCAGCCGGGGAAGACCTCCTGCGGGTAGCCGGTGACGCCGAAGCTGGCGACGAACTCGTTGCCGACCTCCAGGTGCCGGGTGCCGACCGAGAGCGAGTCGGGGGTGAACGCCGCCGCCGAGCCGGACGGGCCGGGGCCGGGGAAGGTGCGGGTGCGTGCCATGGCTGACCTACCTGCTCTCGATCTCGTCGTCGTAGTCCCAGTCGTCGTCCTCGCCCAGCCACGGCCCGCCACGCCCCGGCGGCACGGCTGGCGCCGAGGGCCGCTGCGGTGGCACGGGCTGTGCTGGCCGGGGTGTGCGTGGTGTTGCGGTCGGGGTGTCGGGGTCGGGGCCGTAGAGGTCGGAGAACGAAGTGGTGGACGTGATGACCTCGTCGGCGGCGGCGAGTGCCGCCGAGGGCGGCAGGAGGGTGTCGGGGTTGCAGGCCGCGGCGAGTACCCCGGTCGCGGCGGCGGCGTCGAGGGGCGTGATCACGATCCCGGCCGCGCCGAGCAGGTCGGTGGCTTCGCCGAGGCGGCGCACCAGCCGTTGCTCGGCCGCCTGCCGGGCGCTCGCTGCGCGCGGCGCGGCCTCGGCACGGCGGCGCCAGGGCCACACCCTCTCCTGGGCCGGCGGTGCGGTCCGCAGGGGTTCGCGCAGCACGAGCAGCACCTGTCGGCGCAGCAGGTCGGTCTGGGCGGCCAGCTCGGTGAGGAAGTCGGCGTGGTCGCGGGCGGCGGCCTCGAGCGCCGGGTGCGGCAGCCCGCCGGCGCGAGCGCGCAGCGCTGCGATCTGCGGGGCGAGATCGATCCGCTCGGCGCGCACCAGGATCTGCACCGGCGCGGTCAGGCTGTGCAGGTATCGGGCGAAGGAGGCGACGAGGGTCTCTTGCTCGGACGGGGTGCGCAGCGAGAAGTTGACCGTCGAGCAGGTGGCGATGACCGTGAGCCCGTCGTCGCCGAGGTCGATGATCCCGGCGAGTGCGCCGGTGTCGTCGACGCTGTCGGCGGGCAGTTCCAGCGGAACCGGGGACACCGTCTCGACGGCTCCCGGTCCGCGCCGGTCGGCGTGCTGTCGGGCGGTCAGCCAGGCCGGTGCGGGGCGTACCCCGTCGGGGGCGGCGACCCGGTGCCTGGGTGAGAAACGCTGCCGGATCGCGGCGAGTGCCAGCATGTCCAGCGGTAGGCCGTCGCGGTGCCCGAGCGCGAGCACCGCCGCGGCGACGGCGAGCGGTACGGCCACGACGAGGAACACGGGCAGCGGCACGAGTGGGCGGGTCAGGGCGTGCAAGCCATACAGCAGCACCCCGGTGACGCCGAGGATCGCGAGCTGCCGGGCCGTCAGCGGCCCGAGGACCCTGTCGGGACGGTCGACGTCGGCAGGAACCCGCACGGGAGTGGTCATCGCGGGAGCACCTCACTTCTTCTTCGGGCCCCGGCGCAGGGGCAGATCGAGAGGCAGCTGGATGCCGACCCGCTTGCGCGGCACCGGCGCACCCGAGGCCGGGCCTGAGGGTGTGGTCGATGGTGTCGGTGTCGGAGACGGCGGGGTCGGGGCGTCCGCCGGCGGTGTGGGAGTGCTGCCGCGGCGGACGCCGAGAGGCAGGGGGTATTGGCCCGAGGCCATCGGCCGGTTGCCCGTGTAGGCGTCGCGCGGGTGCCGGCGGGTCGCGCGGGCGGCACGGTTGATCCGCCCGGACGGGGTAATCAGCGCAGGCCCGGTCTGCGTGGGCGGCGGTGCCGGGGCGGCGAGGTCGTCGGCCACGGTGCGCCGGGGCGTTCGGGCGAGGGAAGGCCGCAGGTGCAGCGGCAGCATCCCGGACTCCGGTGCGATCAACGCGTTCGGCACCTGCGCAAGCGGACGGGCGTTGCGGTTGATCCGTCCGTCCTCGGTGAGCAGACCGGGCTGCGCCACGGGCGGTGGCAGCCGGTCGCCGCGCTCGGCGAGCTCTTCCGCCAGGGACCGGCGTCCGGTGGCGTCGGGGTCGCGGCGGGTGGTGATCGGGAACCCGAGCTGATCGGCCGGCAGGGCACCGGGCAGCGGATTCGGCTGCACCGCGCGCGGGTTCACCGCGACCGTGCGGCGCGCACCGCCGGGCTTGCTCGCAGTGAACAGCGACTGCTGCCCGGGCCCGGGCCGGCGGTCGGTGCCGCGGGCGGTGTCAAGCACGTCGCTCAGGCGCGGGGAGCGGGGCGTGGGCCGGTGGCGGCGCAGTGTCATCGGCAGCATGAACTGGCCGGTGGGCGTGGCCGGGGGATCGGCCAGGGGCCGCTCGTCACCCGAGCGCGGCCCGCGGCCCCCGCCGCCGAGCAGGGAACTGGCGCCGCCGAGCAAGCCCATCGTCTTGTACGCGAGCAGCCCGCGCGCGAGCGAGCCGAACAGGGAGCGCCCGCTGCCGCGCACCGGCGCGAGGCACCAGAACGGGATCTTGATCAGCACCCACACCAGCCCGAGACACATCAGCAGGTTGATCAGCCCCGAGGCCGACGGCCCAAACTGGGTGAATCCGCCGGGAGCGAAGAACACCCGCATCGCCGTGGCCAGGGCCAGCGACTGGCCGAGCTGGATCGCGAGCAGACCGCCGAAGGCTTTCCACCACGTGCGGGCGATGCCCTCGGTGTGCGGCAGCGCGTGCCACATCAGGATGACCGGGGCGGCGGCGATCAACAGGATCGTCAGCATCGCCCGCACGATGAACGTGATGAGCAGGACCACGATCATTACCAGCAGTCCCAGACCGATGAAGATCAGCCACAACCCGCCGCCCTGCAGCGTCTTCAACACCATGTCGGTCAACGCGGTGCTCGCGGCCTCGGGATCGACCCCCTGGCCCATCACCGCCTGCGCGAGCCCGTTGGCCAGCGAGATCGCCTTGCCCGCGATGAACAACGACAACGTGCCCGCGAGGAACCCGACCGCGAGGCGCGGCGCGATCTCTTTGACGCTGTAGCGCGCCTGCAGGGTCTGATACGACATGAGGATCAACCCGGCGAGCAGCACGACGATCCCGTAGACCGCCAGCAGGATCTGCCACGACTCGGTCCACAGCTGCGCCAGCCCGGGCACCGAGGCCGGGTCCGGGGTGGCCAGCAGCGTCTTTCCCAACAGATCCAACAGCGGGTTCAGTGCGTCGGTGACCACGCCGCGGAAGAAGCTGCCCAACGCCTCAGTGACACACGCGCGCAGGTCGGTCAGGCCGCAGTCATCGGACTGATCATCGTCTCCGGCCGCCGGGCCGGGCGACTGGCCCGGCGTCGGGTAGAGCGGGACCGGTTGGGGGATGCAGTCCGGCCCGTCACACGATGGCGGTGGCGCGGACGTCGGCGGCCCGGGCGGTGTGCATTCGGACGTGATAGCACCGGGGAAACACGACGCCGACGGGGGCGCCGGGGGTGCTGGAACTGGCACCAGCGGTGTGCTCGGTAACCCGGTCGGCGGCGCCGGGGGCGGGCCGGGCAGCGTGCACACCGGGTCGGTCGAGCCCGGTTCACACGGGTCGGTCGTGGGCAATGGGATCGGCGGCGCGGGAGGCGGCGGTTGCGCGGGCGCGAACGCGGGGGCCGCGTCGACCGACCGAGCCGTCGCGGCCTCGGCGCGCGCCGCCATGCCGCCAAGCGCGGCCACGAGCACCAGCAGAACGGGGGCCGATCGCAACCAGCGGCGCCGCGGGCGCCGCGTCTTCGTACGCGAGTGCATCGACAGCAAGGTGGGTGCGACGAGGTTGGTGATGTGCGGGATCATCGTTCACACCCCGCCGCCGACGATGGCCTTGAAGGCGTCGACCACGATCGGGGCGAGGGCGGCGAGGCAGAAGCCGATGCCCGCGTGCTTGAACGCGCTCTTGGCTTTCTCGACCTCGCCGGGATCGCCGCCGGCCATCAAGTAGCGCAGCCCGCCGATCGTCAGGAACGCCGCCGCGATCGCGCTGAGGATCCCCAAGATCCAGTTACGGATGTTGTTCAAGACCTCGTCCACGGTCTTGGCCAGCGCGAGGTGCACCGTGGCGGCCTGCGCCGACGAGGAACTCAGCAGCACCCCCAGCGCCACCAGGACCGCTGCCAGCGCCACCCACCTGCCGCGACGGGCATCCGGCGGTCGCGGCGATGCGCCCGAGCGACGGGCACTGTCGCGACACGAGACGTGCCCTGTTGCCCCGCGACCGCGCCGTCGGCGGGTGGGGGAGGCGGTGGGCGAGCCGAGCCTGTCGTGGTCGGGGCGGCGGGTCGGCGGGCGTAGGCGAAGCCGGTGGTGGTGGGTGCGACGCGGGTGAGTCAGTCGCATGAGGACGCCTCCTGAACATCGCGCGGTCCGGACTCGGGCCGGGACGGGCGTGGGCGCTCGGGCGAGCGAGCCCCGCAGCCACCAACTCCGGGTTTCGCGGTGCGGGGAGACACCGGACGTCGTGCCCTCTCGGCCGCGCCGTTGGCTCGAGTGCGGTTCACGGGGTGGGTGCCGGCCGTGCCGCGTGGTCTAGTGGGCGTTACGTTCTGATCGTCGCGAAGGGACGTGAGGTAGGTGACGAGCCGCCGTTCGGCCCGATGGCGTGCTTGTTGCGTCGCCTTGTAGTTCTGGCCGCGAGCTTGCGCAGCGTCGGCCAATGAGAGTTCACCGAAGCGGGTCTCGCCGATCAACGCCGCCTCGGCGAGGGTGAGTACGCCGGCCTTCACGGCGGCGACCAGAACGAAGTCGGGGTGTCCGCCTGCGTGCTCGGGTGCTAATGCCCGAGCACCGAGATCCGCGACCGGCGACGCGGCGTCGAGCGCGTCGCGCAACGCGCGGTGGCCGGCGCGGTAGGCGGCCCACCGCAGCCGCACAAGGATCGCCGGCCGGGTGAGGTCGACGTCGGCGAGGGCTTCCAAGAATCCGGTGAGGACTGCGGAGTGGACATCGTGAACGTCGCCGCGGAACCGGTTGGTCAGCTTGGCGGCAACCGGCACCAGCACCGGCAGCGCGAGCCCGACACACGCGACCGTCCACGTCCCCGCTTCGGCACGCGAGCGCGTCACGAGCGCTGTCCAGACGGCATCTCGGGTCTCCTGTGGACACCCCTTGGTGATCAGCAGCGCGCCGACCTCGTCCAGCGGCATCAGGCGCGGCGGCAAGCCACGGATTCGGCGCCCGTCGAGGGCTACCGGATGCGGCCCGGTGACCAGCCATGCGAACGCGGTGCGGGCGGTGTCGAACACCCCGGGTTCGGCTCGGCGATCACGTAGGCGGTGTGCTGACGAGGTCGTTGCTGCGGCCTTCTTCGGTGACGACGGCAAGTCCATGACGGCACTCCTCAACGACGGAATGTGATGTCGACAGGAAGCCGGTCGGACCGCATCAAAACTGCTTCAAACGCAGGTCAGAGCCGTGTCAAAGTCGCTTCAACGGCGTGTCACGCCTGCGTATAGACCTACGAAATCGTGGCCATCGCCCGGCCGTGGGTAGGCGAACTGGACGATCGCGTTGGCGGGCGACGAGAACTCGGGTTCGGCGTCGCGACGTGTCTCATGCAGACCTCGTTTTCGGAGTTAGCCGGCGACAGCGCAGACATCGCCGACCCCGGTCTGTCGGCAACCCGCTTCCGGAGGTTCCGCTCGTGAATCGACGTCCACCGTCCCCGCACACGGGCCCGTCCAACCGAGACGACTCGACCCGTCCACAACGCACCCGACCGGCCAACGGCACCCCGTATCCGGGAGCACCCGAACCCGGCACATCGAGCCGCCGCCCACGCCACTCTGCGAAGCCGAAGACGCTCTCCACGAATGCACGCGAGCTGCCGCCGATCCCGCCGACCGTGTGGACAATCGGCCCGAACCAGATCGACCCGGCCGCGACGTGGCCCGCGCCGATCATCGAGTCAATCGTCACAAGCTTCTGCGCGCCTGGCTCTCGTGTCCTGCTCGCTCCCTGGCCAGCCGCGGAAACCGGGACGAGCGATATGACTGGCGACAGCGAGCTGGCCGCCGCACACGACGCGGTGCGCGCAGCAGGGCGAGACGTCGCGGTCACCCAGCTCGTCGTGGCGAGGTCTCCGAACGCCTCGTCGGCGAGCGACGCCACCTACCTGTGCGGCACCACGGCGCACGACGAACACGCGGAACTTGACGATGGCGAGCAGCCGTGCCCGGAGGCCACGGAACAGGTCGACTTGATCGTCACGGCGCTACCCGCGGACCGCCGAAACGATCCCTCGATCGAGGCCGTTGCGCTCGCGGCCGCTCGCAGGCTCACCTTCGGTGGCATCTTCGCCGTCTACACGCACGGCGATTGGACCACCGGGCGACTGCACGACCCGTCAAGGCTGATGATCGCCGCCGCGCAGAACGCGGACCTGCTCTACCTCCAGCACATCGTCACCCTGCACACACCCATCCGGAACGGCCGGCTCCAGCCGCCCGCGGCGAGCGTACGTCTGCTCGAGGAAACCGCAGTGCCTCGCGACGTCGGATCGCCGACGTCGCACGTCCGCGTGCACGGCGACGTGCTCGTGTTCGCCCAAGCGCACGCCGACGCCGGACAGCCCGAGGAACTCCGATGACCGAACGACCGGAAGCCAGGTACCGCGCCATGACCATCACGCCCCTCACACCGCAGTCGACGGTCGACGAGCCGACCGTGCCACTCCCACGCGCGTTCATCGACGCCCTCGACACCGCCCCACCCGCCGAGCGCGCGGACACGACCAGCACCCCGCCCGCCACCGCGCCGACCGACTGGGACGAGACACCGGTGTCGGTGTGGGCGACCGCCCAGACGTCGCCGGCCGCGCAGCGCAAAGGCCGATACGTGCCGGAGTCGACCGCACATCCGGCCAAGATGCTGCCCGCCGTCGCCGCGCACGCCATCGCGCACTACACCCGGCCCGGCGACGTCGTGCTCGACCCCATGTGCGGAATCGGCACCACGCTGGTCGAAGCGATCGACCTCGACCGCCGCGCGGTCGGCGTCGAATACGAGCCGCACTGGGCCGACATCGCCCGGGCGAATCTCCGCTTCGCCCGCCAGCGTGGTCATGACCACGACGCCCGGGTCGTTCGCGGCGACGCCCGCCAGCTCCAGACGCTGCTGCCGCCGGAGTACGTCGGGCAGGTCGCGCTGGTGGTGACGTCGCCGCCGTACGGACCGTCGGCACACGGGCTGGTGTCAACGGGCGAACAGACCGACGACGGGAAGGTCCGCAAGCACCACTACCGGTACGGGAGCGCGCTCGACCGCGGCAACCTCGCGAACATCGGTCACCACCGCCTGCTGGCCGGCTTCACCCGCATCCTCACCGCGTGCGCAGGTGTCTTGCGCCCGAGCGGCCACGTGGTGATCACGGTGAGGCCGTGGCGCGAGCACTCCGAGCTGATCGACCTGCCTTCACAAGTCATTGCCTGTGGGATCGCCGCCGGTTTGGTTCCGGCTGAGCGGTGCGTTGCCCTGCTCGCACGGGCCGCGGACACCGAGCTGATCGCGCGCGGCAGTTTCTTCCAACGTGACTTCATCCGTAAACAGCGCGCGGCAGGGCTACCGCTGCACCTGATCACTCACGAAGACGTGATCGTCCTGCGAGCTCCGGACGATCAGGATGTCGTCGACCAGCGTTCAGCCGCGGGAGCGGCGCGTCCGATTTCCATACATCACGAGTACGGGATGATCGGGCCCGGTCACTGGGCCGCCTGACCGGCACGTGCTGATCAGATATACGAGCTGGACGGTGCCGCTGTGAGCACGTTGACGAGGTGCTGGGCGCACGGATACCTCCGCGAAGCCCGCACGTCCTGACACCACTTCCGCACGGTGCCGCGCGGCCCCGCCCGGAATCAGGGGCGGGGCCGTTGCGCGCCAGAGGCTCCCGGTCTCGTCTTCAGGGCTGGACCGCTTCACCTGCCCGCGTCGATGCGCCGGTTTCCAACTGCCGCACGATCGTGGTCGGCTTGGGCTCGATAGAGCTGGCGGCGGGTGTCGGGGTTGGCCATCACCCGTCCGGCGACCTCCGGCCTCCGCAGCAGCTGCCCGGCTACTGCGGAGGCCACGTGCTCGTCCCGCGTCAGTTCCTGCACACGCGCCGCCCGTTCCTCGGGTTTGTCCTCCGGTCGTCGGTGCGGCGCCCGGTTCGCGGCACGCTCAGCGGCGCTGACGGTCCAGGTTCGCGTGCCCAACCGGTCGTTGAACGGCGGGTCTTTGATGACCTTGAACCGGTCGGGCAGGTACGCCATCCGCTGATACACGCTCCAGCTGGCCTTGACCGAGCGGCGCTGTTGGGGCCAGGCCGCGGCCACCGCGCGGTAGTCCAGCAGGGTACGGAACTCCAGCCCGATGTCGTCTGCGAAGACCTGTAGCGCCTCATAGACACCACCGTTGCCACCAGACTGCGACCGCATAGGTTCGAGTTCCAGTGCCATGTCCCCGAGCGCGAATTGACTGGCGGCCTGGTCCTCGAGGTGCTTGCTCGCTCGCTTGGCCAGCGGCCTATAACGGCGCTTGCTCACGTGGCCGATCGTCTCCACAGTGCAGGCCTCCGAACGGTCGTGGCGCTGCCACGATCCCGTCCCCCATCGGGCAACGCCAAAGGTCGAGGGGTGTCACGCGTACCTGTGAACAGGTCACTGTCACCGGTTCTGAGCATGCGTGGGTCCCGTCCATGACCACAACCCCTCACCCCAGGCCAGCAACGGGGTCACGTCATGACCGGCGCGGTGCGTGCCCGGCTCGCCAGGTCACGACGCCTTCTTTCAGTCTCTGACCACCACCGCCGGCCGGGTGGTTCTAACCAGTCGGGATTTTCACATCCACCGGTCGGCCAGCAGGGCGTGACGGTGGTTCCCGCTCGCTCGGATCCGGCCGGGTTCTGCGGGTCAGTCCGGGTAGCGACGACCGAGCCGCTTCCAATGTTCGGCCAGCGCCGGCCGCGCCGGAGCCGCGAGGACCGCGCCGAACTCCTCGTCCAGCTCGCGGGCGCGTGCTCGGTGTCGGCCCGGATCGGTTCGTCGAGCCGCTCGTTCTCCTCAGCCCAGCCTGGGATCAGCTGTTCCGTCGTACGGCTGCTGGTGCTTGAGTGGAGCTTGGCTTGCGCCTCGTCCAAGGCGGTCTGGCTGTTGCGCAGCTCGTCGGCAGAGCCCAACTCCGCGGTGTCGATGACGATGCCCGTCCGCGTCCGCACGCCGTGGCGCACGGCGACTCGCAGAACGTCGTTGCTGAAGGAGCGGGCCTCAGCGGGCTGCCACAGCAGGCGGTCGAAGTCGACGTCTGTTCGGGCCGCACCCGTGCTCGCGTTACAGCACCTTCGTCGGTCGGCGGAACGCCAGCACTACGAATCGGACGACGCCGTCTGGCTGGTCGGAGCGTCCGATTCGTCTCCATCGGTTTGGACGGTTTCTGGCGCATCGTCGCTCGCTGCTGGGCCCGAGAGTTCGTTCGCTGAAATGCTCGCAGCTCCCGTCGAGCGGGGTGCCGCGCGGCGTCGGCCGCGGATCGACAGCCTGGTGGCGAGGTGTGCCATGTACAGCACGAGCACGAGCAACGAGGACCCGAAAAGCCAGCCGAGTGCCTTGATTCCACTGGTGAACGTGGTCGGTCCGCCGCTCATGGCGAGCACCGGCAGCACGATGCTCACGATGGTGGGGTAGAGCAGCACACCGAAACCGATCCACAACTGCGTGTCTGGGCGCACGATCGCGTCGCGGCGTTCCCTCAGCCGTACGACCTCCGCCTCTGCATCTTCCCTCTGCTGGTCAGCGCGTTCCGTGCCCGTTGCCAGCCGGCTGCGGACGTCTTCCACCCGCCGCGCAGCCTGATTTGAGTTCAGCGTGCGGCTGACGGCGTCGCCGATCGTGGATGGCGAAGGGAAGTAGGCCATGTTCGCGGCCGCGAAGCCCAGAACCGATCCCGCACCTCGGCGTTCCTCCCGTTCTTGTTCTTCCTGCCGCCCTCGCTCCTCCGCACGTGCATCGACCAGGGCGCTAAAAGCGGTCTCCCAGATGTAGGAACGTTCGATCTGCGGCAACCGGTCTCGCATGAGCGAGCGGAAATCCGTCCAATCAACCTGGCGCCATTGTTGCGAGCTCAGCAACTCGGCTGGCTCCAACTCCGCATCGATGAACTCGCGGGCGCGGTCGTACTCGTCGCCGGCCGCCTGGAAGTGTGGCTGCAGCTCGCTCGCGGTGAGCGGGTTGAGGACGTCAACCGTGCTTACCAGCACGTCCATTTGCCGGGTCCCGGCCTGGATCGCGGCAAGCACGTCTGCGTTCGCGAGGAAGTCAGCAATCCAGAACAACGTCCATTCCTGCCGCGCGTCCCGGGCACGAGCCCTTGCGGTGGCCAGACGTTGTTCGGCATGCTCAAGCACGGCTTGAGCTCCTTGTTGCTCGCTGTCGAGCCCGACGAAGCGGTTGACCGGCAGACCGCCGACGATCGCAACAAGCCCAGCGCTGGCCCCGGTGACGGTGGATGGGAACGGGGTTGGGTCAGCCACGAGCGACCTCCTTCTGCCCGAACACCGCGAACTGATCAGCCCGGTTCACGACCGATCTCCGCCCAGGCGAACAGTGCGGCACGGTCGCCGTCTGGTCCTGGAGCTCGGCGAGATTGCGGCGCGCGATGGTGAGCCCGTCGCGGACGGGGCGGCTGATGCGTTGTTGCCCAGCAGCGATCTGTTCCCAGCTTCCGACGGTGCGCTCGTCGAGGGCGAGGCGGTCGACCAGCGCCGGCACGCGGGTGCCAGAGGCCTCGGCCAGGGCCCACAGGCGGTGGGAGCGGTCGCTGACCGAGCGCCGCTCCGTCTGCGGGTCCGTGCGGGCCGGCCCGCATGGACCCGGTGTCGGCGAGGGCACCTCGCCCCGCGCGGCCTGGCAGCGGCGGACCCAGGCGTCTAGCTCGGCCGAGGCCGCGGCGGGGTCGAGCGCCGCCGGCGCCAGGCGATACCGGATCTCCCCGAACTCCCCGCTGTAATGCGGGTTTCGGGGGAGAGCAGCTCGTCGTGGAACCGGGAGACATCGTCGCCGAAGCGTTCGTGCGTGGTCTGCGGGGTCACCTCGAGCGCCTGGCCGACCTCGGCCCAGGTCACGTCGCGGAGACGCGCCGTCACCACCGCCTGCTCCATCACCCCCCCGTGCCTGGGACACGAGCCCAGCAGCCTCGGCGATAGTCCAGCGGCCAAGGGTGCGGACCCGTCGGCGCGCGACGCGTCGCGATATATAGGGACGAAGCTGGCGTCCAGATCCGACAGCTCGGCCAACTGGGCTGCGAGGGCGATTCGCACCCGGGTCGCCTCTGCGAACGGCGGCGCCTGAGGATCTTCCTCCGACGCTGCCGCGGAAGCGTCGGAGGCGGTCGCGATCGCGTCGTTCTTTCGCAAGTAATACGGCAACCCCTCCGGCGTGGGGACCGTGCTCAGGGCCAGGGAGCGGTGCTCGCTTGCCATCCCCGCGCCCCGTCCCCAACCGAGATGCTCGACGTCGAGCCCGCTCAGCAGAAGATCGCGGGCAGCGTCGTCGGGAAGCCCGACGAGCACCGGCTTGTCCTCGGGCGTCGCCTCCCACAGCCGGCGCAACTGCCCCGCGGTGATCGGCAACAGCTGCGCAGGCCGGCCCGAAGGCCTCGACCGTGTCGTCGTCGGTCATGAAGTCCCGTCTCGAGGAAGTTACGGGGCTGGGCGGCCGTGGTACTGGACACCTCCGCCGTCAATGAGGCTAACCCTTCCTATCAGCAGTTTCAGGGAAATCCTGAAAACACCCAACTAGGCGAAGCGGGGGATCTTTGGTGGCAGGGCGGCGGATTCAGCGGCGACGAGTCCGCGCCGCCGTCTAGACCTCGATCTGCTCCACCGACGGCCAACCGGCTGCTGATTGAGCAGATCGGCAATCATAGGTTGCCGATGGGCATGCATCCACTCGACGCGCAAAGGTTGCGGTCCGCACCACATTGGCACCGTCCGTGGCGAGACGCTGGCGTAGACCACAGCAGGTTGTAGATCAACGATCTTGCTCGGCGAGCGTCGGTCATTCAGTCTTCGCCCACCAGGTCGTTCAGGCAGTCGGTGCAGATCACGTCGTCGGGGTCGGAGGTGGTACGACCGCACCGTCCGCAGGAGCCGAGGTCCGCATCCGTGACGAAGCCGCAATAGAAGCAGGCGTGGGTGAGGAAGCTGTTGGGGTCTGTGCGGGTGGCGACGGCGATGAGCGCTTCGAGCTCGCATTCCGGGCAGTCGGAAATCGACCATCCGCTCCGACCTTTTGCCGCCAGGTAGCGTGATTCGCCCAGGACGGATGTGACGTAGTCTTCCGCGGCATCGGTGCCGTCGACTTGGCTCCAGTCTTGACCGCAGAACAGGCAGCGCGAGGTCTCCTCGAAGGGCGCGAAGGTCCAGGCCACCTGCATGCATTCGGGGCAATGGATGACGATGCTCGGCCACGCCTCGAGTTCGGGGGCGAGTCGGTCCAGCCTTGCCCGGTTGACCGCCGCGATGGTCGTGAGCGCGGCGCCGATGATTTCCTCTGCTTGCTCGAGGTGCTCGATCTCGTCGTCCGGGGCGTCCGGAACGAGGTGTTGCCGGATGAACTCGGACAGCACGTCAAGGGCTGCAGCGGCGCGAGCGGTCACGACTTCGTGGTTGCTGGTCGAGCCGAAGTGCTGGAGCTTGTTGCGTTCCTTGTTGAGGAAGTCCAGGGCGTCGCGTTGAGTGGCCGTAAGCTGGACGCCGGCAACCTTGGCGAGCCGCTTGATCGCTGCGTTGAGCGTGACGCTGCGGAAGGCTCCCTGCCTTAGCTTGTTCTCGTCGGCGCTGTAGGGGTCCTCGAAGATGTGCTCGATGCCCTCGCGCTGCAGGCGGACCTTGACGAGGATCTCGATCGCGGCCTGCAGGTGCAGTACCGCGTACTTCAAGCGGCGCGGATCCGCGGATTCGGCCAGATGAGAGATCGCGCTGTCGAGGAAGTCGACACCGTTGACGATCGGGTCGAATTCCAGACTGTTCCCGGACGGACCACTTTCTGCGCCACCGTGTGAATCGCTCATTGCCTGCCCCTCGTCGTCGCAGGAGGCGCGTCGATCCGCCCATCTTCTGCGTCAGCCTTGATGTGGTCGCTCTTGAAGTATCCGGGACATCTGCGAACGACACACCAGGCAGGTGGGCCATGAGGTCGTCCCAAGGTCGGCGGGCAGGAAGCCGCCCTCGGAGTCGTGATAGTTGCGCACCCACAAGCGCGCGGGTCCCGCCGACGTCCGGACCAATGAACCGGACCGAGAAGCGATGCGTGTCTCGGGTCGGCCTGGGCGTTCTCGTCGGCCCCTGATTCCAGCTGCCACGCGGCCTCGTCCCACACCACGGTGGGTACCCCGGCTGCCAGCGCTGCAAGGGCGCGGGCCGACCAGTAGACGTCTTCCTTGGCCTCGGGCTGGTCGGGCTCGTGGCTCGCGTCAGGATCGTGTCGAGCGGTCATGGACGTCCTCAATCTACGAGGGCAAGGCATGGTGCACACCAGGGCCAAGGGCGTCGCCCGCCGTCAGGGATTCCGTGCGGCGTGGCGCCTTGCTCGTTCGTCGCGATCCCACTGGTCCCGATACTCCTCCAGCTCCGGCATCCGTTCCTGCGCGCTCCACGCCGCGCGAGCCGCGACGGTTTCCGCCAGGATTGCGTGCTCGAAGCCCCCTTCGTTGACTGCGTGTTCCGATGATCGGGAACGGCGAATTTTGTCACCCCCTGTTCCGCTCCTCGGGAATGTTTTGACGCGGCGCAATCGGGAGATGTTCATGGTTTTGTCAAAGTTTTGCGCAGTCTGTAGATGGGAATATAGCCGATTTCGTGAAAAGTTCCTCGGGAATATTCGCAAACCGCCCAAAGTGTACGTGTTTCCCTCAGAGTGTTTGTCAATCCGATTGGATCAAGATTTCACCGTTGCACTCCTGATAGCGTCGCTCGGTCCGCAAATTCGCGCGGGTACTCAAATGGGGAGAAAATGCGTAAAGGAAGATCGCCCTCGACTGCCCTGGTCCTAATTGGAGCTATTCTGGTTGTGGCTGCCCTGTCGGCTTCGAGTTATGCTACCGCTTCCGCGAGTGTGTTATCGGGAAGCCGGTTGGATGCCATCTCCCGCGACCCAGGCTCACAGCTGCAGCTTCAGAAGTGTCGCCAGCAAGCGGAACGGTCGGCACATTACGCCGGCGTCCTTGACTGCCTCGTCGCAGTGAAAAGGTCCACGGAGAAGAGGCAAGAGAATTACCAGGCGTCGACGATGGCTGGTCCTGTAGGTAATCTTGTTCCGAGAGGAAAGGCGTCGCCGAATAACGGGGTTTCTCAGGCGTGTCTGTCAGACGCTTCCAATCCTGATCGGTTCGTCTCATGTTCGTACGAAGGCTGGACCGTCAACCATATACATGAGGTTGATGGTGTAGACGAAGTCGTTGGTTGGATTGACTTGAATATCTACTCTTCGATTGACTTTGATCAGAGTCGCGCTGCATCTTGGGAGCTCAACGCTGAGATTTTCGTTCCCGATACCGAGGGAACACTGCAGGATGGAACAACGGCGCAAATGTGGACCGGGTGCATGGATCATCCTGACAAATGCATTACTTCGCAGCTTGAAGGAACCGATGCGGAGAATGAGCCTGTCCAGCTTGCCCCGCAGGCCTTGATCAACAAGACATACACCCAGTACACGGATCTTCCACAGGCGGGCCAGACCACCGTCCTCAATGGCAACCTGGGCGTGGCGCTCGAGGTCGCGGTCCCGGGTGCTTCTACTACTATAGCTGATCATGAATCCAACACTCTTGTAGGCCGTTGCGACAGTCTGTCAAACAACTATGGGCAAGGATGTGTAGACCAGAACGGTCCGGCATATGTGGAGTATAATTCAATCGACAACCCGAAAGTGACAGAGGTGGCGAAGCATGTATTCACTGCAATTCGCACACTTCCGAGCCATTGGGGTAATCCGTCTCTGAGCCATCCGTTGACTCGGCTCACTGATGGCAAGAAAGACGACGCCAACCGCGCATTTGCGTGCGCGGGAGTGGTTGTTGATCCAGGCGTTACGAGCTGTGATGAGTACCCGTTGGCCAGTACCTACCAGGGCGGCCCTGCCTCTGCTGCCAACGATCGTTCGACCGCCGTCGTGCCGAAAGCGGCCAATGATAGTCAAGGCGGGCTCACCCAAGGGTATTACGACTATTATCGGATCCTTGACAGTGACCCGTTCTGGGTGCAGGCTGTGTTGCCAGACGGTACGAAAGTCTGGTAACGACCGGTAAGCGGTGTGTGAATTGCCTGGTGGAAATCTATACTCGACGGTTCTAACCTTCCGACCTCGGGACGGCCAGTATCACGTCCGAGCAAGCCCGGGCGTGGAGAACATGTGGCCGGAGTCAGTTGACGGATTGACCACAGGAGAAGACAACTGGATCGCAATAATTTGCGGTGCGGAGTTTGGAACTGTGGACATAGCAATTGAGGTGATGGCCTCGATGCCGACCCTGGAAGAGGGGTGGGACATGGTGGTCGAACGCGACATTGAAGTCGAGGATGAAGGCCTTAACTTTCGCGAACTGTACGTTCTCGACACGCCCGAATCGGTTCCTGTCGGAGCCGGCTGGAACCGTGTCCGGGTCGCGGTGCGGGATCGCCTCGCAGCTGCCCGGCAAAGCCCGCCGACGGACATGTCGATCGAGAAGCACCGCATCCAGGTCTGGCCTGTAGACGAACCCTCCGAACCCCGTGTGGTCGTCGGTCCAGACGAGTACGCCCGGCGCTACCTCAGCTGAATCTACCGACGATCAGCGCTGAAGACAGGAGTGTTTCCGCTGGGCGACGACCGCAGGATGGCCGTCGCCCAGCTTTGTCAATGCGCCCGTCGGCAGCGCGACGCACCTGGTGTCAGCTCCCGGGCGGCATTAGGTGAACGGGCGTACCGGATGCCGGCGGCATGGTCGGCAAGTGACCGGGAAGATGGCGAGCGGTTGCCCTGTCTGAACCTGGTGTCGTGTCGGTTCTACCCGGATTGGCGGGCGACAACGCGACGAACATGGTCACGGCCAGCGCAGCGAGGACGATCGCTCCCACCAGCAGGAGCCCCGAACGTGACGTCACGCTGTCACCTCGTAAAGACAACGCGTCGTGGCGTGTGCGTCGGTCCTGCTCCCAGAGCTGATCTTCATCGCCCACGGATGATATCAGAATTGAAGCGGCGGCCAGTGCGTAAGACTGGAGCCGACGAGTTGAGTATTTCGCAGATTCGGACGAGCCCGCACATCAACGAGGCCACCTGGTTCAGCGTGGCTCGTTGGCGCCAGCGGGAGGTACCTGGCGACCTCGTTCCGACCCAGGGCTTAGGCGAACCGATGCCGCTGACCACTTCGTCGTCAGCATCTCGGCGATCCGTTTCACGCTGCTGGAACTTGTCAACGACGCTTGGTCAAGAAATCGTTCTGCACAGGTACCCGAGTACGGGGCCATCGAACGTTGCGGCGTGCGCCTGATGCTCGAGCCGCTGCGTGTTCGCGCGCCAGCTTGCCGACCGCCGGGACCTGACGGCAGGAGGGCATCACGGCCATTTTCACCATCGCCGGCGTTTTGGTCAGCCTTGGTTGAACCGTCTCCTGTGACGCCGCCTCGGCGATCTCGCCCACTGGGGAAGGCTGATGAGCACGTGTTCTGCCATCGGCTCGCATCAGGTCGTTGTCAGCTCGAACGCCACGTCTTTCAGCTCAAGTAGTGCTGCAACGCGTTTCTGAGCGTCCTCGGGCATGGCGATCGCCAATAGGCGTCGTGCCCGCGTGGCGGCGACGTAGAGTACGCGCAGGTTCTCTGCGACATCGGGCGGGTGGCTGCCAGCTATCCACGCGTCGACGAGGCCATCGGTGCGGGCATTCGAAGGCACGATGACGAGTACGGCCTCTTCTTCCTCACCCTTGACCTGATGGATGACGCTCGTCCGTACTGGGGTCATCGAATCCGACGAGATAACCCCGGCCGCGGCGCGGGGGGTCTTGTCTTTGAGCGCGGCTACAGCGCTCAAGCGGCCGGACGTGTCCAGCCGCAACATGCCGGGGGCTGGCGGCAGCAATTTGAGCTGGTTGGTTGCCTCCCGGCACCAGTCGGCGAAGGTGCCGTGGTCGACGTCGGGTAAGGCTACTGCCAGTTTTCCCGCGAGCTGACGGAGCCGCCAAGGGTCAACGTCGACGCTGGCACAGATTGCCTCGACGGAGCGATCGGCGGTGTCTGCTTCTGTGTACCAGTAGCGGAGGATTGCCCGTTGGAGGATGTCGTACGCCAGGTGGCGCAAGGACGGGTTCCTGTGATTCGACTTGGCGATTGTCGCGGCCCATGCCACTCGGGCCGGGTAGTTGGCGGGAGGTTGTGTGGCTGGTGTAGCCGTCGTCGAGGGCAGGGTCGTTCCGGCGTGTGCCAGCACCACGCGTCTCTCGGTGGCGATGCCCAGTTTGTCGGCGTGATCGTTGAACACGGCGAGCGCTTCGTCGGGCTGCGAACCTTTCGTGCCGATGAGCAAGATACCCGCCGGCTCGTCGCGGTTCGGTCCAACGGGTGAGTCGGCCGGCCTCGCTACGGTCGCGGGCCGAAGTGTGGCGGCAAGGCCGCAAATGGCCGGGCTGCTGCGCCAGTTTCCCTGGAGGTCGACTCGTGCGCCGAGTGACTCCCCGAACGCGCGGATATTGGCGGGCTGCGCTCCGCGAAACTCGTAGATGGCCTGGTCTGGATCACACACGAAGACCAAGGGGATCCCGGCGTCGTGCAGCAAGCCGAGGATGGCGAGATCATGAGCCGAGCAGTCCTGAGCCTCGTCGACGACGATCTCGTCGAATCGCCCGGACAGCATCGCGACGGCCTCGGTGTGTCTCCGCCGTAAGGTCTGCAGGGCGAGAACTCTGATTTCATGCCCAGTGACGTAGCCCTGGTCGATGAGGGTTTTTCTCTTTCGCACCACCGCCAGAGCGGCTTCATCGAGGCGGCCTTGCTTGGCCAGGGCGGTATAGCTCTTGATGGCCCGCTTCTTTGGTTGAAGCTGTGCGGTGCACTGTCGCGCGTCCGGGTCCCGGCTCCAGTTGAAGTCGTTCAGGAACACCTTGTGCTGGTTCGTGCCAAATCCCACCTCGACAGTGGCATCGATGCGATCCCAGGACTCGATACGGTGCCAGATCCTGCCGGGCGTGAGGAACGGCCGGACGAGGTAGCGCCAGAGGAAGGTGTCGATGGTCCCGACATAGTTCGGGAACGCGGCGAGCTCCGGCTTGCCGGCTTGGCGGCAACGCCGTGCGACCTCATCGCAAGCGACGTTCGTAAAAGACAAGACGGCCCGGCCTCGAGCGCCTCGCCGGTCGGCCAAGTGCCGATCGACGATGACTCTGGTCTTTCCAGCGCCGGGGCAGGCTGAAACGTAGAGTGGCGCCGGGTGTCGAACCGCCTGTTCCTGTTGCCGAGTTGCGGCCGCCGTGCGCGGGTCTGGTCCGGTCACGACTGCAGCTCCACAATCCAGGTGATGGCCGCCCTCAGGTAGGCGGGGACGACGACGTCCTCGGTCTGCATGCTGAGCTCGGCGAAGTCCTGAGCGAAGTCGCCCTTGCGAAGGTCCTTGTCCTTGAACTCCTTCTGGAACCGGGTGATGCGTTCCTCCTTGTCGGCCATGGCGTTGATCTCGGTCCACACCTTCGGGCCGACTTGGGGCTTCTGCCGATTGAAGGCCTGCTCCGCGACAGCCACGTTCGCGGGACCCGCGCGCAGTAGTTCGGGCTCCAGGGTCGGGTCCGCCACGAAGACACCGAGCCGGTCCTCGGCGCCGAGGCTCTTGGCCAGCTTCAAGAGGTTCGCCCGACGGTCGTAGTTAAGGTCAGGATCCTTGTCGGTGATCACCGCAACTCTCTCGGCGATACGGCCGCAGCCGGCGTCGGTGAGCAGTACCCGTATATACGGGGCGAAGTCCACACCGTCGATCGCGACGATCGTGGTACCGACGAACCGTGCCCAGCTCGCGCGGGCGAGGTCGGCATCGTTCGCTTCGGCAGCTGAGACTGAAGGGGCACGAAACAACGGCGAGGCGGTAGGACGGGGCAGAACCTTCCGCGCGAACACCGGCAGGAGCAGGGACTCCGCGATACCTTCGACCAGGACGACGCGGGGCCCGAACAGCATGGCACTGCGCGTCGCGTCGAGGTAACGCTTCAACTTCCCATGGCCACCGTCGAGATCGAGTTCGGCCAGAGCGATCGCCTTGGATTCGTAGCGACTCTCAGCCGCCGCAAGTGGTTCTTCGTACGATTCACCAGTCGCCGGAACGACCGTGGCCTCCTCCGCGATGACCGGCAACGGGTGACGCTTGAGAACCACGAGATCCTCGACCGCCACTGAAGCGGCTATCAGCGGTGAGTGCGTCGTGACGACCACTTGGACGCGGCCGGCGTAGTCGGCGGAGGCCGGAGCGCTCGCCGACGCTTCAGCGGCGTCGCGCAAATACTCGACGAGCAGGCTCTGCAGCTGAGGGTGCAGGTGAGCCTCGGGCTCCTCGACCAGGAAGACCGTCAGGTCGTGATCGCGTGCAGCACGAAGTTCCGCGACCACGGTCGCGATGTAGAGCAGGTTCGCGTAGCCGAGCCCGGATCCTCGGATGTCTCGAGGGCTCAGTCCCCGGTCGTTCATACGGATTCGAAGCGACCGCGCGATGGACAACAGGTCGGGATCGGCGAACGAGATGTCGGCGACTTGCGGACTCGCGCCCGAGGTGACGTCTGAAAGCGGAGCCCGTACGGCGTTCTCAGCGCCGTCGAGGACCACACCCGTTTCCTTGGTTGACCTGAGGGCGTCCAGGTTCTTCTTCACGGCGCCGACGAAATCTTCGATCGGGACTGCGTGCTCGTTGAGCAGGTAGTTCAGGATCACTCGCAAGCGGTTGCCTGATCCCGAGTTCAGCTCCCGTTGCGCGTCGCGAAGCGGTGGGAGGTAGACGTGCCGCAAGCGTCCGCGTGCTTCGGGCTCGGGGTCGCGGTCGCTCGACCTGCTCTCGCCCGCGACCCACGTCAACTTGCCTCGGGTTTCCGTGCCGACGGGTTGCGTGTAGGCGACCTGGTACCGCACCGACGCCATGTCGTCGAGGACGCCTTGGCTGTAGATGCCGAGCTGATCGGGAGAAGTCAGCGCAAAGGTTGCGCTCAGCTGGGTTGCTCCGCCCCCGGGCATCCGCGCGACATCGTCAACGTCCCAGTACCGGTCGCGGCGTCCATCGAGCGGATCCGTCAGCAGCCGCACGACATCCAGCAAGTTCGACTTGCCGCCGTTGTTCTCGCCGATCACCACCGTCAAGTGCTCACGTATCGGAACTCGAAGATCCCGCAACGAACGAAAGTTCCGCGCCTCGACCGAGGTCAATCGCACTGTGCCCCCACCTGCCCGGCGAACTCCAGCAGCCCGAGGAGGCTCTGGAGTGTCGTAAGTCGATCAATCGCCAGAAAGATCGCGCGTCGACTACGTGTTGTTACAGAAGGTGAGTTTGGTTCGCTCGATCGAGTACTCAGGTCGCGGTGTTGTCGGACAGCGAGGTCGTTTGAGTGAGCGATTTACCCAGTGGCTTGCGGGTCGGTACACGGATGACTGCTCTGGACTACATACCTCGATGGACGGCGGGTGGGCGGAGTGGGGCCTGTCCGCAGCCGGCGGCGTAGGAGCCGAGAAGTTGGTCGTAACTTGTCTCCAAGCGAGCGGATTTCCGGAGTTAAACGGGTGAAAGAAGCCGCGTTCGGCGCCGAAACGCTACTAGCGGAGGATGATGATGGCTCGTACGTCGAGCGCTATTTGCTGCGCGTGGATCGTTGCCTTTTCTTCGCTCGGGTTCGAGTGTTTGGCGAGGTCCTCGGACTACTCGTCGCGCGCGACGCCTGGTATGCGTCGACGACCGGGCGAGCGATCCGTCCGTGTGTGGCGACGGCGTAGCCATTGTTCTGTGCCCACGAGCGAATATGCTGAGTTGTCGAGTGCGCGTCGGCGGGTTGTGGTTCCTTGCTCGTGTCCTCGGATGACTGACCGACTGCGAGTTTGACTCGGCGGCCTCCGGTACGGCGGGCAACCGCCACGTACGGCTGTAGTGCTGACCGCAGTGCTTCTGCGTTCGAGGCGGAGAGGTCGATCTCGTAGGTCACTCCATCAAGTCCAAAAGGGACGGTCTGGTCGGCTGGGGAGCCGTCGGTGTCGTCGGAGATCTCGATCGTGACTTTCTTGGCCATCTGTATCGCCCTTAGTTGAGTTGTCCGGTGATGTGTCGGTTCGTTGAATAGTAACGTCCCGAAATTACGTTCACGTGACCGGTATCTGTCAGGACGAGGTTCTCTATTTTTCTTTCGAGGTACTATTGACGGCTTGTTGGATTGTTGGCATGAATAGTTGTGTGCTGCGGCGAACACTTCCCTGAAGAGGCTGTGAGCGGCAACTCAAAATTGCGTTGGAGTGTGTGATGGAAGTCGAGAGTGGGGTAGACCGTGCCCATGGTTGCGTCGCAGTCGCTGCCGCGATCAGAGAGGTTGCGGCGGCGGTGCGTGCAGCCGCGCCGGATCCGCCGGCGGACCCGGATGCGTTGCTGACGGCGGAAGACGTGGGGGAGTTGCTGCAGCTGTCGCCGCGGACGTTGAAGGACCATGCTGCCGCCGGTGTTCTGCCGCATCACCGGTTTGGCAAGCACTACCGGTTCACCCGCGGGGATGTGGCCGAGATCGTGCGGCTGGGCGCCGCCGAGGTGAAGCGGGCGCGACGGCGGGTGCCGCTGGAGGGCCTTGCGCAGGACTTCCGCGCCGCGTGAAGCGGGGCGGAGTAATAGAGAAAGGAAGTTGAGATGGCCTTCGGCCAGAAAGAGCCCGGCACGGGTGAGTGGCGTGCCCGGTACAAGCGTCCCGATGGGACGTGGGGGAACAGGTCAGGGTTTCCCACGAAGAAGGCTGCCGAGGACTGGGGCGTGGAGCAGGAGGCGCTGATCCGACGGAACCTGTGGCTGGATCCGCGTGATGGCGAAACCCGGTTTGCCGACTTCGCCGAGGCGTGGTTGGACGCTGTGCGTCCGCGGCTGGAGCTGAACACGGCCGCGAAGTACCGATCGTTCCTCGACAACCAGCTGCTCCCGCAGTGGCAGGCGTGGCCCTTGATCGCGATCTTCAACGGCTATGTCGAGATCGAGCGGTGGCTCTCGGAGCTGCATGAGGATTACGCGGAGTCGTCGGTGTCGTCGTACTTCGCGTTGTTCTCGACCATCCTCAACGGCGCTGTCCGTGCGCGGATGATCCCAGCCAACCCGTGCAGCGGGGTCCGCGTGACCAGTGGCGAGTTCGACACCGAGCGGCTGGTCGCCAGTCCGGCCCAGGCGCTGCGGGCTGCCATGCGTCTCTACGAGATGGGTCTGGGGATGTCGGGGTTCGTGTTGTGCCTGATGGACTTCTACACCGGTGCCCGATGGGGTGAACTTGTTGGGCAGCAGCGGCACGAGTACGACGCCGAACGCCGCGGGATCGAGATCCGGACACCGCTGAAGGAAGTCGGTGGGAAGGTCTACAAGGGAGGCCGGAAGAGTAATGATCACCACTTGGACGGTCGCTCGCGGCCGCCGACGAGGCGTGGGAACACCCGGCCGAAGAAGGGGCGGACGAAGACTCCGGCGGGGACTCGGTTCGTGGCGCTGCCGTCGGGGATCGCGGTGCTCTACGAGGAGCTGATGGACAGCCACCGTGATCCCTTCGTGTTGTCCACGCCGGAGGGGCGCCCCTGGCGGCGGTCGAATTTCCGGATCCGGTTCTGGCGGCCGGCGTGGGACGGGATCGAGTTGGACGACGCTGGGGCGGGGGAGCGGCGACCGCCGATTCTGCCGACATTCACTTTCCACGAGGGCCGGCACACGCACAGCACGTGGCTGACCGAGGACGGGATCCCGGAGGTGGCGCGGCGGGCGCGGCTGGGGCAGAAGATGAAGGGGATTGCGCGGGTTTACGACCATGTGACTCCGGCGATGGTGAACGAGATCCTGGATGCGTTGGAGGAGCGCTGGCTGCGGTCGCTGGCTTCGCTGTATCCGGGGGAGCGGGCGAAGCTGGTGTCGTGGTTCCCGCACCTGCGGTCTCGACGGACGATCGGGCCCGGGCCTGGGGCCATCGCCGGATCATCGCCGTCTGACGACTGAAGCCCCGCCCCTCCGGGGAGGGACAGGGCTTCTGACCTGCGGTTTTGGCTGGTGCGCGATACTGGGATTGAACCAGTGACCTCTTCCGTGTCAGGGAAGCGCTCTCCCGCTGAGCTAATCGCGCGAGGTGGAGACGGGATTCGAACCCGTGTACACGGCTTTGCAGGCCGTTGCCTCGCCTCTCGGCCACTCCACCGTGCAAGGCCTCGAAAGAGCCTTTCGAGCGGACGACGGGATTCGAACCCGCGACCCTCACCTTGGCAAGGTGATGCGCTACCAGCTGCGCTACGTCCGCACTCTTCGCGGGTCCCGAATGCCCGGCCTGTGGCCCGGCACCCCGTCGCCGTGGTGTGTGAGAACCATATCGGACCCCGAAAACCGCCCCGTCACCGGGGGGCCATCTCCCGGTTGCGGGGCTGTGATCAGGTGAGATCGTTGGGGATGAGGTGGGTCAGGGCGTCGTCGACGTCGACCCACAGGTGTTCGTTGCCGGGGAGCACCACGTCGTACGTGCGGTCGAGGAAGTCGGCGAGCTCCTGGGCGGAGGCCTCGAACATGGCGTGCCCGGAGGGTGAGTTGAGCTCGATGAGCACGGACTCGGGGTCTTCGACGGAGGGGCGGATTCGCACGTCGCCGTCGCCGGCGTCGGCGAGGAGGCCGTCGGCGAGGAGGTCGCGGGCGTAGACCCACTCGACCCAGCCCGCGCGGCCGGTGCGGAAGGCGGCGACGACCGCGTAGGGGTCGCGAGTGTCGTAGCGCAGTTCAACCTTGACCGGAACCGCCGGGGTTCGCGGCGCCAGCAGGTCGAAGACCGCCGTCGAGCGGAGCGTCACGTGATCGTTGCGCATCGTCCTACCCTTCGTCTCCCTTCCCGGCCCGGACGACCGAGGACGACGATGAGACGCTCCGGAAAGCCGATTCCGTCGCGGGTTTTCCGGAGATCACCCGTCCGTGGTCGGCAGTACCGTTCCGTCCTTCGTCGCCCGCGCCGCGCAGCCCTACGCGGGCGCCCGCTGGGCAACCACACGTACATACTGCGCGGTTCGACCGTCGCGCGATAGCACCGTCGCACGGATGACGAAGCCGGGCGCGAGCGGCCCCACCGCGGCACAACCCCGGCTAGCTCGGGGTTGTTCGCTCCGTATTCGCTGGTAGACGCAGGGTGTTCGCCGCCAACCACCCGTTTGCAGGCCCTCGAAAGTCGTGTTGTAGAGTTGTCCTCACTCCACGAGCGGGCGATTAGCTCAGGGGGAGAGCGCTTCGTTCACACCGAAGAGGTCACTGGTTCGATCCCAGTATCGCCCACCACATCGAGGCCCCGGATCCCACGATCCGGGGCCTCGAGTGTTTTTCGCGCAAGAATCTTCGCAGGTCAGCACCTCGCGGTGGCGCGACCCGGCCCGGCGGTCGGGACACCCGGTCCGATCCGGTCGATCACAGCTCCACAACGGTCTCGGCACAGGTTCCTGACCTGCAATTTGCAGGTCGCACGCGGACAAATGACCTTCGCCGCACGGGTCGCGGCGTTTTTGTGGCACGCGGGCTCGCGCCGGCGCCGAGGATGTGATCCTGAGCACTTTCTCGATCACGTCGGTGTTCGGACCACCCGAACGGCCGCACGCAGTTCGCCGGCGCTCCGACCGCGGGTCGGCTGCGCAGTCCGCCGACGTTCGAAGGTTTCCGTCCGAGGCGCGGCCGTTCCGGTGAACCTGCCGCGCTTCCGAGGCGCCCCAACGACCTCGTGCGCCGGCGGGCGCGGTTCGGCAAGACGGGTGAACGAGGCGATCCCGCGGTGGGAGCACGGCGTGATCGACGCGCCGGCGCGCGCACCCCGGGGGAGTATGGGGCCCGGCCGAGACTTCGCGTGTGACGAAAACCCGACGCCGTGACACCGTGAAGCAGAATGTCACCCCCCGGCGCGGCCCGATCCGCCGGAACTCCGGGAAAATCCACAGTGGACGCGTCCGGACCGGAGTGTCCACAGTGGAACATCCCGGTGGCCGGGACGCCCCGGCCACAGCGCCGAGGATGGTGGAAGATTGACTACATTCCGTAGTTATCGGTAGGTTGCCACTTATTACTCATCGTCATCATCCCGTTATCATCAAGCCATTCATTTGCGTGAAAGAGCAGCAGGATGTGGCTGGAATCCTTGTAACGAGTCCCGGATAGCCGCCGATACCTTGGCGTGTGTCGCTCCTTTGGTGGCTGAATCGGGTACGGGTCTTGATCACGCTCCGAGATCAAACTCGTTCACGCAGCGTGCCGGCGGAGACCTTCGAACCATGCTCCTGGGAGGTCTGATGGAAGAGTCGGTGCGGCCCACATCCACGGTCAGCGAACCGCCGCCGCACATCGACCTCCAGGCGATGCCGGAGATCCCCGCGATTCCCGAACCCGCCGGCGCCGGGAGGGTGAAGACCGCGACGGCCGCGGATGCCGCGCGGGCCTCGCACGCGACCCGGCCCGCGCCCGTCGAGTCGACCACGGCCAAATCGCATCCCGCTTCGTGGGAGAAGCGTTACCGCGCCTGGGTCATCGCCAGTGACATCGTCGCCGCCTTCGTGGTGATCGGCGTCAGCGCCTTCGTGATCGACCGCGTGGCACCGCAGGACATGCACGCGTTCGGCACGGCCCTGGCGGTGCTGTGCGCGCTGCCGGTCAGCCGCGCGTGGAGCCCGCGCGTGCTCGGCGAAGGACCCGAGGAGTACCGGACGCTCGGGCGCGGCCTCATCACCGCCGCCGTGCTGGTTGCGCTCGGCGGCCTGCTCTTCCGCGCGCTCGACGTGCAGCCGTGGGTGTTCATCGTGGTGCCCGTGATCGCGCTGTTCGCCTTCCCCCAGCGCTACCTGCTGCGCCAGGTCCTGCACCGCAAGCGCCGCCGCGGCCTGTGCCTGCTGCCCGTGATGGCGGCCGGCAGCCCCGGGACGGTGGCCGACCTCATCGCCCGCACGAAGACCGAGGCGCACGTCGGCTGGCGCGTGGAAGCGGTCTGCACGGTCGACGGCGGCACGGACCGCGGCAGCGGCGAGATCGACGGCGTGCCCGTGGTGGGCCGGCTCGAGGAACTCTCCCGGCACGTGCGCCGCGGTGGCTACCGCGTGGTCGCCATCACCGCGGACCAGTACTGGACGCCGAAGCGGTTGCAGCGCCTCGCGTGGGACCTCGAAGGCACCGCCGCGGAGCTGGTCGTGGCGCCGGTGCTGATGGAGGTCGCGGGGCCGCGGCTCAACGTCTCGGGTGTGCTCGGCATGCCGCTGCTGCGGGTCACGGCGCCGCGGTTCACCGGTGGCCGACGGCTCGTCAAGGAGGTCGTCGACCGCTGTGGCGCGGCGTTCCTCCTGACGCTGTTCTCCCCGTTGCTGCTGGCGATCGCGCTCGCCGTGAAGCTCGGCGACCGCGGCCCGGTGATCTACCGGCAGCGCCGCGTCGGCAAGGACGGCAAGAACTTCACGATGCTGAAGTTCCGCACGATGGTCCCGAACGCCGACAAGATCCGCCAGAACCTCGAAGCCGACAACGAAGGCGCCGGGCCGCTGTTCAAGATGAAGCGCGACCCGCGCGTGACCCGCGTCGGCGGGCTGCTGCGCCGCTATTCGCTCGACGAGCTGCCCCAGCTGTTCAACGTGCTCGCGGGACGCATGTCGCTCGTCGGCCCGCGCCCGCCGCTGCCGGAGGAGACGCGGCAGTACGCGCCCGACGCCCGCCGCCGGCTGCTCGTGAAGCCCGGCCTCACCGGCCTGTGGCAGGTCAGCGGCCGCAGCGACCTGTCCTGGGCCGACAGCATCCGGCTCGACCTGCGCTACGTCGAGGACTGGTCGCTCGCGCTGGACCTGGTGATCATGTGGAAGACCTTCCGGGCCGTCGTCGGCGGGGACGGCGCCTACTGAGCGCCCGACGAGGTCCGTCGAAGCGGCCGCCGACCACCCGGTCGGCGGCCGCTTCCGTGGTCGGGGGGACGAGTCCGGGAGAGCCGCCCCGGTTAGCGCCGACACGCGTGAGGCGCCCGCGGGCCGCCGACTAGCATCAACCGGAGTCATTCTTGTCACTTGCCCCAGAAGGAGCCGATCGTGTCGCATCCGCCGTCAGCCGCCGCCGTCCCCGCCGAGCGCGTGGTGGTCCCGGCGGGCACTACGGCGGGAGCCGCGGTCCGCGAGGCCGGGCTGCCGACCAAGGGCCCGGACACGATCGTCGTCGTGCGCGATGCCGAGGGAAAGCTGCGCGACCTCGCCTGGGCGCCGGAGGCAGACGCCGCGGTGGAGCCCGTCGCGGCGAACACCGAAGACGGCCGCAGCGTGATCCGCCACTCGGCCGCCCATGTGCTGGCGCAGGCCGTGCAGCAGGAGTTCCCCGACGCGAAGCTCGGCATCGGGCCGCCGGTCAAGGACGGCTTCTACTACGACTTCGCTGTCGACAAGCCCTTCACCCCGGAAGACCTGCAGGCGCTCGAGAAGCGCATGAAGCAGATCGTGAAGGGTGCCCAGCAGTTCTCCCGCCGCGTGTTCGACTCCGTGGACGAGGCGAAGAAGGAGCTGGCGAACGAGCCGTTCAAGCTCGAGCTGGTCGACCTCAAGTCCGAAGTGGACACCGACGAGGTGATGGAGGTCGGTGGCGGCGAGCTGACCATCTACGACAACCTCGACCCGCGCACCAAGGAGCGCGTGTGGAGCGACCTCTGCCGCGGCCCGCACGTGCCCACCACGAAGTTCATCCCCGCGTTCAAGCTCACCCGTGTGGCCGCCGCCTACTGGCGCGGCAGCGAGAAGAACCCGCAGCTGCAGCGGATCTACGGCACGGCGTGGGAATCGGGCGAGGCGCAGGACGCCTACCTCGAGCGCATCGCCGAGGCCGAGCGCCGCGACCACCGCCGCCTCGGCGCCGAGCTCGACCTGTTCTCCTTCCCGGAGGAGATCGGCTCCGGGCTGCCGGTGTTCCACCCGAAGGGCGGCATCATCCGCCGCGAGCTGGAGAATTATTCGCGCCGCCGCCACGAGGAGGCCGGCTACGAGTTCGTGAACACGCCGCACATCTCCAAGGGCGAGCTGTTCCACACCTCCGGCCACCTGCCCTACTACGCCGACACGATGTTCCCTCCGGTCAAGTTCGACGACGAGGACTACTACCTCAAGGCCATGAACTGCCCGATGCACAACCTGATCTACCGCTCACGCGGGCGGTCGTACCGGGAGCTGCCGCTGCGGCTGTTCGAGTTCGGCACCGTGTACCGGTACGAGAAGTCGGGTGTGGTCCACGGCCTCACCCGCGTGCGCGGCCTCACGATGGACGACTCGCACATCTACTGCACCAAGGAGCAGATGCCGGGCGAGCTGCGCTCGCTGCTGAAGTTCGTGCTCGACCTGCTGGCCGACTACGGGCTGTCGGACTTCTACCTCGAGCTGTCCACCCGCGGTGACTCCGAGAAGTTCATCGGCGAGGACTGGGAATGGGAGGAGGCCACGGAGACGCTGCGGCAGGCCGCGATCGACTCCGGTCTCGAGCTCGTGCCCGACCCGGGCGGCGCCGCGTTCTACGGCCCGAAGATCTCCGTGCAGGCGAGGGACGCCATCGGCCGCACCTGGCAGATGTCCACGATCCAGCTGGACTTCAACCAGAACAAGCGCTTCAACCTCGAGTACACCGCGTCCGACGGTTCGCGCCAGCGCCCGGTGATGATCCACCGCGCGCTGTTCGGCTCGATCGAGCGGTTCTTCGGCGTGCTGACCGAGCACTACGCCGGCGCGTTCCCCGCGTGGCTCTCGCCGGTGCAGGTCGTGGGCATCCCGATCACCGCCGACCAGGTCGAGTTCCTCGACGGCGTGCAGAAGGCGTTGCGCGCCAAGGGGATCCGGGCCGAGGTCGACGCGAGCGACGACCGCATGCAGAAGAAGATCCGCACCCACACCACGCAGAAGGTGCCCTTCCTGCTCCTGGCGGGCGCGAAGGACGCCGAGGCGGGCGCGGTGTCGTTCCGCTTCCGCGACGGCGGCCAGATCAACGGCGTGTCCGTGGACACCGCCGTCGACGCCATCGCCGAGTGGGTGGCCGGCCGCGAGAACGCCTCGCCGAGCGCGGAGGCCGTGGAGAAGATCCTGCGGTGAGCGACGCGGACGGTCCCGAGATCGTCGAGCAGGACGGAGTGGGGGTCCCGGACGCGCTGCAGCGGCTGTGGACCCCGCACCGGATGGCCTACATCAAGGGGCAGGAGAAGCCGGACGACGACGAGTCCGACGGCTGCCCGTTCTGCCGCATCCCGGGCCTCGACGACGAGACGGCGCTGATCCTGGCGCGGGGCGAGACGGTGTACGCGGTGCTGAACCTGTACCCGTACAACCCCGGTCACCTCATGGTGGTGCCGTACCGCCACGTGGCCGACTACACCGACCTGACCGGGGCCGAGACGCGCGAGCTGGCCGAGTTCACCCAGCACGCCATGCGCGTGGTGCGGGCGGTGTCGGCGGCGCACGGGTTCAACCTCGGGATGAACCAGGGCGTGATCGCCGGCGCGGGCATCGCGGCGCACCTGCACCAGCACCTGGTGCCGCGCTGGGGCGGCGACGCCAACTTCATGCCGGTGATCGGGCACACCAAGGTGCTGCCGCAGCTGCTCGGCGAGACGAGGAAACTCCTGGCCGACGCGTGGTGAAGACCACGGGACGCGGGAGTGTACCGGCGCGGTAATTGAGCACTCAATCAGGGGTAACATGGGGGTATGTCCGAACCTCGCTGGCTTTCCGAAGACGAGCAACGCGTCTGGCGTGACTTCTCCCAGGCCGCCGCGCTGTTGCAAGCGCACCTCGAAGGCCAGCTGCAACACGACTCGGGCATGCCGCACACCTACTACGAGGTCCTGGTGGCGCTGTCGGAGGCCGACGGGCGCCGGCTGCGGATGAGTGAGCTCGCCGAAGCGCGCGGCTCCTCGCGCAGCCGCCTGTCCCACGCCGTGGCGCGGCTGGAGGGCAAGGGCTGGGTGCGGCGCGAGTCGTGCCCCACCGACAAGCGCGGCGCGTGGGCGGTGCTCACCGACGCCGGGTTCGCGGCGCTCGAGACGGCGGCCCCCGGCCACGTCGAGGCCGTGCGCGAGAGCCTCTTCGACCGGCTGACGCCGGAGCAGGCGCAGCAGCTGGGCGAGATCAGCTCGGCGATCCTCGGCGGTCTGCGGCCCCAATGCGCGGCCGCGATCGCGGCCGAGGAGGCGGGCGAATTCGTGGCCCCGGTCGTCGAACTGCCGAAATCAGGCTGATCGCCCGGCGGGTCGCGGGGCGGGACGTCGGCCCCGTGCCGGCGGGTCGATAGGCTTTCCTGGCCCACCCACCCTCGAGCCAGGTGCACCAGACGACGAGATGCTCAACATTTTCGCCCGTGCCTCAGTCTCCCGCGTCACCGATCCGATCGGTCGGACGCTGGTCCGTGCCGGACTGACTCCGAACGCGATGACCGTGATCGGCACCGCGGGTGCCGTGGCGTGCGCGCTGGTCTTCTTCCCGCAGGGGCTCCTGCTGTGGGGAACCTTCACCGTGTGGGGGTTCGCCATGCTGGACCTCCTCGACGGCGCGATGGCCAGGGCCCGCGGTTACGGCACCCCGTTCGGAGCCGTCCTCGACGCGACGTGCGACCGCTTGGTGGACGGCGCGCTGTTCGCCGCCATCGCGTGGTGGTGCTTCGTGGTCGACCACAACAACCGCGCGGCCGCGGCCGCCCTGATCTGCCTGGTGCTCGCCCAGGTCATCTCCTACGTGAAGGCCCGCGCCGACGCGTCGGGCCTCGAAGCCGACGGCGGCCTCGTCGAGCGAGCCGAGCGGCTGATCATCGCGCTCGTCGGCACCGGCCTGCACGGCCTCGGTGTGCCGTACACGGTGGAGATCACGCTCTGGCTGCTCGCCGTGCTGTCGGTAATCACGCTGCTGCAGCGCGGTGCCGCCGTCGCGAAGGCCGCGCGAGCCGTGGCCGAGCAGGCAAAGCAAGCCGCGGAAGCCACGAAAGCCGAGCAAGCCGCGGAAGCCACGAAAGCCGAGCAGGCCCAGCAAGCCAGGTCGGCCGAGCAAGCCGCCACCGCTCAGGCCGAGCAGGCCCCGACCGGCGACGTGCAGACAGGCGGGGCGCAGCCGTGAGCGCGCTGTCCCAGCGGCTCGGCGAGTTCGGCTACACGGCGGGCTGGCAGCTCGCCCGCCGGATGCCCGAGCCGATGGGGACGACGGTGTTCGCCCTCGGCGCCGACCTCGCCACCCGCCGCGGCGGCGGGGGCGTGCGCCAGCTGCGCGCCAACCTCGCGCGGGTCGTGCCGCAGGCCGACGAGACGGAGCTCGACGAGCTCGTCCGCCGGGCCATGCGGTCGTATGCGCGGTACTGGTACGAGACGTTCCGGCTGCCGTCGATGGACCGCGCCGAGGTGATCTCCAAGGTCGGCGCCGCGATCACGGGTGTCGAGAACATCGACGCCGCCCTCGCCGAGGGCAACGGCGCGGTGATCGCGCTGCCGCACAGCGGAAACTGGGACGCGATCGGGGTGTGGCTGGCCGACCGGCTCGGCGGGTTCACCACGGTCGTCGAACGGCTCAAGCCCGAGTCGCTGTTCAACCGGTTCGTGGCCTACCGCGAGTCGCTCGGGTTCGAGATCGTGCCGCTCACCGGCGACAGCGCGGCGATGCGCTTGCTGCTGAAACGCCTGCGGGAGAACAAGGTCGTGTGCCTGGTCGGCGACCGCGATCTCACCACGAGCGGTGTCCCGGTGCGGTTCTTCGGCGAGCGCACGCACATGCCCGCGGGCCCGGCGCGGCTCGCGGCCACCACCGGGGCCGCGCTGTTGCCCGCCGGCTCGTGGTTCAGCGAGGACGGCTGGCAGGTCCGCGTGCACCCGCGCATCCGCGTGACCGCCCGCGCCGAGGTGCCCGCGGCCACGCAGGCGCTGGCCGACGCGTTCGCCGGCGACATCGCGGCGCACCCGGCCGACTGGCACATGCTGCAGAAGATCTGGCTCGCCGACCTCGAGGCCGCCGAGCGCGGCAGCCTCGAAGAAGTGGGCTGACGCGGTGGCGGGCGGGCTGAAGATCGGGATCGTGTGCCCCTACTCGTTCGACGTGCCGGGCGGGGTGCAGGGGCACGTGATCGACCTCGCGCGGGCGCTCATCGCGCGGGGCCACCAGGTGTCCGTGCTGGCGCCCGCCGACGAGGACGCCGTGCTGCCGGACTTCGTGCACCCCGCGGGCAAGGCGCTCGGCATCCCGTACAACGGCTCGGTCGCGCGGCTGCAGTTCGGGCCGGTCTCCTACTCGCGGGTGCGGCGCTGGATCCGGGACAACGGGTTCGACGTGCTGCACCTGCACGAACCGGCCGCGCCCAGCCTGTCGCTGCTCGCCCTGAAGGTGGCTGACGGGCCGATCGTCGCGACCTTCCACACGGCGACCACGCGCTCGCGCACACTGGCGGCGTTCCAGCCCGTGCTGCGGCCGCTACTGGAGAAGATCACCGCGCGCATCGCGGTGTCGGCGCTCGCCCGCCGGGTGCAGGTCGAGCACGCCGGGGGCGACGCGGTCGAGATCCCCAACGGCGTCGACGCCGAGTTCTTCGCGCGCGCCACGCCGCTCGACGGCT
This sequence comes from Amycolatopsis sp. DSM 110486, assembly GCF_019468465.1. Taxonomy (NCBI): domain Bacteria; kingdom Bacillati; phylum Actinomycetota; class Actinomycetes; order Pseudonocardiales; family Pseudonocardiaceae; genus Amycolatopsis; species Amycolatopsis sp. DSM 110486. Next base: position 9,849,588 of record NZ_CP080519.1, on the reverse strand, counting down.
ACCCGCGCGCGGGCGGCACGGTCGGGTTCGTGGGCCGGTTCACCGAGCCGCGCAAGGGCATGGACGTGCTGCTGGAGGCGTTGCGCCGGCTGCAGCCGGAGTTCGAGGACCTGCGGCTGCTCGTGGTCGGCCGCGGCGACCCGGACCAGCTCCGGCGCATGGCCGGCCCCGAGCTGTGGCCGCACGTCGAGCTGCTCGGCCAGGTCGACGACGCCACGAAGGCGCGCGCGCTGCGCAGCGTCGACGTGTACTGCGCGCCGAACACCGGCGGCGAGAGCTTCGGCATGATCCTCACCGAGGCCATGGCCTCGGGCACGCCCGTGCTGGCCAGCGGGCTCGACTCGTTCCGCCGCGTGCTCGACGACGGCAAGGCCGGGCAGCTCGCGGCGACCGGCGACGCCGGCGCGCTCGCCGACGGCCTGCGCGAGCTGCTCGGCGACCCGGCCCGGCGCGCGTCGCTGGCCGCGGCGGCGGGGGAGCGCGTGACGGCGTACGACTGGTCGGTCGTCGTCACCCAGGTGCTGCGCGTGTACGAGACCGCGATCGCCGCCGACCCGAGGCTGGTCGTTGCGGCAGAGCGGGAGTTCGCGCGGTGACCTGGCTCGCGTGGCTGATCCCCGTGCTGGCCGCGATCGTGGTGCTGGGCGGGCTTTTCCTCGTCGCGACGGCCAACCGCCTCGACCGCCTCCACGTGCGCACGGACGCCGGCTGGGCCGCGCTCGACGCGGCGCTGGCGCGGCGCGCGGTGGTCGCCCGGGCCGTCGCGGCCTTACTGGACGGCACCGGCCCCGGTCTGCACGCCGCGGCCGAGCGGGCCGAACGCGCGTCCCGCGCCGAACGCGAGGCCGACGAAAACGAGCTGACCCTGCGCCTCGGCGCCATCGACCGGGCAACGCTGCCACTGGTGCTGGCCGAGGAGCTCACCGACGCCGAGCACCGGGTGGTCATCGCCCGCCGCGTGCACAACGACGCCGTGCGCGACACCCTCGCGCTGCGGCGCCGGCGGAAAGTGCGGTACTTCAAGCTCGCCGGGACGGCGCCGCTGCCGGAGTACTTCGAGTTCGCCGAACCCGAGGTGTGACGGGAATTCCGGGTGACGGTGGCAGACTGAGGCGCATGACCGTCGAACCGGATGCCTGCGCCGTCGCCCACGGCGCTCCCGAAGCGAACCCCGACGCGCGGACCCTGGTCGTCGTGTTCGCGTCGCCGGTGGCCCGGTACCTGCTGAGCTACGCCGCCGACCTGGGCTACCACACCGTGCTGTTCGAGCCGGACGCCGCGCGCGCCACCGACGTGCGGACGGCGTGCGACATCCGCACCGCGATGCCGGCGCTCGACAAGACCGCGGACGTCGTGGTGACCGACCACCACCGCCCCGAGCTGGGCCTGGTGTTGCGCGACGCGCTCGCGGAGGACACCCGCTGGGTCGGCGTTCTGGGCAACCCGCGTCACGAAGGGCCGCACGTGTCGGCGCTGACGGCTCTGGGCGTGCCGGCGCCGGACATCGCGCGGGTGCACCGCCCGGTGGGGCTGAACATCGGCTCGCGCAAGCCGGCCGAGATCGCCATCGCCGTGCTGGCCGGCCTCATCGCCGACCGCAACGACAAGCCGGGCGGCTTCGAGTTCTGAGTCTCCGCGGTCAGACCGGCACTGCGCTCACAGAGGCACCGCCCCTTCCGGCAGTGGTTCGAACCGGGCGTGGACGCGGGTGAACGTGGCCGTGCCCGACGTCAGCGAACGCAGGTCGATCGCGTACCGCAGGAGTTCCGCGGCGGGCACCTCGGCGTTGATGACCGTCCGGCCGCCCTCGCCCGACTCGGTGCCGAGGACCCGCCCGCGGCGGGACGACAGGTCGCCGAGAACGGTGCCCAGGTGCTCGTCCGGGAGCGTGACGGCGACGGTGTCCAAGGGTTCCAGCAACGTGATCCGGCTGGCGGCCGCGGCTTCCCTCAGGGCGAGCGCACCGGCGGTCTGGAACGCGGCGTCCGACGAGTCGACGCTGTGGGCTTTGCCGTCGACGAGCGTCACGCGCACGTCGACGACCGGGTGCCGGTCGACGAGCCCGCGCTTGAGCTGCGCGCGGACGCCCTTCTCCACGCTCGGGATGAAGTGGTGCGGCACCGAGCCACCGACGACCTTGTCCACGAACTCGAAACCGCTGCCGCGCGGCAACGGTTCCACTTCGATGTCACACACGGCGAACTGGCCGTGGCCGCCGGACTGCTTCACGTGGCGGCCGTGGCCGCGGGCGGGTTTGCCGAACGTGGCGCGCAGGCTGATGCGCACCGGTTCGGTGTCCACGTCGGCGCCGCCGGCGCGCAGCCGGGACAGGACGACGTCGGCGTGCGCCTCGCCCATGCACCAGAGCACGAGCTGACCGGTCTCGGCGTTGCGGTCGAGCCGCAGTGTCGGGTCGCCGGCCACGAGGCGCGACAGGTTGCGCGAGAGCGTGTCCTCGTCGCTGCGGGTCTTCGCGATGATGGCGACCGGCAGGAGCGGCTCGGGCATGCGCCAGGGTTTCATCACCAGCGGGTCGTCCGGCGACGAGACGGTGTCGCCCGTTTCCGCCGAGCCGACCTTGGTCAGCGCGCACAGATCGCCCGCCACGCAGTAGGGGACTTCGCGCAGCGCGGAGCCGAGCGGCGAGTACAGGTGCGCCACGCGTTCGTCGGCGTCGTGGTCCTCGTGCCCGCGCTCGGCGAGGCCGTGGCCGGACACGTGCACCGCGTTCTCCGGCCGTAGCGTCCCCGAGAACACCCGGACGAGCGACACGCGGCCGACGTAGGAGTCCACGGCCGTGCGCACGACCTCCGCCGCGAGCGGTCCGGCGGGGTCGGCCGTCAGATCACCGTGGGGGCCGCCGTCGGGGGTCGTGACGCCCGGCAGGGCGTGCTCCAGCGGTGACGGGAACGCGCGCACGATCCCGTCGAGCACCTCCGCGAGCCCGATGCCGCTGGTGGCACACACGGGGATGACGGGGTGGAACGACCCGCGCGCCACGGCCGTCTCGAGATCGGCGATGAGCGTGTCCTCGGAGATCTCCTCGCCGCCGAGGTAGCGCTCCATGAGGGTCTCGTCCTCGCTCTCGGCGATGATGCCCTCGATGAGCGCGTTGCGGGCGTCTTCGAGCCCGGCGAGGTCGGCCGGGTCGGGCTCGCCGATCCGCGGCGGGTAGCCGGCCGAGTAGTCGAAGTAGCGCTGGGTGATGAGGCCGACCAGCCCGTCGCGGGCCGGCAGGTAGAGCGGCAGCACGCCCGCGCCGAACGCGGCCTGGCAGGCGGCGATCTCCGCGAGCGCGTCGGCCCGGTGGTGGTCGAGGCGGGAGACGATCACGGCCCGGGGCATCCCGACCGATGCGCACTCCTCCCACACGGCGACCGTCGCGGCGTCGACGCCTTCGGCCGCGCACACCACGAACAGCGCGGCGTCGGCGGCGCGCAGCCCGGCCCGCAGCTCACCCACGAAATCGGCGTACCCCGGCGTGTCGATCAGGTTGATCTTGTGGCCCTGGTGCAGCACCGGCGCCACCGACAGCCCGACGGAACGCTGCTGGCGCTGTGCGGCCGGGTCGTGGTCGCACACCGTGGTGCCCTCGACGACCGACCCGGCGCGCGGGACGGTGCCCGACGCCGCGAGCAACGCCTCGGTGAGCGTGGTCTTCCCGGAACCCGAAGGCCCGACCAGTACGACGTTGCGCACCCGGGCGGGGTCGGCCACAGCGACGGCGGCCCCGGTGTCGGTACTCCTGCTCTGTTTGTCGGCCATAGCGACTCCTCGGCGAACGGCTGGTGTACGCGATGTGTCCTCGATCACACACCCGCTACCCTGGGCAGGGCAAGGCAGGGCCGGGGGGACCACGCGTTTGCTCCCCGGTGGGTTCCGGCCTCGGGCCGGGCAGGGGGGAGCGGGATGACGATCAGCAGGCGCACGTTCCTGTGGGTGTCCGGGGCGGCGGTACCGGTGGCGGCGGGCCTGGGGGCCACCACTCCGGACACGGCGCCGGACCGGTGGGCGGCCCTTCGGCGGCGGCTTTCGGGGGCGTTGCTGGTGCCCGGCGACACGGGGTACGAGGCCGCCCGCCACGGCTATTTCACGTTGTACGACCACCACCCGGCGGCGATCGCCGGCTGTGTGAGCGAGGCGGAGGTGCAGGCGTGCGTGGACTTCGCCGCGCAGCACGGCATCCCGGTGGCCGCGCGCTCGGGCGGGCACAGCTACGTCGGGTACTCCACTGTGGACGGCGGCCTGGTGGTGGACGTGGGGCGGCTCGACGGGATCCGCGTCCTCGGCCACGGACGGGCCGTGGTGGGTGCGGGCGCGCGGCTGGGGCCGGTGTACCAGGCGCTCGGTTCGGCCGGGCGGGCGCTGGCGGCGGGCACGTGCCCGACCGTCGGCATCGCCGGGCTGACGCTCGGTGGGGGAGTCGGCGTGCTGGGCCGCAAGCTCGGGCTCACGTGCGACCAGCTCGAGTCGGCGCGGGTCGTGACGGCGGACGGCGTGGCGCGCACGGTGTCGGCGCATCAGCACGCGGACCTGTTCTGGGCGTTGCGCGGCGGCGGGGGCGGCAACTTCGGCATCGTCACGTCGTTCACCTTCCGGACCGCCGAGGCGCCCGACCTCACGTCGTTCAGCCTGCAGTTCCCGCCCGAGACGGCCGCGACGCTGTTCGCCGAGTGGCAGGACTGGCAGCCGCGGATGCCCGACGAGCTCTGGTCCGACCTCGGGCTCGGCGCCACGGCGGCGAACTTCGGCGGCTGCTTCGCAGGTCCGCGCAGCCAGCTGAAGCCGATCCTCGACGACTTCGTCCGCCGGGTGGGCGCCGCGCCGCTGAAGCGTGAGGAGCCGGAGACCGATTTCCTCGGCGCGATGAGGTACTTCGCCGGCTGCACGGACCTCGCGGGTTCGGCGTGCGGCCCCGGCTGGGGCGGCGGCACCGGCAAGATCGGGACCGCGGCGTACGTGGCGACCTCGCGGATGCTGATGCGCCCGGCCAAGGATCCGGCCGCGGTCCTCGAGCTGCTGAGCGAGGACCCGGATTCTTACACGATCGTGGACGGTGGCGGCGGCGCGATCGCGCGCGGCGACTCGGCTTTCCCGCACCGGCGGGCGCTCGCGAGCTTCCAGTTCACCCACGGGCTGGAGCACGCGACCGAAACCGCGGCAAGGCGCGCGATCGGGCGAATTCGCGACGGGCTCGGGCCGGAATTCGGCACAACCGGTTACGTCAACTACCTCGATCCGGAAATGCCCGACTGGGGTCAGGCCTATTACGGCGGAAACCTGCCCCGGCTGCGCGCCCTCGCCCGCCGGTACGACCCGGACCGCGTGTTCGCCTTCCCGCAAGGGGTTACCCCGGCCTGACTGTCCACAACGGATTGTTTTACACTTCTCCGATTCCCGTTTTTCGAGGAGGAGGAACGTGCTGGAGCTGGCGTGGTCGGTGGACGAATTGGCGCGAACGAGGCTCGCGTTCTCCCCGTTGTGGGAAATCGTGGCGAGCGTCCGGGTGCTGGCGCGTCCGGGGGAGCACGCGCTGCACCTGCCGTGGGTGCGCAAGGCGTCGGGCGCGCTGGCCGACGCGGGCATCGACGTCACGCCGCTCGCCGATCTCGTCGCCGGCCGCTCGGTGCCGCGGTTCCTCACGCCCACGCCGGCTTCGCCCGTGCCGCAGCTGGCCGACGAGCTCGCGGACCTGCGCGACGTCGCCCCGCGCGCGGTGCGGCGCGAGCTGGAGGCGATGGACCCGCCGCGCTCGGCCGCGCTGACCCGCTTGCACCGCGCCCCGGAGGCGGGGCTCGACCGGCTCGCGGAGCTGATGGAGCGGTACTGGGCGGTGGCGCTGGCGCCCGCGTGGCCACGCATGCGGGCCCTGCTGGAAGGCGACGTGCTGCACCGTTCGCGCCTGCTCGCCGCCGGTGCGGCTGAGGACCTGTTCCGCGACCTGGCGCCCGCTGTCCACTGGGCCGAGGGCGCGCTGATCGTCGCGCAGCGCCACGTCCCCGGCACGGGCGCGCCGCACGGCCACGGGCTCGTGCTGGCGCCGTCGGTGTTCGTCTGGCCGCGCGTGATCTCCCGGACCCACGCGGGCCGGCAGCCCGTGCTGCGCTATCCGGCCCGCGGCGTCGCCGGCCTGTGGGAATCCGGCGGAACCGCGTCGTCGGCGGCCCTGCGCGGGGTGCTCGGCCGCAGCCGCAGCACGCTCCTCACCTCACTGACCACGCCGGCGGACGTCGGCGAGCTGGCGCGCCGCACGGGCCTGAAGCAGGGTGTTGTCGCGAAGCACCTCCAGCTCCTGCGCACCGCCGGCTTGGTCGCCACGGCCCCCGACGGCGTCCACTCGCGCACGGTCGCCGCCGACGCCGTGGTGACCGCGGCCGACGACTGAGCGTCAGGGGACTCCGGCCAGCCGCAGCAGCGCCGCCGTCGCCGCGGCGGCCACGACCACGGCCACGAACGGGGCTTTGCGCCAAGCCAGCACACCGCCGACCAGCACCCCGGCCGGCCGGGCGACGCCGGCGAACGCATGCCCGTCCATCAGCGCGCTTGTCGCGACCAACGCGGCCAGCAGGACGACGGCAGACAGCGCCATGAGCCGCTGGGCGCGAGGGGAGAGGCGCACGCGCGTGCGCAGCACCGGCCCCGCGAAGCGGAAGGCGAACGTGCCTGCCGCGAGGACCGCGGTGGCGATCAGGAGCTCGACGCCGTCCATCAGTGGGCTCCTTCCAGCGTCTTCGGTTCCTTGGCCGCGACGCCGACGAGCACGCCGGCCAGCGCCAGCAGCACCGGGAGACCCGCGGGCAGGAACGGGGTCGCCACCAGGGCGACCACCACGCCCACGGCGACGGGCAGCCGGGTGGCGCGGTCGCGCAACGACGGCAGCACGAGGGCCAGCAGCACGGCCGGGAACGCAGCGTCCAGGCCGAAGGCGGCGGTGTCGCTGATCGCGGTGCCGGCGAAGGCGCCCGCGACGCAGCCGGCGTTCCACGCGACGAACAGGCCCGCGCCGCACGCCCAGTAGGCCGCGCGGCGGCGCCCGGAATCGCGCTGGGCCAGGGCGAAGGCCACCGACTCGTCGATCATCAGGTGGCTGCCGGCGATGCGGGCGGCCCACTTCGAGCCGAAGACGTCGCCGATCGCGAAGCCGAACGGCAGGTGCCGCGCGTTCACCAGCAGGCCCGCGACCACGGCGGCCAGCGGGTTGCCGCCGCCGGCGATGATGCCCACCAGCATGAACTGCGACGCGCCCGCGAAGACCAGCAGCGACAGCAGCATCGGAGCCCATAGCGGGAAGCCCGAGCTCACCGCGATGGCGCCGTAGGAGACGCCCACGAGGCCGTCGGCCACGCAGACGAGCGCGATGTCCCGGGTCAGCTCCCGGTCGAGTGTTCGCCAAATCGAACGCATAGTGCCTTATGCTGAACACAAGACCGGGTGTTCGTCAAGGCGAACGGAAAGACTGATGGAGCGAACACGCATGTCGCAGGAGACCACCGGCGCGCCGCTGGAGATCATCGCCGCGTCGCTGCGCCGCGAGCGCACCCGTGCGGGCCTGTCGCTCACCGAGGTCGCGCGCCGCGCAGGCCTGGCGAAGTCGACGCTGTCGCAGCTGGAGTCCGGCTCGGGCAACCCGAGCGTGGAGACGCTGTGGGCCCTCGGCGTGGCGCTCGACGTGCCGTTCTCCCGGCTCGTGGAACCCCAACGGCCCCAGGTCCGCGTGATCCGCGCGGGCAAGGGGCCGACGGTGTTCGCCGAGCACGCCGACTACGCGTGCACGCTGCTGTCCGCGTGCCCGCCCTCGGCGCGCCGGGACATGTACGTGATCCGCGCGGAGCCGGGCACTCCGCGCAGGTCGGATCCGCACATGAACGGCGTGGTCGAGCACATCGTGATCTGCGCCGGACGGGCCCGCGTCGGCGTGCGCGACGACCCGGTCGAGCTGCTGCCCGGCGACTACATCTGCTACCCCGGGGACGTGCCGCACATCTTCGAGGCGCTGGAGGCCGGCACGTTCGGGGTGGAGATCTCGGAGTACTCGTGAAAGGAGTACTCGTGAAAAACCGGTGGTGAAAAACCCGGGGCTTACCAGCCGCGCTCGGCGAGCCGGTGCGGCTCCGCCAGCTCCTCGACGTTGATGCCCACCATCGCCTCGCCGAGGCCGCGCGAGACTTTGGCCAGCACGTCGGGGTCGTCGTAGAACGTCGTCGCCTTGACGATGGCCTCGGCGCGCTGCGCGGGGTTGCCGGACTTGAAGATGCCCGAGCCCACGAACACGCCCTCGGCGCCGAGCTGCATCATCATCGCCGCGTCGGCCGGGGTCGCGATGCCGCCCGCGGTGAAGAGCACCACCGGCAGCTTGCCGTTCTGCGCGACCTCCTTGACCAGCTCGTACGGTGCCTGCAGCTCCTTCGCCGCGACGAACAGCTCGTCCTCGGGCAGTGAGGACAGCTTGCGAATCTCGGCGCGGATCTGGCGCATGTGGGTCGTGGCGTTGGAGACGTCACCGGTGCCGGCCTCGCCCTTGGACCGGATCATCGCCGCGCCCTCGGTGATACGGCGCAGCGCTTCGCCCAGGTTGGTCGCGCCGCAGACGAAGGGGACGGTGAAGGCCCACTTGTCGATGTGGTTGGCGTAGTCGGCGGGCGTGAGCACCTCGGACTCGTCGATGTAGTCGACGCCGAGCGACTGCAGCACCTGCGCCTCGACGAAGTGGCCGATGCGGGCCTTTGCCATGACCGGGATCGAGACGGTCTCGATGATGCCGTCGATCAGGTCCGGGTCGCTCATGCGAGCGACGCCGCCCTGGGCGCGGATGTCGGCGGGCACGCGCTCGAGCGCCATGACCGCGACCGCGCCGGCGTCCTCGGCGATCTTCGCCTGCTCGGCGGTGACCACGTCCATGATCACGCCGCCCTTGAGCATCTCCGCCATGCCGCGCTTGACCTTGGCGGTGCCGGTGACGGACTGGGGTTCGGGGGTGGTCTGCTGCTCGGACACTTCGGGGGCCTTTCTCGGGACGGACTCCTGCACCTTCGAGCGTAGGGGTGTGGTGGACCGGTGAACCAGGCCAGTGCCCGGCTATCTCGGCAGTCCACTTTCCGAGTGGCCACCACCTGCGGATCCGGTCGCCGCGGGGCGGTGTCGGCCGCGTCACGTGCCGCCGGATCGACGCTGACCTGCGCCGGTGCCGACGGGGTACCCTGGAGGTACGGATGGGGGTCGCTTCGCGGATTCCCGGTGCTGTCCGGCCGGTGGGTGTCGTGAGCTCCGGCAAGATCCCCCTCGAGGTGGCCACTCGGCGACGTTTCGGGAAGGCCACTTGTCGGCGCCGGAGTCCGGTGGCCGGCCCGGTCCCTCGGGTGGGTGACAGCCGGCCGACCGCCCGCTGACCTGGCCGGGAGGCCCGCGAGGCGTCCCCCTAAGCTGAGCAGAACGTCTTTCGGGAGGTCGGGTGGCGACAGCTTCGGGAGCACGGCCGACAGTCGGTGTGCTCGCCCTGCAGGGCGCCGTGCGCGAGCACGTCGCGATGCTGGAGCGCGCGGGTGCGCACGCCGTGCCCGTGCGCCGCGAGGCGGAGCTGTCCGAAGTGGACGGCCTGGTGCTCCCCGGCGGGGAGTCCACCACCATGTCGCGGCTGCTGGAGAGCTTCGAGCTGCTCGAGCCGCTGCGAGCGCGGATCGCGGACGGGATGCCCGCCTTCGGCTCGTGCGCCGGGTTGATCCTGCTGGCGCGCCAGGCGCTCGACGGGCGCCCGGACCAGCAGCAGCTCGGCGGGCTCGACGTGGTCGTCCGGCGCAACGCGTTCGGCAGGCAGGTCGACTCGTTCGAGGTGGATCTCGACTTCGCGGGTGTCGAAGGCGGGCCCGTGCACGCGGTCTTCATCCGGGCCCCGTGGGTCGAGAAGGCGGGGGCGGGCGTCGAGGTGCTGGCCACCGTGCCGGCGGCGCTCGTGCCGGGAGACTCGGTGCCCGAAGATCCCGCGGTCGGTGAGCCCGAGGCTAGGATCGTCGCCGTCCGGCAGGGGTCGGTGCTGGCCACGGCGTTCCACCCGGAGATCACCGGGGACGAGCGGGTGCACCGGTTGTTCGTCGAGCTCGTGCGAGAAGCCTGAGCAGGGATTGCGGCGTGCGCGCGACGCGAGTCGGGGGTACGCGGAACAAATGGAGGAAAGATGAGCGGCCACTCCAAGTGGGCCACGACGAAGCACAAGAAGGCCAACCTCGACGCGAAGCGTGGCAAGCTCTTCGCCCGGCTGATCAAGAACATCGAGGTGGCCGCCCGGACCGGCACCGGCGGTGGGGACCCCGACGGCAACCCCACGCTCTACGACGCCATCCAGAAGGCGAAGAAGAACTCGGTCCCGCAGGACAACATCGAGCGCGCGCGCAAGCGCGGCGGCGGTGAAGAGGCCGGCGGCGCCGACTGGCAGAACATCACGTACGAGGGCTACGGGCCCAACGGCGTGGCGGTGCTGATCGAGTGCCTCACCGACAACAAAAACCGCGCCGCCATGGAGGTCCGGACCGCGCTCACGCGCAACAACGGCTCGCTGGCCGACCCGGGCTCCGTCGCCTACATGTTCAACCGCAAGGGCGTCGTGATCATGCCCAAGGGCGAGGCGAGCGAGGACGACGTGCTCATGGTCGTGCTCGACGCGGGCGCCGAGGAGGTCAACGACCTCGACGAGAGCTTCGAGATCGTCTCCGAGGGCGGCGACCTGGTGCCGGTGCGCAAGGCGCTGCAGGAGGCCGGGTTCGAGTACGAGTCGGCGGAGCTCACGTTCCTCCCGACGGTCTCGGTGCCGCTGGACGTCGACGGCGCGAGGAAGGTCTTCAAGCTGATCGACGCGCTCGAGGACTGCGACGACGTGCAGAACGTGTACGCGAACTTCGATGTGTCCGATGAGGTCATGGCGTCCGTCGACTGACGACGGTGCGGCGGTTTTCCCGCCGCGGCAAGGGATTTCGGCGGCACACCGAGAGTAGAGCGTGCCGGCAAACGGCCCCGGTCGAGCGCGGGAGAATCCGCGTCCGGCCGGGGCCGTTTCTCATGCGATCAGCGGAGCGTAGTCGGATTCCTTGCTGTGCCCGGAAATTCGCGGCTGTCGGTACTGGGCTCAACCGCGCGGGTGCGGCACAATGACCGCCGTGACGACCTCAGCCCTCACCGCCGAAGAGCAGCGCCTGATCGACTGGATCGAATCCCAAGCGAAGGAACGGGGTAACGCGGTCATCGCGGTCCCGCAGGACGATCAAGGCGCCGGCTTCTGCTTCACCGCCTGCGCGTGGGCGCTGCACAACGTGCCGGAAGTCGTGGTCGTCGGCCTGCCCGGCGATCTGGGCCCGATCCTGCTCGACGCGTACGTCGACCGCGCGGCCAACGGCGAGATCTTCGAGGTCGGCAAACGCTACGACGACTTCTTCCAGGGCAGCGCCGTCGTTTTCGAACGCGTCGCCAAAGGCCACTACCCGGAGTTTTTCGGGTCGGCGTTCCTCGTCTACCCCGACGGCGACTTCCCGGCGCTGCAGGTCGTCGTCGCCACGGCCGACGGGCACTTCCCCTGGCAGGACACGGCTCCCGAGGGCTTCTCCGAGTGGCAGCCGGTGCTCACCGAAAGCGGTGTGCCCGAGAGTTGGACCCCGGGCGTCGACGGGCCCTGATCACCGGCGCCTGATCACCGGCCCTGATCATCACCGGCCGCTGATCACCGCGGCAAGTCCCTGAGATCCGCTGCGGCGGCGGGAAACCGCGCGGCGAGCGTCTCGACGTCGGCGAACTCCACGCAGTCGTCGGTGTAGGGCGGCACCACCACGGTGCCGAGCAGAGACCACTCGCCCAGCGGTACTGTCGCCTGCCACGTCCCGGCGGGGACCACGACCTGCGGCCGTTCGCCCGCGGCGACGTCGGTGCCCAGCACCGGCCGCGTCACCATGCCGTCCGGGTGCAGGAGCAGCATCCGCCCCGGCGCCCCGGCGTGGTGCACGAAGATTTCGACGCGGTCCAACCGGTGTGGCGCCGAGAACTGCGGCGCCACCAGCAGGTAGTAGATCGCGGACCCCTCTTCGGAACGCCAGCTCTGCGCGAAGAGGCCGCCTTCGACGGGCAGCGGCGACAGACCCAGGTGGCGGATGAATTCCGGTGGCTGCGGCATGGCGCCCATCCTGCCGGGCCCCGGCCCAGTAGCCTGCACGTCGAACGGATGTTCGTGCGGGCGAAGGAGAAGGTGTGCGGGTGCTCGGGGTCGACCCCGGTCTGACCAGGTGCGGTCTCGGCGTGGTCGACGGTGGCAAGGGCCGGGTCGTCCGCGCGGTGGCCGTCGGTGTCGTGCGCACCCCGCCGGAGGACGATCTCGCCCACCGGCTCCTCGGCATCGCCGACGAGGTCGAGGTCTGGCTGGACCGCTACAAGCCCGAGGCGATCGCCGTCGAGCGCGTGTTCGCGCAGCACAACGTCCGCACGGCCATGGGCACCGCGCAGGCGGGCGGCGTCGTCGCGCTGGCCGCGGCGCGGCGCGGGCTGCCGGTCGTGTTCCACACCCCGAGCGAGGTCAAGGCCGCGGTCACCGGGTCGGGCCGCGCGGACAAGGCGCAGGTCACCGGTATGGTGATGCGCCTGCTCAACCTCGAGGTGAAGCCGCACCCCGCCGACGCGGCCGACGCGTTGGCGCTCGCCATCTGCCACCTCTGGCGCGAGCCGATGCGGGTTCGCCTCGCCGAGGCCGAGGCGCGCGCGGCCGAGCTGGCCCGCGCGCACAAGGCCAAGCTGGCGGCCGCCGCGAAACAGGCGGGCGCCGCCACCCGCACCCCGGTGCGGCGCGCGGCCCGCCGGACCCCGAGCAAGCTGGACGACACTGGAGCACCCCGATGATCTCCTCCGTACGCGGTGAAGTGCTGTCCGTCGGCCTGGACCACGTCGTGGTCGAGGTCGGCGGCATGGGCTTCGCCGTGCAGGCCACCCCGGCGACGCTCGCGACGCTGCGCCGCGGCGAGCAGGTGCGGCTGCACACCGCGCTGGTCGTGCGCGAGGACTCGCTGACCCTGTTCGGGTTCGCCGACGACGACGCGCGCGAGCTGTTCGGCCTGCTGCAGACCGTGTCGGGCATCGGACCGCGGCTCGCGCTCGCCACGCTCGCCGTGCTGGAGCCCGACAAGCTGCGCGCCGCGCTCGTCGAAGGCAACATCACCGTCCTCACGCAGGTGCCCGGCATCGGCCGCAAGGGCGCCGAACGGCTCAGCCTCGAACTGCGCGACAAGGTCACCGCGCTCGGCGGCACCGGCGAGGTGCCGGCCGTGTCCGCGCCCGGCGCGCTGCGCGCCGAGGTCGTGGAAGCGTTGGCAGGACTGGGTTTCCCGGCCAAGCAGGCCGAGCAGGCGGTGGACCGCGTGCTGGCCGAGGGCGACGGGCACACCACCGCCACGGTGCTGCGCTCGGCGCTGGCCACCCTCGGGCGCAAGCGGTAGCCGATGGACCACGAAGTGACGGAGTTCGAAGCGGACGACGAGACACTCTCCGCTCTCTCGCAGAACGGCGAACGCGAGGTCGAGACGACCCTGCGGCCGCGCAAGCTCGACGAGTTCGTGGGCCAGCCCCGCGTGCGCGAGCAGCTGGAGCTGGTGCTCGAGAGCGCCCGCCGCCGTGGGGTGCCGCCCGACCACGTGCTGCTGTCCGGTCCACCGGGGCTCGGCAAGACGAGCATGGCGATGATCGTGGCCGCAGAGCTCGGCGCGGCCATCCGCATCACGTCCGGTCCGGCGCTGGAACGCGCGGGCGACCTGGCCGCGATGCTGTCGAACCTCGCGCCCGGCGACGTGCTCTTCATCGACGAGATCCACCGCATCGCCCGGCCCGCCGAGGAGATGCTGTACCTCGCGATGGAGGACTTCCGCGTCGACGTCGTGGTCGGCAAGGGGCCGGGCGCCACGAGCATCCCGCTCGAGATCGCGCCGTTCACGCTGGTCGGGGCCACCACACGGTCGGGCTCGCTCACCGGGCCGCTGCGCGACCGCTTCGGCTTCACCGGCCAGATGGAGTTCTACACCGACGCCGAGCTGGAGCTCGTCGTGCGCCGCGCCGCGACGATCCTCGACATCCCCATCGACCGTGACGGCTGTTCGGAGATCGCCCGCCGCTCGCGCGGCACGCCCCGGATCGCGAACCGTCTGCTGCGCCGCGTCCGCGACTACGCGGAGGTCCGCGCCGACGGCAACGTGACCATTGACGTCGCCCGGGCGGCGCTGAAGGTCTACGACGTGGACGAACTGGGCCTCGACCGGCTGGACCGGGCCGTGCTCAGCGCGCTGACCCGCTCGTTCGGCGGGGGACCGGTCGGCATCTCGACGCTCGCCGTCTCCGTCGGTGAGGAGGCGACCACGGTGGAAGAGGTGTGCGAGCCCTACCTGGTCCGCGCGGGTATGCTCGCCCGCACTCCGCGTGGCCGGGTCGCGACCGCGGCCGCGTGGGAGCACCTCGGCCTGGTGCCGCCGCCTGAGGCAGGGCGGCCGGACCAGGGCGGTCCCTCGTTGTTCGACCAGGGCTGACGGGGACGTCGGACACCGGCCGGCGGGAGCGCAACGGACGGTGGGTGCTGGCGATTTCGCGAGCACCTGGCACACTCGAAGACAGCACATCCGTCAAAACCGGACGTAAGCACCGACGACGTGACGTCCGTCGAATGGAGAGTCATGAACAACTTACTGCTGCCGTTGCTGCTGCTGGTCGTGGTGGCCGTGCCGCTCGTCCTCGGTACCCGCAAGCAGAAGAAGCAGCAGGCAGCCCAGCAGGACCTGCAGAAGAGCATCGCCCCCGGCGACCGCGTGATGACCACCTCGGGTCTCTACGGCACCGTCGCCGACGCTTCCGGCGACGACACCATCGACATCGAGATCGCCCCGGGCGTCGTCACCACGTGGCTGCGAATCGCGGTCCGCGAGAAGGTGCAGCCGGCCGTCGAGAACGACGAGACCGAGGTGGAGACGGACTCCGACGACACCGTCGGCGGCGTCGCTTCGACCACCGCCGAGGCGCCGGCCCAGGAGTCCATCGAGGACGAGGGCGAGAAGTCCGGTGCGCAGATCGCGCCCCCGCTGGAGCACGGCAAGAAGTGACCTGCTTCTTCCCCGGGCAGTGACACGCGCGTAGCCGACGAAAGTCGGTACGGGCGAACGCAGGGCTCACGCAGCACCGAGTACTGTCTCGGTGCTGCGTGCGTGTCCGCCGCCATAGTCATGCCCAGCAGCGTGCCGGGAGCACCGTCCCGGCTCGCTCACCGAACCAGTTGGGGTCCACCCAGTCCGAGGAGACCGAAGCACCGTGGCACCATCGGCCGGGCATCTCCGCCCGGGACGCTATCTCGCCTTCTTCGCCCTGATCGTGGTCGTGCTCTACGCCCTGGTGTTCTTCACCGGCAGCGGCAAGGCCACGCCGAAGCTCGGCATCGACCTGCAGGGCGGCACCCGGGTCACGCTCACCGCGCGGACGCCGGACGGCGGCCAGCCCACGCGAGACTCGCTGAACCAGGCGCGCCAGATCATCGAACAGCGCGTGAACGGCATCGGTGTCGCCGGCACGGAGGTCGTGCTCGACGGCAACAACGTCGTCATCACGGTCCCGGGCGCGCAGGGTGACCAGGCGAAGTCCCTCGGCCAGACCGCGAAGCTCGGCTTCCGCAAGGTCATCACCTCGCAGCCGAACGCCCCGGCCGCGCCGCCCGCCTCGGGCAACCCGGCTGCCCCGCCGGCTTCGGGCACTCCCTCCACGCCGCCGTCCTCCGGTGCGCCCTCGGCCCCGCCGTCCGCCACGGGCGCGCCGTCGAGCACGCCGAACGGCGGCGGTGGCGCGGCCGGTGCCCCGGCCCAGCAGCCGCCGAGCACCACGCCGTCGGCTCCGCCGGCTTCGAACACGCCGGCGGCCGGTGGCCAGGCGCAGACGCCGATTCAGCAGGCGCAGGCGATCCGGCAGAACCCGGACCTGGCCTCGGACGACCAGGCCAAGGCGCAGGCCGCGCAGCAGGCCGCGCTGGCCTCGCTCACCTGCGCGCCGAACGTCGCCGACCCGCTCGAGGGCAACGACCTCTCGGACAAGCCGCTGGTCGCCTGTGGTGACCAGGACGCGACGAAGTACGTGCTCGGCCCGCAGTTCCTGCCCGGCACCGAGATCTCCGGCGCGAACTCGGGCTACGACCAGCAGCGCGGCCAGTGGATCGTCGACCTGACGTTCAACGGCACCGGCAGCAAGACCTGGGGTGACTTCACCGCGGCCAACGTCGGCCAGCAGGCCGCGTTCGTGCTCGACACCCAGGTCGTGTCCGCGCCGACCATCCAGGGCGCCATCCTCGGCGGCAACACGCAGATCACCGGGCAGTTCACGCAGGCGACCGCGAAGAACCTCGCCGACGTCCTGAAGTACGGCTCGCTGCCGCTCTCGTTCGACTCGTCCGACGCCACCACGGTGTCGGCGACGCTCGGTTCCGCGTCGCTGCAGGCGGGCCTGCTCGCCGGCGCGATCGGCCTGATCGTGGTCTTCATCTACTGCCTGATCTACTACCGCCTGCTCGGCATCCTGACGATCCTGTCGCTGGCGCTGTCCGGCCTGCTGGTCTACGCGGTGCTGGTGCTGCTCGGCCGGTGGATCGGGTACACGCTCGACCTCGCCGGCATCGCCGGCCTGATCATCGCCATCGGCATCACGGCGGACTCGTTCGTCATCTACTTCGAACGGCTCAAGGACGAGATCCGGGAAGGGCGGACGTTCCGGTCCGCGGTGCCGCGCGGCTGGGCTCGCGCCCGGCGCACGATCCTGGCGTCCGACGCGGTGAGCTTCCTCGCCGCGGCGATCCTGTACGTGATCGCGGTCGGCGACGTGCAGGGCTTCGCGTTCACCCTCGGCATGTCGACGGTGCTCGACCTCGTGGTGGTCTACCTCGTGACGCACCCTGTGGTGGCGATGGTGTCCACGTCGAAGTCGACGTTCCTGTCCAACCCCCGCAACCTCGGCCTCGGTGCCGTCCAGCGCCTGGCCTCGGAACGCAGGGCGTCTCGGCCCGCCGTCGGCCGCACGAACGTGAAGGAGGCCTGACGTGGGCGTCGAAGACCTGGGCACGGACGCCGAATCGGGCGCCGGCAAGGCCACCCCGTCCGGCAAGAAGGAAAGCGTCTTCCACCGGCTCTACGTCGGCACGGGCGCGTTCGACATCATCGGCAAGCGCAAGCGCTGGTACATCTTCTTCGCGGCGCTGGTGCTCGTCTGCATCGGCTCGATGTTCATCCGCGGCTTCAACGTCGGCATCGAGTTCGAGGGCGGCACGCAGATCCAGCTGCCCGCGCACGGCGCGCGCGGTGACATCAGCACTTCGCAGGCGGCCGAGTCGTTCACCAAGGCGCTGGGCGAGCAGCCGTCGGAGACCCAGCGCGTGGGCACGGGCAACGCGGCCACCATCCAGATCCGCTCGGAGGCACTGCCGGCCGACCAGGTCGCGAAGGTGAAGCAGCAGCTGTTCACCGACTGGGCGCCGATCGGGGCGGACAACCAGGCGAGCGTGCAGGCCATCAGCGACAGCGCGGTGAGCGCGTCGTGGGGCGACGAGATCTCGAGGCAGGCGCTGATCGCGCTCGCGGTCTTCCTCGTGGCCGTGGTGATCTTCCTGGCGATCTACTTCGACACCCGGATGGCCGCGGCCGCGCTGATCTCGCTGATCCACGACATCGTGGTCACGGCGGGCGTGTATTCGCTCGTCGGCTTCGAGGTCACGCCGGCGACGGTGATCGGCCTGCTGACCATCCTCGGGTTCTCGCTGTACGACACGGTGGTGGTGTTCGACAAGGTCCGCGAGAACACGCGCGGCCTGCTCGGCCTCACCCGCCGCACGTACCCCGAAGCGGCGAACCTGGCGCTGAACCAGACGCTGATGCGGTCGTTCAACACGGCGTTCATCGCCCTGCTGCCGATCCTCGGCCTGCTCATCGTCGGGTACATCCTGCTCGGCTCGGGCACGCTGCAGGACCTGGCGCTCGTGCAGCTCACGGGCACGCTGGTCGGTGTGCTGTCGTCGGTCGCGCTCGCGACGCCGCTGCTGGTCGACCTCAAGATGCGTGAGCCGCAGTACCAGCAGCAGGCACAGCGCGTCGCGGCCCGCCGGGCCAAGGCCGCCGCTCGCGAGGCCGCGGGCGAGGACTTCGACGCGGCGGACGACGACGCCCTGGCCGCCGAGCTCCGCAAGGAGAAGGCGATGGCCGCGGCGGCCGGCGTTCCGGCGCGCACCCCGAAGGCGCGCCCGCAGAACAAGCCGCGCCGCACCGGTGGCGGCGTGTCGTCGGCGAAGCGGAAGCGCTGAGCCGGATGGAGCTGGAGAAGGCCCTCGGCCTGATCGCCGAGGTGCCGGACTTTCCCGAGCCCGGCGTGCTGTTCCGCGACCTGAGCCCGCTCTTCGCGGACGGCCCCGGGTTCGCCACGGTCGTCGACGCCCTGGCCGGCAAGCTCAGCCCCGGGGTTGAGCTGCTGGCCGGCGTCGAGGCTCGCGGGTTCCTCCTCGCCGCGGCCGTCGGGTACGCGCGCGGCCTCGGCGTGGTGCTCATCCGCAAGCCCGGCAAGCTGCCGTCGGTGGCCGGCCGGGTCGACTACGCGCTCGAGTACGGCACCGCCGGCGTGGAGCTGCCGGCCGGCGTCGTGCACCCCGGCCAGCGCGTCGGGGTGATTGACGACGTCCTCGCCACCGGTGGCACGGTCGCCGCGACGGCCAAGCTGCTCGAAGACGCCGGCGCCGTGGTCGACGGCGTGTCGGTGGTGCTGGAGCTCGCGGCGCTCGGTGGTCGTGGCGTGCTGGCGGGTCGCCGGGTCGAAGCGCTGCAGGTCGTCTGATCCCGCGTCACCAGCGCGAACGGCCGGGAAGCCGGGACGCTCGCGCGGCGTTGAACAACGTGTGGTTCCGCCGGTGCTCGGCGGCGCGCCGTCTGCCGATCGGACGTAGGCGGCGAGGCCACGCGGCCGAGCGGCTACCCTGGGGGTTCGAAGGCCGCACGAGCAGCAGGAGGTGCGGGTGAGCCAAGAGCTCGACGCCGCGGTGCCCGCCAAGCCGGTGCCCGCGAAGGATGGCTCCGGTGCGCGTGGTGCGCAGTCGGTGCCGCCGCCGAAGGCGAACGGGGCCGCGCCCAACCCGTCGGCGACCCGCCGGGTGCGGGCCCGTCTGGCTCGCCGGATCACGGCCCAACGGGCCGCGCCCGTGAAGCAGGTGCTCGAGCCGCTCGCCGTCATCCACCGCGAGCTGCACCCCAACGCCGACCTCGCGCTGCTGCAGCGCGCCTACGACGTCGCCGAGGAGCTGCACCGCGACCAGCGGCGCAAGTCCGGCGACCCGTACATCACGCACCCGCTCGCCGTGGCCACGATCCTCGCCGAGCTGGGCATGGACACCACCACACTCGTCGCGGCGCTGCTGCACGACACCGTGGAGGACACGGGCTTCTCGCTCGACCAGCTGAAGGCCGACTTCGGCGACAAGGTCGGCGAGCTCGTCGACGGCGTCACCAAGCTGGACAAGGTCAAGCTCGGCATGTCGGCCGAGGCCGAGACGATCCGCAAGATGGTCATCGCCATGGCGAAGGACCCGCGGGTGCTGGTCATCAAGCTGGCCGACCGGCTGCACAACATGCGCACCATGCGCTTCCTCCCGCCGGAGAAGCAGGCCCGCAAGGCCCGCGAGACGCTGGAGGTGCTCGCCCCGCTGGCCCACCGCCTCGGCATGGCGACGGTCAAGTGGGAGCTCGAAGACCTCGCGTTCGCGATCCTGCAGCCGAAGAAGTACGACGAGATCGTGCGCCTGGTCGCCGACCGCGCGCCCTCGCGCGACACGTACCTGCGCAAGGTGATCGCCGACCTCACGGGCAACCTCGTGTCGTCGCGGATCACCGCCAAGGTCGAGGGCCGGCCGAAGCACTACTACTCGATCCACCAGAAGATGATCGTGCGCGGGCGCGACCTCGACGACATCCACGACCTGGTGGGCGTGCGAATCCTCGTGGAGGACGTGCGCGACTGCTACGCCGCCATGGGTGTCGTCCACGCGCTGTGGCAGCCGGTGCCCGGGCGGTTCAAGGACTACATCGCCCAGCCGCGCTTCGGCGTGTACCAGTCGCTGCACACCACCGTGATCGGTCCGGACGGCAAGCCGCTCGAGGTGCAGATCCGCACGTACGAGATGCACCGGACCGCCGAGTACGGCATCGCGGCGCACTGGCGGTACAAGGAAACCAAGGGCACCCACAGCGGGAACTCGATGGACGTTGACGAGATCGCGTGGATGCGCCAGCTGCTCGACTGGCAGCGCGAGGCCGCGGACCCGGGTGACTTCCTCGAGTCGCTGCGCTACGAGCTGGCCGCGCGCGAGATCTTCGTGTTCACGCCGAAGGGCGACGTGATCACGCTGCCGGCGGACTCGACGCCGGTCGACTTCGCCTACGCCGTGCACACCGAGGTGGGCCACCGCTGCATCGGCGCCCGCGTGAACGGCCGTCTCGTGGCTCTCGAGCGCAAGCTGGAGAACGGCGAGAACGTCGAGATCTTCACCTCGAAGGCGGAGAACGCCGGCCCGAGCCGCGACTGGCTGCAGTTCGCCGGGTCGCCGAAGGCGCGCGCGAAGATCCGCCAGTGGTTCGCGAAGGAGCGCCGCGACGAGGCGATCGACGCGGGCAAGGAGGCGATCACCAAGGAGATCCGCAAGGTCGGGCTGCCCATTCAGCGGCTCGTCTCGGCGGAGTCCATGGGCTCGGTCGCCAAGGAGCTGCGCCACGGCGACATCTCCTCGCTGTACGCGGCCGTGGGGGAGGGCCACACCAGCGCGAAGCACGTGGTGCAGCGGCTGGTTGCGCTCATCGGCGGCGTCGACGAGGCGGAGGAGGAGCTCGCCGAGCGGGCCACGCCGTCCACGGTTTCGCGGCGGCGCGGGTCCAACGACGTCGGCGTCATCGTGAAGGGCGCCAGCGACGTGTGGGCCAAGCTCGCCCGTTGTTGCACCCCGGTGCCGGGCGACGAGATCCTCGGGTTCGTCACGCGCGGCGGTGGCGTGAGCGTGCACCGCACGGACTGCACCAACGCCGAGGACCTGCGCACCCAGCCCGAGCGGCTGGTCGAGGTGGAGTGGGCACCGTCGTCCTCGTCGGTGTTCCTGGTGGCCATCCAGGTCGAGGCGCTCGACCGGCACCGGCTGCTGTCGGACGTCACCAAGGTGCTGGCCGACGAGAAGGTCAACATCCTCTCGGCGTCGGTCACGACCACGCGCGACCGCGTGGCCGTGAGCCGGTTCTCGTTCGAGATGGGCGACCCGAAGCACCTCGGTCACGTGCTGAAGGTGGTCCGGGGCGTCGAGGGTGTGTACGACGTCTACCGGGTCACGTCGGCTTCCTGATCCTCGAACCACGAGCGGAGCGCTTCGGTCACTTCGGCGGGGCGCTCCATCGGGGGCAGGTGGCCGGTGTCGGGCAGGTCGAGCCGGGTCGAGCCGGGGATCTCCTGCTCGAACTTGTCGGCCAGCTCCAGCAGGCCTGAGCCGTCTTCTCGGCCGATGACCACCAGCGTGGGTGCGGTGATCTCGCCGAGACGGTGACGGCTGTCGGGGACGTCCTCCGTCCACTTCGGATCGGTCCACTCGCGGCGGTAGACGCCCTCGCACATTTCGAGGGCGCGGGCGTAGAAATCTTGGGCGACGTCCGATTGTGTCCGATGTGGACCGACGACGAGATAGCGGACGTTGGCGTCGGCGATGGCTCGGACGTCTGCCTCGTCGATGTGGTCGGCGGTGTGGTCGAGGTAGCGCTTGAGCTTCTCGAGCGGCACCGCGGCGAGCATGGCTTCGCGGCTGTCCGACGCCATGGGCTCGGGCCAGTCGTGCCCGGACAGACCGGCGCCGATCAGGGCGATGCTCGTGACGCGCTCGGGCGCGGCGAGTGCGGTGTCGAGGGCGTAGGCGCCGCCCATCGAGGAGCCGGCGAGCGCGGCGCGGTCGATGCCGAGCGCGGACATGAGCGCGAGCAGGTCGCGGTGGTGGGAGACGGTGCCTTCGGCCGCCTGCGAGTCGCCGTGGCCGCGGCGGTCGTAGCGGATCACGCGGTGGTGTTCGGCCAGGGCCGCGAACTGGTGGTCCCACATGCGCCGGTCGGCGAGCCCGGCGTGCACTAGCACCACGGGCGGGCCCTCGCCGGCCTCGTCGTAGCCGAACCGCACGCCGTCGACCTCGATCATCCCCATGGGTGCCACGCTAGCGCGGGGAGCTGGTCACAGACGCGGGTTTCGCGCAGGGCGATCCCGCTAGGGTGCTGGCATGACCGACGGATTCGAGTTCACGCGCGACGGCGAAGTCGCGCGGCTGACGTTCGCCCGGCCGGAGAAGATGAACGCCATCACCTACGGCATGTGGTCGGCGATCCCGGACGTCGTGGCCGAGGTCGAGGCCGACCCGGCGCTCAAGGTCCTCGTGCTCACGGGTGCGGGCAAGCACTTCTCGGCCGGCGCCGACATCAGCGAGTTCCGCGACCTGCGTTCCACCGCCGACGGCGCGGCCACCTACGACAAGGCCGTCGACGGCGCCGTGGCCGCCCTGACCTCGATGCGCAAACCGTCCGTCGCCATGATCCAGGGCAACTGCATCGGCGGCGGCTGCCAGCTGTCGGTGGCGTGCGACTTCCGCTTCGCCTCGGAAGACGCGCGCTTCGGCATCACGCCCGCCAAGCTGGGCATCGTCTTCCACTTCGACTCGACGCGCCTGCTGGTCTCCCTCGTCGGCCCCGCGAACGCCAGGTACCTCCTGCTGTCCGGCGAGCTCATCGACGCCGTGCGCGCCCGCGAGATCGGCCTCGTCAACGACCTCCACGCCGCCGAAGGCCTCCTCGCGGCCACCGCGGCCTTCGTGGACACCCTCTGCTCCCGCTCGCAGACCTCGATCCGCGGCATGAACCGCATCATCGAGAAGATCGTCGCGGGCCGGCAAACGCCCGACGACGAAGTGGACGCCATCCGCCTCGCCGCACTGCACGGCGAAGACTACGCGGAGGGCGTCGACGCCTTCCTGAACCGCCGGCCGCCGAAGTTCACGCACCGCTGAGGGGCGCTCAGATCTCTTCCCAGGGCACGCTTTCGTACGCCGCGGCGAGCAGCCGCGCGGCGGCGGGGTCGTTGCGCAGCGCCACACCGTCGACGGACGCGACGGGCCGGCCGACGGTCTCGGAGTTGGTGAGGAAGACGGCGTCGAAGCCGGGGAGCTCGCGGGGATGGACCGGGCGGGTCACCTGCGCGACCCCGGCGGCGCCGAGCCGTTCCTTCAGCAGCAGGTAGGTGATGCCCGGCAGCACCGCGGCTTCCGGCCACACCACGGTGTCGCCCTCGAGGAACCCGAGGTTCCAAATGGACGCTTCGCTGAGGTGTCCACTGTGGTCGATGAACACCGCGTCGTCGTAGCCCGCGAGCACGGCCTGGCGCGAGTGGTGGACAAGCCCGAACGTGCCGGTGTGCTTCACCTCGGGCAAGTCGCGCTGGTATCGCACCGACCTCAGCCGGATCGGGTCGGCGACGTGCTCGTGCGGGGGACCGGTGCGCACGAGGATTTCGGGCTCCATGACGGGAGCTTCTTCGCTGGAGCGGGACGCGATGAGCACGCGCACGGACAGCGCGCCTTGCCCGGCAACGAGCTTGCGGACGTAGCCGCGGACGAGGGAGAGGTCGAGTTCGCCGCCGAACAGCAGCGAGGTGCTCGTGGCCAGCCGCGTGAGGTGCAGGTCGAGGCCGCGGACCCGGCCGTCGCGCACCTGCATCGCGGTGAAGTGGCCGTAGCCGCCCAGAACGCGAGCGAGCTGAACGGCGCCGGGTTCAGCGCCGTTCAGCTCGAACGGGAAAGACACTCAGGCCGCGACGTTCACGGCCGTGAACTTGACCTGCTGCTTCGGCTCACCGGTCGCGCCGTCCTGGCCGACGGTGCCGATGCCCGTCTTGGCGATCGCGTCGAGGACCTTGAGGCCGTCGTCGGAGATGCTGCCGAAGATGGTGTAGTTCGGGGGCAGCTCGGCGGTGCCGTAGACCATGAAGAACTGGCTACCGCCCGAGTTGGGCTGGCCCGTGTTGGCCATGGCGAGGATGCCGCGGCCGTACTTCTCGCCGTCGATGAACTCGTCCGGGATGGTGAAGCCGGGGCCGCCGGTGCCGTCCGCGTTCACGTCGCCCTTGGCGTTCGGGTCGCCGCACTGCAGCATCTGCAGGTCGGTGACGCCGAGGCGGTGGCAGATCGTGTCGGTGTAGAAGCCCTGCTTCGCCAGGCTCACGAACGCTTCGACGGTGCACGGCGCCAGCGCGCGGTCGAGCGTGATCGGGATGTCGCCGACGGTGGTCTTCATCGTGATGTCGACCTTGCCCTGCGACGACACGTTCTTGCCGTCCGGCGCCGTGGTCTTCTTCGGCGGCGGCGCGCTCTGCGTGTCGGCCGGGTACGCGCACGTGGTCGGGTTCGGCAGGGCCTTCGGCCGCGTCGGCAGCGCGGTGCGCTGCGTCGGGATCTGGCCGACGGTCGGCACCGGCGGGGCCGAGCTCGACGGCGGCGGGCTGGCGGCCGCCGTCGTGTCGTCGCCACCGCCGCTGTTCACGACCCACACGACTACCCCGGCCACGATGAGGACGACACCGCCGACCACTCCAGCGCCCACGATCTTGCGTCGCTTGGCCCGGTCCCGCCGGCGCTCGATCTGCCGCTCGAGTTTCCGCTTAGCGGCTTCACGGCGCTGCTGGTTGGTCGCCACCCGCCCTCCAGTTCAGGCTCGATGTCACACGTCTGAGGTAGCGGCAGTGTATGGGCACAGCCTGTGAGGACTCTGTACCGGGGCCGCTAGTCTCGATCCGATCGTGATCAGCGCCGCTTCGCCAACGCCGGGACAGGAGGGGTTTGGTGCTCGTCGTCGGGTTCGCCGCAGGGCCGCTGCGCGCGAACTGCTATCTGCTTGCCCCGGCGCCCGGCGGCGAGTGCGTGGTCGTGGACCCCGCGCAGGAGGCCGCAGAGCCGCTCGCGGCCGCGCTGGCCGAGC
Organism: Amycolatopsis sp. DSM 110486; assembly: GCF_019468465.1. Classification (NCBI taxonomy): domain Bacteria; kingdom Bacillati; phylum Actinomycetota; class Actinomycetes; order Pseudonocardiales; family Pseudonocardiaceae; genus Amycolatopsis; species Amycolatopsis sp. DSM 110486. Next base: position 9,824,542 of record NZ_CP080519.1, on the reverse strand, counting down.
ACGGGCTCACACCGGTCGCGCTGCTCGCCACCCACGGTCACCCCGACCACGTCGCCGGCGCCGCCGGCCACGACCTCCCGCTGCACTTGCACCCGGCCGACCGCGAGTGGTTCGCGGGACCGTCGGTGCCGCTGGCCGAAGGCCCGCTCGAAGTGGCGGGTCTGGCGCTCGAGGTCGTGGCCATGCCCGGCCACACGCCGGGTTCGGTGGCTTTCGCCGTGCGGGCGAGCGAAGGTGGCAGGCTGGTGCTCACGGGGGACACGCTGTTCGCCGGGTCGATCGGGCGCTCCGACGACTCCGGCGCCGAACTGGAGAGATCGTTGCGGACGAAGCTGCTGACCCTGCCCGACGACACCGTGGTGCTGCCGGGCCACGGGCCCGCCACGACCATCGGGCGCGAACGCGCGACCAACCCCGCGCTCACGGCGGCGGAGGCGTGACGGGCATGACCGAGCAGGACGGCGTCAAGGGCGCACCGGAACGGCTGCCGCTGTTCGCCGAGGATGTGAAGCTCACCCGCCGGCGCGCGTGGTCCGGCTTCATCGGCGCGGTGATCGTGGCCGCGGCGTTCGGTGGCATCGCCGGGCTGATCGGCGGGCAGCTGGCGGGGCTGATCGTCGCGGTGGTCGTGGCGCTTCCCTTGCTGTACATCGTTCTCTACACGCTGCGCCGCCGGGTCTGGCTCGAAGGCACGACGCTGGTCGTGCGTACGTGGGGCATCCGGCGCATCGGGCTCGTCGAGGCGGAGCGGCTCGACATCGTGATCGGCGACGTGCGCGGCACCCGCACGGTGAGCCTGCTCGTGAACGCGGGCAAGCGGCGCAAGACCGTGAAGGTCGACCTCGCCGTGTTCGCCGGTACAGGCGGGCGTGAGCTGGGCGCGCTGCAGCTGCGCCGGGTCGCCGACGCGCTGCTGAACAACACCGAGGCCAACGGGCTGGTGTTCTCCGAGCTGCTGGTGGCGGAGCTGCGGTCGGAGGCGCGTGGCGACGCCGTGGCCGAGCGGCCGCTGTACCGGCTCGCGTCGGCGGCCCCGGCCGGGCGTTACATCCAGCGGTTCCCGATGGAGGCCGTCAGCCGCTTCGTCGCGACGCTGGAGTGACCGCTGGAGGGACGCTGCACTTCGACGTTTCCTCCGTGCTGTCGACGCGGGCGCGGATCTGCTCCACCTGGTCGGCGAGGTCCGGCAGCTCCTCGGCGACGTAGGCGAGCAGGCGCTCGAGGTGGCGCAGCGTCGCCCGCACGTCGTCGAGCGCGCTCGCGATCCGCGGGACGGCCTCGGCCGCCTCCAGCAGCGCCGCGAACAACCGCCGGACCAGGTGCACGGTGACCCGCGGTCCCGCCAGTACGGCTGAGAACACGACCCCTCCTCGGGTACGGATGTACTCGCCTCGGTCGCGGACTTCGTACCGCAGCCATCGGGTCCGGTTCCGGCCGGGGTTCGCTCGTGTTACTGGTGTGACTAAGGGGTATTCGTGGTGCTCACGAGGTGGTCGACGGGCTCGCGCGCCGCGATCAGCGCCGCCAGGATCGTCGTCACCGGGACCGCCGCGACGATGCCCACGGACCCCGCGAGCGTGCGGATGATCTCCGACGCGATGTCCTCGCTGCCGAGCAGCGCGCCGAGCCCGACGCCGGAGATCGACGAGTACAGCAGCACCGGCAGCGCGGCGCCGGCGTAGGCCATCACGAGGGTGTTCACGGCCGAGCCGACGTGGTCTCGTCCGATGCGCAGACCCGAGCGGTAGAGCTCCCGCCAGCCCAGCGACGGGTTCGCGCGCCGCAGCTCCCAGACGGCGCTGGTCTGCGTCACCGTCACGTCGTCGAGGACACCGAGCGCGCCGATCACGATGCCGGCGAGCAACAGGCCGCGCGCGTCGATGCCGTGGCCGAGTGAGCCGATGAGCGTGGACGTGCTGTCGTCGAGGCCGGTGAGCGAGGCGCCGACGGAGAAAATCGCCGACAGGACGCCGATCAGCGCGAGGCTGACGAGCGTGCCGAGCACCGCCACCGACGTTCTCGCCGACAGCCCGTGGGTCAGGTACAGCGCCACGAACATGATCGCGCCGGCGCCCGCGATCGCGACCACCAGCGGGTTCTCGCCGGCGAGGATCGAGGGGAGCACGAACAGCACGATCACCACGAAGCTCAGCACCAGCGCGACGAGCGCTGCGAGCCCCTGCCAGCGGCCGAGCACGAGCACGGCGAGGGCGAACAGCGCGGCCAGCAGCACGAGCGGCGTGCCGCGCTGGAAGTCGACGAGCTGGAACGACGACGGGTCGGTGGCGTTGCCGCCGTTGTAGGCGAGGACCACGTTGTCGCCGGTGGAGAAACGAGGCGTGCTCGGCTCGATCGGCACGATGAGGCGCAGGGGTTTCCCGTTGCCCGGGCCGTCGGTCATCGTCAGGTCGACGGTCTGGCACGGCTTCTGGTCGGGGTCGGTGTCGGCGCCGACTTGCACCTGGCCGTTCGCGAGGCACGGCCCCGTGGTGGTTGCCGTGATCGACGCCTGCACCGGCGTGCCCTGCGGCACCACACTCGTCGGCGACGCTTTGCCCCACGGGTACAGCACGACCATGCCGACGACCGTCGCGAGGGCGAGCGGGACGAGCAGCCAGATGAGGAGCTTGCGGACGCGGGTGGAGGCGGGGGCGGCGGGGCCGTGGCTGTGGCCGTGCCCATGACCGTGGCCGTCCGCTTGCGCGGCGAGGGCGGCGCGGAGGCCCTTGCGCGCGGCGGGTTCGGCGGCGTCGGGGGGTTCCGGCGCTTCGTCCGGGCTCACGGCGGTGCGGGGGCGGCGGCCGGTGGGGGGTGGCGTGTCGCCGGTGCGACGGCCGGCGGTCGGCCAGGCGCCGTCGGCATCCGGTGAGGAGGGTTCACTTGTGGTGCGCGAGATTTCGCCGTCTCGGCGCGCTTGCCCCTGGGTGCGGCGGGAGGGCGGCAGCGGAGTTTCGCCGGTGCGGCGCGATGTTTGGCCGCCACGGCGGCCGGTCGGCGGTGGAGTCTCGCCGCGACGGCGTGGGGGGAGCGGGGTTTCGCCCGTGTGGCGGCCGGCGGACGCCGGGGTTCCGTCGGCGTGGTGCGACGGCAGCGGAGCTTTCCCGGTTCGGTCGGCCCGCGGGGTGTCCGCGGTGCGGGCACTTGCCGGGGGTGGCGTGTCTCCGTTGCGGCGGCCGGCCGGAGTGTCGCCGGCGCGGCGTGGTGGCAGCGCGGTTTCGCCCGTGCGGCGGGCGGCGGGGTTGTCGCCGGAACGGGGCGCGGCTCGGCGCACCGGCTCTTCGGCTCCGGGCCAGGCCGGCTCGTCGCCCGTGTGGGATCGGCGGGACCGGGCTGGGGGCGCGGAGGGGTCGCCGGCGACGCGGCGGATGGGGCCGGTGTCGGCGGTGTCGTCGGCGTCGTCGGGGTAATCGGGCGGTGCCACGGCGCACATCCTGCACTCCGGCGGTGGCCGTCGCCCGTACCGGGTGGGGACGACCCGGTCGTATCCGGCGTTTCGCTCAGCCGAGGGCCTGGCGCAGGTGCACGCGGCGGTAGGCGGACGGCGGGGTGTCGAAGTGGTCGAGGAAGGCCTGGCGAAGCGTCTCGGTGGAGCCGAAGCCGCAGCGGCGGGCGATGGCGGCCAAGGGCAGGTCAGTGCCCGCGAGGAGGCGGGCGGCGTGCTCGGCGCGGACGGTGCGCACGTACTTGCCGGGCGTGGTGCCCAGGTGCGCGTCGAACAGGCGCGTGAGCTGGCGGGTGCTGATGCCCGCCTGCCGGGCCAGCACCGGCGTGCCGAGGTCTTCGCCCAGGTGTTCGGCGACGAACGCGGTGAGGTCGCGCACCTGCCGGTGCTCGGGTGGCGGGCCGGACAGGAACATGCTCACCTGAGCCTGGTTGCCGGGCCGCTGGAGGTAGGTCACGAGGGCGCGGGCGGCTTCGCGGGCGAGCGTCGGGCCGTGGTCCTCCTCGACGAACGCCAGCGCGAGATCCAGCCCGCTGGTGACGCCGGCGGAGGTGTAGACGTCGCCGTGGCGGATGAACAGCGGCACCGGGTCCACGGTCACCGACGGGTACTTCGCGGCGAGCTGCGCCGCGTACGCCCAGTGCGTGGTCGCGCGGCGGCCGCTCAGCAGGCCGGCCGCGGCGAGCACGGTGGAGCCGGTGCAGACCGACGCCGTGCGCGTGCTGTCGCGGGAGAGGCGGCGGACGTGTTCGAGCAGGCGCTCGTCGCCCGCCGCCGCGCGGTGGCCGAGGCCGCCGGAGACGACGATCGTGTGCAGGGGCCCCGAAACCTGGTCGAGCCGCACGTGGGGCGTCAGCGTGATGCCGGACTGGCAGTGGAACGGGTGTCCGTCCACAGTGGCCAGCCGCAGGGCGTAGCCCGGGCGCGCGCCGAGCCGGTTGGCGGCGTCGAGCGCGTCGGAGACGCACGCGATGTCCAGCAGTTCGGCGTCGGGATACCCGACGATCACGACCTGCCGTTCTGGCCCCGGCATGATCAAACTTTAGCAGGTCAGCAGGCCGATCGACATGGTTCGCAGGATTACGGACATCGCCCTCCCGTCCGCCCGCCCGCGGGGGCACGGTGGGACGCATGACCGAGAAGACGTTCGCCTTTGTCCTCTACCCCGGCCTCACAGTGCTCGACCTCGTGGGCCCGCTCCAGGTGCTGAGCGCGTTCGCCATGGCGGATCAGGACTTCCGCGTGGTGGTCGTGGGCGAGACCCTCGACCCGATCGGCACCGACACGCCCCTGCGGATCGCGCCCAGCCACACCTTCGCCGACATCCGCGAGCCCTACGGCGTCCTCGTCCCGGGCGGCTCCGCGCCGACCCTGGAGGCGCTCGCGAACCGGCCGCTGATCGACTACCTGGCCACGACCGCGCGCACGGCCGAGCTGATGACGTCCGTCTGCACGGGCGCCCTGCTCCTCGGCGAGGCCGGCCTCCTCGACGGCCGCGAGGCCACCACCCATTGGATGTTCCGCGACCTGCTGCGCGCCTTCGGCGCCACCCCGGTCGCCCGCCGCTGGGTCGACGCCGACCCCGTGATCACCGCCGCGGGCGTCTCGGCGGGCATCGACCTGGCCCTGCACCTCGTCGACCGCCTCGCCGGCCCCGAAGTCGCCCGCACCATCCAGTTCGGCATCGAATACGACCCGGAGCCGCCGCTGGGTCCGCTCGACTGGTCAAACGCCCCGCATGGTGCTCTGAAGCCGTTGCTGGAACACACCCTGGGCGACAACGTCCTGGCCGACCGCCCGGATCTGAAGGCGAAGCTGCTCGCTCACGCCTGAGCCGGGACGCCGGCGCGAACGGACCGGTCGCGCCGGGCTTCACCGCTCGAGTGGGCGGTGCCCCGGTCCACGGCGGGACTGTTCGCGCCGGGCCGCGCATGGTCGGGCGGGCGCTGCGGTGCGTTCGGTGACGGTGCGGTGCTGAGCAATGGTCGAGCGCTCACACGGCGCCCTGCAGCTCTTGCTGCAGCACGCCCTGGGCGACGACGTCCTGGCCGACCGGCCGGATTTGAGGGCGAACCTGCTCGCTCGGGCCCGAGCGGGGAGGCCGGCGCGAACGGACCGCTCGCGCCGCATTGTGTTGGCGGGTGGCGCGCGCTGACGGCGTCGGCTCGACACGGCGGTGCCGCGGCCGCGCGAGGAGTAGACGCGGCGGGACCACTAGCCCCGCGCCGCGCATGGTCGGGTGGGCGCTGCGTTGCGTTCGGTGAACCGACCGCTCGTCGAGCGAAGGTCGAGCGCGGCGGGACTGTTCGCGCCCAGTTTTTCAGGCCGAGCGCGCCGCACGGGCCACCTGCCCGGCGGGGTGCAGACGCGGGCCGGCGTGAAGGGACCGTGCACCCTTCCAACGGGGTGGGCCATCCGGGTGAGGGCCGCCCGAACAGTCGGGAGCGGAGGGTGGCGCAGGTACTTTCGGGTCGCTCGATCAGGTGACGTGCGGCCGTGGGGAGCTTGCGGTGCGGTTCCAGGTCCTCGGTCCGCTGGCGGCGACCGTCGCGCTGCCGTCGGCGGCGCAGCCGCGGCGGTTGCTCGCGTTGTTGCTCGCGCGGCCCAACGAGGTGGTCGGGCGGGCGACGATCGTCGACGAGCTGTGGCCCGAGGGGGCGCCGCCGAGTGCGGCGGCGATCGTGCAGGTGACGGTGTCGAAGCTGCGCAAGGCAGTGTCGCCCGGGTTGGCCGCGGATGACCCAGGCCAGCGGCTCAAGTCGGGGCCGCGGGGGTACGTCCTCAGGGTGGCCGAAGGGGAGCTCGACGCCGCGGAGTTCGTCGCGCTCGCGTCGGCCGGGTTGGCGGCGGAGGACACCCAGGCGAAGCAAGAGCTGCTGACCCGCGCGCTCGCGTGCTGGCGGGGCGGGGCGTTCTGCGACGTCGCGACGGGACCGCTCGTCGAGGCGCACGAGGTGTGGCTGGAGGACCGCCGGCGGACGGTCCTGCTGCAGCTGGTGGAGCTGCAGCTCGCCGAGGGCGACGGGCAGGCCGTGGTGCACCGGCTCGCCGCCGTCGTGGCCGCGCGGCCCGCCGACGAACGGCTCGCCGGTCGCCTCGCCGGGGCGCTGGAGGGGCTGGGCCGCCGCGACGCCGCGCTCGACGTGCTGCGCCGCACGCGCCGCGCGCTGTGGGACGAGGCCGGCGTGGTGCCGGGGCCGGAACTCGACGCGCTGTACCGCCGCATCGCCGGCGCCGAGTGGACGGCCGGAGGCCCGCCCGCGCAGCTGCCCGCGCCCGTGCCCGACTTCACGGGCCGCGCAACGGAACTGGCCGCCGTCGCGCGTCACCTGCGCGCGCCCGCGCCGGTCGTGGTCCACGGCGCCGCCGGGGCGGGCAAGAGCGCGCTCGCGGTGCAGGCCGCGTGGCGGGCGCGACGCCGCTTCCCCGACGGGCAGCTCGTGGCCGACCTTGCCGCCACCGAACCCCGTGACGTCCTCATTGCCTTCCTGCGCGCCCTCGGCGCCGCCACGGCCGAGCTCACCGGCGATCTCACGGCGCTGGTGGCCGCTTGGCGCAGCCACACCGTCGACCTGCGGCTGCTGGTCCTGCTCGAAAACGCGCGTACCGAAGCCCGGGTCCGCCCCCTGTTGCCGAGCGGCTCCGCCTGCGGCGTCCTCGTGACGGCGCGGTGGCCGTTGCCAGGATTGGTGGCAGCCAGGCCGGTTCCCGTCGGTGATCTGTCCACTGCGGACTCGGCAGCGCTGCTCACCGCCGTCGCCGGCGAAGCCCGGATCGCGGCCGAGCCCGCCGCCGCCGACGAAGTGGTCGCTCGCTGCGCCGGGCTTCCCCTCGCCCTGCGCATCGCCGGGCTGCGGCTCGCCACCCGGCCCCACCTCCGGATCACGGACCTGGCCGCCCGCCTCGGCGACGACCGCCGCGCCCTCGACGAGCTCGCCGCCGGCGACGTCAGCGTCCGCGCGGCGATCCTTCCGGCGCTGCGCGAATGCTCCGCGGAAGACCGCGATCTCCTGCGCCTGCTGGGCTTGTTCCGCCGCCCCGTGCCCGACTGGTGCGCCGCCGCGCTCCTCGCCGTCCGCCCCGCCGAAGCCCGCGACCGCCTCGAAGCCCTCGCCGACACCCACCTCCTGGCCGCCGACGACCACGGCCGCCACGCCGTCCCCCGCTTCGTCCGCCTCGGCCTCGCGCGGCTGCCCGGCGAACTCGATCAGGCCGCGCTGAAGCGCGCCCTCGAAGCCACCCTCGCCCTGGCCGAACGCGTGCTTTCCGTCCTGGACAAGGGTTTCATCCCGGCCGGACCCCCGTTCGCCCAGTCGGATGCCGGAGCCGTCCGCACCGCGACCGCCGACCCCGATGCTTGGCGACGCCGGGAAACCGAACTCGTCGCCACGGCCGCCCGGCTCGCCGGCCGCCACCACTGGCACGCCCTGGCCGCCCGTCTCTCCGACGCGTGCGCGGCCCTGGCCGGCACGCCGTGGCTCGGCCGCTCCGCGAGGGCGGTCTCGGTCGTCGGCCTCGCCGCGGCGCGCCGCCTCGGCGACCGCCCGGCCGAGGCGGGCAAGCTGTTCACCCTCGCGTCCGTCCACTGGCAACTCGGCCGATCGCGCCAGGCCCGCACTTACTTCGCCATGGCCGGCACCCGCTTCAAGACCCTCGGCGACCCGCGCGGCCGCGGCGCCGCCCTGGTCGCGCTGGCCGACCTCGACGCCGACGCGGGCCAGGCCGAGCTCGCCGTCGAAGAGCTGCGCGAAGCCCTGGAGCTCCTGCGCGCGTGCGGCGACGTCCGGGGCCAGGCCATCGCGGCCGCCCAGTTCGGCGGCCTGTCGGAAGACCTCGGCGACCTCCGCCGCGCCGTCGAGAGCTTCGAAGCCGCCCTGCTGCTCGCCGGCGACTGCGCCGGCCGCTGGCACGACCAGGTCGCCAAGCGCTACGCCGACGTGCTCCGCCGCCACGGCCGCACTGACCGCGCCGCCGACCTGCTGACGGGCGCGCTCGGCGGCGCCGTCCGCACGCGTGAGCGCCACTGGGAAGCCCACGTGCTGCGCAGCCTCGGTGACCTCCACACCGACGCCGGCGAGGTCGCCGAGGGCGAGCGTTGCCTCACGCGCTCGCTCGACCTGTTCGAGCAGATCGGCCACCGGCACGCGGCCGCCTACACCCACCGCAGCCTCGCCGAGACCCGCCTGCGCGCGGCGGACCCGGCCGGCGCGCAGCAGCACCTGCGCCGCGCCATGGCCGTGTTCCGCGACCTGCACGACCGTCGCGGTACGGGTTACACGCTGCTGAGCCTCGGCAAACTGCAGGCCGGCGCGGGCGAAGCACCCAAAGCTCTCGCCGGTGCCGCGGACGTCTTCCGCGACCTCGGCTTCCCGCTGTGGGAGCTGCGCGCGTTGCGGGAGCTCAACGCTGCTTCGAGTGATTCACCCGCCGGCGACCGGGCTCGTGAAGTCTTGGCGAAGATCAGGATCTGACGCGCGCCGCGACACCCCCGGCGCGAGCGCGTTTGGCGTTCGTATGGAGCCGCGCACAAGGCTCCCCCTCGTCGTAAGTCCCCACGAGGAGGCAAGTCATGCGCGTTCCTCCGATGCTGCCCAAGGCGGCCGTCGGACTGGCTGCCGCGGCGGCCATGACGGTGCTCGGTACGGCCACGGCTTCGGCCGCACCCACCGTCACCAAGCTGACGCAGTCCCAGGCGGCGTCGCAGCTGTCGGCGGCGGGTGTCACGCACTCGTCGAGCGGCGGGTGCACCACGCGGTCGAACTCCACCTGCACGTCGTTCGAGCAGATCAACCAGACCACTGTCAGTGGCGTGATCACGCTCAAGCGCGCCAGCGGCTGCGCGATCAACATCACCGGCGGCACCGAGGTCGGCCACGCCTCGGGCACCTACAGCCACTACAACGGCTACAAGGTGGACATCTCGCACAACAGCTGCATCGACGGCTACGTCAAGAACAACTTCTCCTACATCGGCCTGCGCGGCGACGGCTACCCGCAGTGGCAGGCCCCCTCCAGCAACCTCTACTGCGACGAGGGCAATCACTGGGACATCACCTACTACACCGCCGGCGGCTGATCGGACCCTCCGTTCGCACCGGCCGCGCGGCCGGCCGGGGACTGCCCACCACTGAGGGCGATGGGCAGTCTCCGGCCCGGCCCCAGCAGCACCGATGACCGTTCCGCACCGTTACGGTCACTCCGGGTGACTCGTGAGGTCCCCCACCTGCGCGCCGCGCGGGGGTTGACCGGGCCGGGGGAGCGCGTACCGTCAGGCCAATGCCCCAGCGCCGAGGGGATTCCGGTCTCACCCTCCTGACCACCGTCCGCGACGACGACCTCGTGCTCGTCACCGCCGCGGGCGAGATCGACGCCGCCTCGGTCGGCGACTTCCGGACGGTGCTGGCCGCGGCGTGCGTAGTGGGGGACAAGCTCGTGGTCGACCTCTCGCGCGTCGGGTTCCTCAGCTGCGCCGGCCTGCGCGTGCTGGAGGAGACGAGCCGCACGCGCCCCGCGTTGTCCGTGGTCGCGACCGGACGCCTCGTGCTGCGGGTCTTCGACGTCACGGGCGCCGCCCAGGCCCTCGACGTGCGGCCGCGGCTCGTGGACGCCTGCGCGGCCGCCCGCGCCTGACCGGCCGCCGAACGGGTGGAGATCACCCCGGGCCCGTGCGAGCCACGCCGATCGTGGGTACTCCACCCGTGAACCCGATCAAGGGAACCCGACTACGGCGAGGTGATCCGGGATGTCCACCACGACCGAACGCACCGGCACGAACGGTGCCGTCGGCGCACTGGTCGGCGGCGCCGCGGGGCTGGCCGTGCTGGCCGGTCTGTACTTGATCATCGGCCCGTGGCTGGCGCGGTTCGGCGGCGCGGCGGAGCTCGCGATCAGCAACACGGTGGCCGGTCTGGCGATCATCGTGCTCGCCGCCGTGCGAGCGCGCACCACGCGCCCGCAGGCCCTCACGTGGGTCCTGCCGGTGCTCGGCGTCTGGGCCGCGGTGTCGCCGCTAATCCTGCGCTACGGGGACGAAACCGCGCCGTCGGTGGGAGCGTTGACGGGCAACATCGTCGCCGGTGCCGTCGTGCTGCTGGCCGGTATCGCGCTGTGCCTGCGCCGCCCGGCTACCCGGGCTCGCTGAGCAGCCCGCGCCAGCGCGGCGCGGACTTCGGCCCGTGCAGGACCTCCGCGGCGAGCACGGGCCGTACCCAGCGCGCATCGGGGTGGTCCGGCACGTCGGCCAACGGCGGCCGCGGTTGTTCCAGCTGCGCGAGCACCGCGGCGAGCGAGCCGAGTTCCTCCTCGGAGAAGCCGACTCCGACGCTGCCCGCGTAGCGCAGGCCCGCGCCGTCGGGCACGGCCAGCAGCAGTGACCCGAACGTCCCGGCTCGCCGGCCGCCGCCGGGACGCCAGCCCGCGATGAGCACCCGGCGCACGTCCGGGGACTCCACGAACAGCCAGTCCGTGTTCGCCCGGCCCGGCCGGTACGGGCTGCTCCGGCGCTTCGCGACAAGGCCGGGCAGACCGTGGTCGCGGCTCGCCCGTGCGACGGCGCCGCCGTCGCCGAGGTGGGTCGGCGGCACCTGCCAGTGGTCGCCGGCGAGGCCCAAGTCGTCGAGCAGCGCGCGGCGTTCGAGATACGGCAGGGCCAGCCGCGAGCGGCCGTCGAGGTGCAGCACGTCGGAGACGAAGAAGAACGCGGGATGCCGGTCCACGAGCCGGCGCGCCGTTCCGGGGTCCGCTTCCGCGCGGCGGCGCAGCCCTTCCGGGTCCGGCCTGCCCGCGGCGAACACCACGATCTGCCCGTCCAGCAACGCTTCCGTGGATCCGAGCTGCGCGGCGAGACCACGCAGCTCCGGGTAGCGCGCGGTCACGTCGACGCCGGTCTGGTCGACGGCCGCCACGCGCGCGCCGCCCGCGCGCACGAGCGTGCGACGGCCCGGCCACGCGAACTCGTACGCCCAGTCGCCGTCCTCGGCGGTGGAGGGCATGCGTCCCGGCCGGGCGGGCATCGGCGCGAGGAACCGCGGCGTGTCCTCGTGGCCGGGCTCGGCGGGGTCGAGACGACGCAGCCGCCAGCCGTCCGCCTCTCCGGCCTCGGTGCTGCCGCGGTCGAGCTCGTAGCGGCCCCGCAGGCGTTCGCCGTGGAGCACGAACTCGATGCGGTGCTCGTGCCAGTGCACGGTTTCGTAGCGGCCGCGGTCCCACACCTCGACCGTCCCGGCACCGTACTCGCCCGCCGGGATCTCGCCTTCGAAGTCCGCGTAGGCCACGGGCTGGTCGTCGATGCGAATGGCGAGCCGACCGCGGCCGGGAGAGCGGGGCAGGCCGCGCGGGACGGTCCACGACGTGAGCACCCCACCGCGTTCGAGGCGGAAATCCCAGTGCAGCTGCGAAGCGCGGTGTTCCTGGACCACGAACACGCCACTGTTTTCGATGAGGCGCTGGTCAATGGGGTGCTGGTCGACGGGATGCTCGGGTGCCGCTTCGGGTGCCTGGCCGAGTGCGCGTCGGCGCCGGCGTTCGGCGAGTTCGTCCGCCATCGCAGGCGTGGCACCCCCGTCCCTTCGGGTGCGCCCACTTTAGCGCCCGATCACGCCAGTACGCGCTCCAGCCACGCCTGCCAGGCTTTGCTTTCCTGCTCGACGTCGGCGTCGCCGGCGAACAGGTGGTGCCCGATCGCGATCGGCATCCCCATCCCCGACCGCTCGTGGAAGCGGTAGAGCGCGTCCGGGGTCCGGATGCCCGCGTAGTGCGGGGTCGTGTAGTCGAGGATGCCCTCGACAGGCCCGACGGCGTCGACCGCGAACCGCACCGGCTGCCCGGCCTCGGGCGCGTCCGGCAGCCCCAGCGCTCGCACCAGCTTCGGCCAGGCTTCCGGCGACGCCGACGACTCCGGACCGGCGGCGATCACGAACCGCGCGCGGCGGCCGGGGAAGTGCTGCAGGAGCTGGCCGAGCGTGTGCAGGTACATGTCCCAGCCGCGGCTGAAGCCCTCGTGGTACTCCTCGCCCCAGTCCTGCGCGGTGAAGCCGTGGTGGATGAAGCGCAGCACCGACGTGCCGCCCTCGGCCGCCTCCACGAGGAACTCGAAGGCGTCGAAGCTGCCGTCGGGCGCCGGCGTCGCGCGGTAGGCGAAGCGCCGCGGTGGCTCCCACGTGGTGATCTCGGCTTCGCTGGTGAACTCGCCCATGGCGAAGCGGACGCGCCGCGCCTGGGCGTCGACCTCGTGCTTGCCCATGAACCACGAGTCGATGCCCGGTCCCGTGGCCACGGCGTCCCACACGGCCTCCGGGGGTGCGGGCAGGCGGACCTGCTTGGTTACGTCGAACTCGTGGGTCATGACCGGTTCCTCCTCACCTGACGGGAATTCCACGGTGTCATTGACAAGAATAGTTGTCAAGGGCGAGCGACGTTCACCGGGAGGTGCGAGACTGCCGGGGACCCGAGGGAAAGGACCGCTCATGGCGACCGTGGCCGACCAGCTGATCGACGTTCTCGTGCAGTCCGGCGTGCGCCGCATCTACGGCGTGGTCGGCGACAGCCTCAACCCCGTGGTCGACGCCGTGCGCCGCACCGGCGGCTCGGCGCGCGGCGGGATCGACTGGGTGCACGTGCGCAACGAAGAGGCCGGCGCGTTCGCCGCGGCCGCCGAGGCGCAGCTCACCGGTGAGCTGGCCGTGTGCGCGGGCAGCTGCGGTCCTGGCAACCTGCACCTGCTGCAAGGGGTCTACGACGCGCACCGCTCGGGCGCGCCGGTGCTCGCGCTCGCGTCGCACATCCCGTCGACTCAGATCGGCACCGGCTTCTTCCAGGAGACGCACCCGCAGCAGCTGTTCGCGGAGTGCTCGCACTACTGCGAGCTGGTGAGCGGCCCCGAGCAGATGCCGCGGCTCGCGCGGATCGCGGTGCAGAACGCGGTGGGCCGGCGCGGCGCGGCCGTGCTGGTGCTGCCCGGCGACGTCTCGCACGAGTCCGCCGTGAACCCGACGGGGGTGTCGGCGCCGCTCGGCACTCCACCGGCCATCGTGCCCGCCGCGGCCGACGTCGACCGGCTCGTGGAGCGGATCAACCGCGCCGAGAAGGTGATGATCATGGCCGGCGCGGGCTGCCGCGACGCCCACGAAGACCTCCTCGCGCTGGCCGACACGATCGGCGCGCCCGTGGGGCATTCCTTGCGGGGCAAGGAGTTCGTGCAGTACGACAACCCGTTCGACGTCGGCATGAGCGGCCTGCTCGGCTACGGCTCCTGCTATGACGCGATGCACGAGGCCGACCTCGTGCTTTTGCTCGGCACCGACTTCCCGTACGACACGTTCCTGCCGCAGCGCAACACCGTGCAGGTGGACATCGACCCCGCCCGCATCGGCCGCCGCTCGGTGCTCGAGTTCGGGGTGCTGGGCGACATCGGCGCCACAATCCGCGCCGCCCTGCCGCGGCTGCGCCGCCGCGAGGACCGCTCGTTCCTGCACAGCATGCTGCACAAGCACGAACGCAGCCTGCAGCGCGTGGTCGACGCGTACACGAGCGACGTCGCGCAGCGCGTGCCGCTGCACCCGGAGTACGTCGCCGACATCCTCGACGAGGAGGCCGCCGACGACGCGGTTTTCACCGTGGACACCGGCATGGGCAACGTCTGGGCGGCCCGCTACGTCACGCCCAACGGCCGGCGCCGGCTGATCGGCTCGTTCGTGCACGGCAGCATGGCCAACGCGCTGCCCCACGCCATCGGCGTGCAGTCGGCGGCGCCGGGTCGCCAGGTCGTGGCGATGTGCGGCGACGGCGGGCTGGCGATGCTGATGGGGGAGCTGCTCACGCTGAAGACCCACGCGCTGCCCGTGAAAGTCGTGGTGTTCAACAACTCCTCGCTCGGCATGGTGAAGCTCGAGATGCTCGTGGACGGCTTGCCCGAGTTCGGCACCGACCACGACTCCGTCGACTTCGCCGCCATCGCCCGCGCGTCCGGCCTGCACTCCCGCCGGGTCGAGAAGCCGGCCGACGTGCGCGAGGGCATCCGCGAGATCCTCGACCACGACGGCCCCGCGGTCCTCGACGTGGTGACCGATCCCAACGCGCTGTCGATCCCGCCGAACATCACCGCCGCCCAGGTGCGCGGCTTCGCACTCGCCGCGAGCCGCACCGTCCTCGGCGGCGGAGTGGGCAAGATGCTGCAGCTGGCGAAGTCCAATCTGCGCAACGTGCCCCGCCTGTAGCACGCCTGGAGAACCAGAGCCCGTAAACGCATCCGGGGCGGCGCCACCGTGTTTCATCACAGCGGCACCGCCCCGGATCGAACGCCCCGGATCAGTCCGTCTCGGCCATCGCCTCGGCGAACTGCGCCGCGTACAGGCGGGAGTACGCGCCGCCCGCGTGCAGCAGGGTTTCGTGGTCGCCCTGCTCCACGATGCGGCCCGACTCCATCACCAGGATCACGTCGGCGTCGCGGATCGTGGACAGGCGGTGGGCGATCACGAAGCTCGTGCGGCCCTCGCGCAGCGAGTTCATCGCGTGCTGGATGAGCACCTCTGTGCGGGTGTCCACGGAGCTGGTCGCCTCGTCGAGGATGAGGATGGCCGGCTTCGCGAGGAACGCCCGCGCCACCGTGATCAGCTGCTTCTCACCGGCGCTGACCGTGCCGCCCTCGTCGTCGATCACCGTGGCGTAGCCGTCGGGCAGCGTGCGCACGAAGCGGTCCACGTAGGTCGCGGTGGCCGCTTCCACGACCTGCTCGTGGGTCACGTCGTCGGCGCCGTAGGCGATGTTCTCCTCGATGGTGCCGCCGAACAGCCACGCGTCCTGCAGGACCATGCCGGTCTTGTCACGCAGCTCCTCGCGGTTCATCTTCGCGATGTCCACGCCGTCGAGCGTGATGCGCCCGCTGTCGATCTCGTAGAACCGCATCAGCAGGTTCACCAGCGTGGTCTTGCCTGCGCCGGTCGGGCCGACGATCGCGACCGTCTGGCCCGGCTCCACCGTGAGCGAGAGGTTCTCGATCAGCGGCGTGTCCTCGAGGTAGCGGAAGGACACGTCGTGGAACTCGACCTTGCCGTGGACCACGGCCGGGCGCTCCGGGTTCGCGGGCTCGGGCTCCTGCTCCTTCGCGTCGAGCAGTGCGAACACCCGCTCGGCCGACGCGACGCCCGACTGCAGGAGGTTCGCCATGCTCGCGATCTGGGTCACCGGCTGGCTGAACTGGCGCGAGTACTGGATGAAAGCCTGCACGTCGCCCAGCGTCAGGGTGCCCGACGCCACGCGCAGCGCACCGATCACGGCGACCAGCACGTAGTTCAGGTTGCCGATGAACATCATCGCCGGCTGGATCGTCCCGGAGATGAACTGCGCCCGGAAGCTCGCGTTGTACAGTGTGTCGTTCTGCTCGCGGAACATCGCTTCGGCCTCTTCACGCCGGCCGAAGACCTTGACCAGCGAGTGGCCGGTGTACATCTCCTCGATGTGCGCGTTGAGCTTTCCCGTCGTGGCCCACTGCTTGATGAACTGCGGCTGCGCGCGCTTGCCGATCTTGGCCGCGATGAACACCGACACGGGCACGGTCAGCAGCGCGATGATCGCGAGCAGCGGTGAGATCAGGAACATCATCAGCAGCACGCCGATCACCGTCAGCACCGAGGTGACGATCTGCGAGAGCGTCTGCTGCAGCGACTGCGCGAGGTTGTCGATGTCGTTGGTGACGCGGCTGAGCACCTCACCTCGCGGCTGGCGGTCGAAGTAGCGCAGCGGCAGCCGCGCGAGCTTCTCCTCGACGTCGCGGCGCAGCGAGTAGACAGCGCCCTGCACGAGGCTCGTCGTCAGGCGCGCCTGGATCAGGCCGAAGAACGACGCGATCACGTACAGCGCCAGCACGATCAGCAGCACCTGGCCCACGGCTGTGAAGTCGATGCCCTGGCCCGGCACGATGTCGGCGCGCGCGAAGATGTCCGCGAGCGTGGTGTTGCCCTGCGCCCGCAGGCCCGCGACGACGGCGTCCTTCGTGACGCCGGAGGGCAGGTTCTTGCCGATCACGCCCGCGAAGATCAGGTCGGTGGCACGCGCGAGGATCTTCGGCCCGATCACGGTCAGCGCGACGCTCACCGTGCCGAGGATCAGCACGCCGATCAGCGCCGCCCGCTGCGGCCTCAGCAGGCGCAGCAGCCGGGCCAGCGACCCCTTGAAGTCCATCGCCTTCTCCGGCGGCATGCCGCCGGCCATGAACCGCCCCGGCCCCGCGGCGGGCGCGACGTTCTTGTTGCGCGCCGCGGTCGGCCGTTCGCCGACCTCCGTCGCGACCGCTCCCGTGGTGCCCTCTTCCTCGCTCACGCCGCCTCCTGCTCGGTCAGCTGCGAAAGCACGATCTCGCGATACGTTTCGTTGCCGTCCATCAGTTCGTGGTGGGTTCCGGTGCCGACGACGCGCCCGTCGTCGAGGACGATGATGCGGTCGGCGCCCCGGATGGTGCTCACGCGCTGCGCGACGATGACCACCGTCGCCTCGCGGGTCTCGTCGGTCAGCGCGCGGCGCAGCGCCGCGTCGGTCGCGTAGTCCAGCGCGCTGAACGAGTCGTCGAACAGGTAGATCTCCGGTTTGTGCACCAGCATCCGCGCGATGGCGAGACGCTGGCGCTGCCCGCCCGAGACGTTCGTGCCGCCCTGGGCGATCGGGGAGGCGAGCCCTTCGGTCATCTTCTGCACGAAGTCCTTGCCCTGCGCCACTTCCAGCGCGTGCCAGAGCTCGTCGTCGGTGGCGTCCGGGTTGCCGTAACGCAGGTTGCTCGCCACCGTGCCCGCGAACAGGTACGGCTTCTGCGGCACCATCCCGACGGCCGAGGCGAGCACGGCCGGGTCGAGCTCGCGCACGTCGACGCCGTCCACGCGGACGGTGCCGGAGGTGGCGTCCATGAGCCGGGGGATCAGGTTGAGCAGGGTGGTCTTGCCGCTGCCCGTGCTGCCGATCACGGCGGTCGTCTCACCGGGGCGCGCGCTCAGCGAGATGTCGCGCAGCACCGCCTTCTCCGCGCCGGGGTAGCAGAACTCGACGCCGGTCAGCTCCAGCACGCCGTGCACGCGGCCGGGGGAGACCGGCTTCAGCGGAGGGCGGACGCTCGACTCGGTGTCGAGGACCTCGGAGATGCGCTCCGCGCTCACCTCGGCGCGCGGCACCATCATGAACATGAACGTGGCCATCATGACCGACATCAGGATCTGCAGCAGGTAGGCCAGGAACGCCGTCAACGCGCCGATCTGCATCGAGCCGCTCTCGATGCGGTGCCCGCCGAACCACAGCACGGCGACGCTCGAGACGTTGACCACCAGCATCACGGTGGGGAACATCAGCGCCATCAGCCGGCCGACGCGCAGCGACACGGTGAGCAGCTCGTCGTTGGCCTGGCCGAAGCGTTCGCGCTCGCGCTCGTCGCGCACGAACGCGCGGATCACGCGGATGCCCATGATCTGCTCGCGCATCACCTGGTTGATCTTGTCGATGCGCACCTGCATGAGCCGGAACGCCGGACGCATACGGGCGATGATCAGGCCGACGGCGACGCCCAGCACCGGCACGATCACCAGCAGCAGCGACGAGAGCGGCACGTCCTGGTTCAGCGCCAGGAGGATGCCGCCGACGCACATGATCGGTGCCGACACCATCAGCGTCAGCGTCATCAGCACCAGCATCTGGACCTGCTGCACGTCGTTGGTGGTGCGGGTGATGAGCGAGGGTGTGCCGAACTGGCCGACCTCGCGGGCGGAGAAGTCCTGGACCCGGTGGAACACCGAGCCGCGCACGTCGCGGCCCAGGGACATGGCGGTGCGGGCGCCGAAGTAGACGGCGCCGATCGAGCCGGCGATCTGCACCAGCGTGACCAGCAGCATCATGCCGCCGATCCGCATGATGTAGCCGGTGTCGCCTTTCACGAGCCCGTTGTCGACGATGTCGGCGTTGAGCGTCGGCAGGTACAGCGCGGCCAGCGTCTGCACCAGCTGCAGGACGACGACCAGCCAAATGGTCGTCTTGTAGGGGCGCAGATGACTGCGCAACAGGCGGATCAGCACGGGTCGGTTCTCCCCCAGGATGGTGTTCTGTGGTGGTGTGTCTGTTTTGGACGGTTCGGGTGGCTCATGGTGCGGTGGTGCTCGCCGCGGCCGCGGCCAGGGTGGGCATGCCCGCGGAAGCCTCCCGCAGCAGGTCCACGAACGTGGGCAGGAACTCGGCGTCCGGCCCGGAGGTCAGCCACGTGTGAAACGCGATGCGGGAGGCGCTCTGTACGATCCCCGCGAGCATCCTCGCGTGCAACGGATTTGCGGTGCCGCCCGCCCGTTCGGTGACGGCTTCGGCCAGTACGCGCTCCACGGTGGCGTGCGCGCGCAGCATCTCCGCGAACAGTCCGGCGTTGCGCACCATGTCGCGCATGCGGCGCACGTCCTCGCGCCGGGGCGAGCCGTCGCGTGAGGCCTGCTCCACCGCCGCGTTGATCACGGCCTCCCACAGCGGCTCGTGGGCCGGCCGGGCCCGCAGCGCCTCCCGCACGCGCTCCTGCTGCGCGACGATGAACGAGCAGACCGCCTCCTCCTTGCTGGAGAAGTAGTTGTTGAACGTGCGCGGCGACACGCCGACCTCGCTCGCGATGTCCTCGACTCGCAGCTGGTTCAGGCCACGCTCGAGCGCGAGCCGCAGCGCCGCGGCACCCAGCGCCTGCCGGGCCGCCAGCTTCTTGCGTTCGCGCAGCCCGAGCACGGGCGCCACGGATTCGGAGGTCATGCGAACCAGCGTAGCAAAAGTGCGGGGCACGCAATAATCTGCGTGCCCCGCACTTTTGCGTGACGTGGCGCCTCCGGGGAGCCGCTACCCCGGGTGACCGGTCCCGGCGGGTCGTCGCAGGTCAGGCTGGGCCGGTCGGGAGCCGCGCCGACCGGCGGGACTGTCGGGATCGGATGATCCGGGCTACGGTTGTTACCGAGCGTGAGTGGAGCACGGGCGGACGGCGGAGGAGCGCGCATGCGGTCGATGTGGAAGGGCTCGGTCTCGTTCGGGCTGGTCAGCATCCCGATCCAGCTGTACGCGGCCACGGAGAACAAGAACGTCTCGCTGCGCCAGGTGCACGAGTCCGACGGCGGCCGCATCCAGTACAAGCGCTTCTGCTCGGTCGACGGGCAGGAGGTGCCCTACGCCGAGATCGCCAAGGGCTACGAGCTGCCCGACGGCGAGATGGTCGTGATCACCGACGCCGACCTCGCCGACCTGCCGCTGGCCACGCAGCGCACGATCGACGTGCTGGAGTTCGTGCCGCTCGAGTCGATCGACCCGATCCAGTTCGACAAGACCTACTACCTCGAGCCGCAGAAGAACGCCGTCAAGCCGTACGTGGTGCTGCGCGACGCGCTGCACAAGGCCAGCCACGTGGCGATCGCCAAGGTGGCCGTGCGCCAGCGCGAGAGCCTGGCGCTGCTGCGCGTGGTGTCCGACGTGCTCGTGATGACCACGATGCTCTGGCCAGACGAGGTGCGCACGCCCGATTTCCCGTTCCTGCGCGAGGATCCGCCGCAAGTGCGCCCGCAGGAGCTGACCATGGCCGGCTCGCTGATCGATTCGCTGTCGGAACCGGTGTTCGAGTCCGAAAAGTACACCGACGGCTACCGTGAGGCGCTCGAATCCGTGATCGAGGCCAAGGTCTCGGGCAACGAGACGACGAAACCCGGTGCGGTGGCGGCGAAAGCCGACGTCGTCGACCTCATGGCGGCCCTGGAGGCGAGCGTTTCCGAAGCCCGCAAGACGCGTTCGGCGGCGCCGGCCAAGAGTACCTCGTCGCGCTCTCGCAAGGCCGCGCCGGACGAGGAGAAGCCGGCCAAGAAGGCCGCTCCGCGGACCCGCCGGCCGAAGAGCGCCTGAGCGAGCTTTTCCCGCCGAGCCCCGGGAAAGCCGGGGGACATCACCGCCGGTCCGAGATCACCGGACCGGCTGCGGCGACACGCCGCCCGTATGCCAGACTCTGGCGCCCACCGGTGGTACCAAGAAGCTGTCCGGTCTGATAAGAGCCGGTGTTGACCTGAGCCGGTTCGAGAGCACGAGAGCGGAAGGCGGCCTGAGCATGGAGTGCGCGTTCTGCACCAGCGGGATCGACCACTGTCACGGCACCCTGGTGGTTCACCCGGACGGCGGGTTCGCCGAGTGCACGGACGAGAGCTGCGCGGACCTCGACCGCGTCCGCCACGGCCTGATCATCGACTGCCACACTGTCGACGCGGAGTGCTCCTGCACGCTCGCCGTCGAGGTCGAGGCGGAGCTTCGGCAAGCTTCCTGAGCCCTCCCGCGGCCCAGTGACCGTGAAGGCCTCGTTCCCCGGACCGCCGGGGAACGAGGCCTTCACGGTTTTCCGCCGAGGGTTTCCCCTCCGGCCCCGATCCTTACCCGATCGTGTATGCAGCTGTGTACACCGGCTTGGCGATGTGCTAACACTAACGAGGTCCTTCGGCTCTCCCTCCCCCTCGGAGCCGGAGGACCCCTTATTTCCGGCCTCCGGTCTCCGCCGGGGCGGCCCGGGGCTCAGTAGCGGTAATGCTCCAGCTTGAACGGGCCGGCCGCGTCCACGCCGATGTACTCCGCCTGCTCCTTCGTGAGCTTCGTCAGCTTCACGCCGAGCGCGTCGAGGTGCAGCCGCGCCACCTTCTCGTCGAGCAGCTTGGGCAGGCGGTGCACGCCGACCGGGTACTCGCCGGGCTTGGTGAACAGCTCGATCTGCGCGATCGCCTGGTTCGCGAACGAGTTCGACATCACGAACGACGGGTGCCCGGTGGCGTTGCCGAGGTTCATGAGCCGGCCCTCGGACAGCACGATGATCGAGTGCGCTGGGCGCCCCTCGTGCTGTCCAGCGAAGGCCCACTCGTGCACCTGCGGCTTGATCTCCAGCTTGCGGATGCCGGGCACCTTGCCGAGGCCGGCCATGTCGATCTCGTTGTCGAAGTGGCCGACGTTGGCGACGATCGCGTTGTGCTTCATCCGCGCCATCTGCGCGGCGGAGATGATGCCGAAGTTGCCGGTGGTGGTGAGGAAGATGTCGCCGCGCTCCACGACGTCGTCCAACTCGACCACGTCGAGGCCCTCCATGGCCGCCTGCAGCGCGCAGATCGGGTCGATCTCCGTGACCACCACGCGCGCGCCCTGGCCGCGCAGCGCCTCGACGGCTCCCTTGCCGACGTCGCCGTACCCGCAGACGACGGCGAGCTTGCCGCCGATCATCACGTCGGTGGCACGGTTGAGGCCGTCGACCATCGAGTGGCGGATGCCGTACTTGTTGTCGAACTTGGACTTCGTCACCGAGTCGTTCACGTTCATCGCCGGGAACAGCAGCGTGCCCTCGGTCGCCAGCTTGTAGAGCCGCTTGACGCCGTTGGTGGTCTCCTCGGTCACACCGCGGACCTCGCCGGCGATGCGCGTGAAGCGCTTCGGGTCGGCGGCGAGGCTCTCGGCGAGCGTGCGCAGGACGATCGCGTACTCCTCGGCGTCGGCGTCCGTGGCGGCCGGCACGGCGCCCGCGGCCTCGAACTCGACTCCCTTGTGGACGAGCAGCGTCGCGTCGCCGCCGTCGTCCAGGATCATGTTGGGGCCCTGCCCGTCGGCGAACCGGAAGAGCAGGTCGGTGCACCACCAGTACTCGTCGAGCGTCTCGCCCTTCCACGCGAACACCGGCGTGCCCTCGGGCCGCTCGGCCGTCCCGTTCGGACCGACGACGACGGCGGCCGCGGCCTCGTCCTGGGTGGAGAAGATGTTGCAGGACACCCAGCGAACGTCGGCGCCCAGCGCCACGAGGGTTTCGATCAGCACCGCGGTCTGCACAGTCATGTGCAGCGAGCCGGCGATGCGGGCGCCCTTCAGCGGCTGCGCCCCGGCGAACTCTCGCCGGATCGCCATCAGGCCCGGCATCTCGTGCTCGGCCAGGCGCAGCTGCGTCCGCCCGGCCTCGGCGAGCGCCAGGTCGGCCACCGCGAACTCGAGTCCGCCGACGTTCTGCAGTTTCGGGCTCATAGAGGTTCCGCTCCCATTCGATACGGTTCTGGTTTCTGTTTCAGGGCACGGGGAATCGCGGCACCACCGCGTTCGGCAGCACCGGGCTCACCCGGGAGGGTTCAGGAGATGAGGAGGCCGTCCGCCGGCTTTTCCTGGGACGGCAACACCTGTGCCGACGACGTCCGCGTCGACGACAGCTGGGTCAACAAAAAAGGCACCTCCTTCGCAGGAGGCGCCCTTGTCCGGAACTCGCGGGCCGAGCGTGGCGGAAACTCTCGGCTTCCGTCGCAGCGCCTCTCGGCCCGGAGTGCGCCCTCGCGGCGCACGGTTCGTTCTACCGGTTCCCACCATGGCAAGGTGGGCCGGAGGCTGTCAAGCGCGCGGACCGGGCAGGTCGAGCTCGGTGTGGCGCGTGGCCAGGGTCTCGGCGAGCACGGCGAGCTTCACGTTGAGGTCCTGTGATGTGCGGCGCAGGATGTCGAACGCCTCGTCGGCCGAGATGCCCCGCCGCTGCATCAGGATGCCCTTCGCCTGGCCGATCACGTCGCGCGCGTCGATGGCCTTGCGCAGGTGCGCCCGCTGGAGGTCCGCGGTCGTCACGGCGTTGGTGGTAGCCAGCGCCAGCGAACCGTGGGTGGCCAGCAGCAGCGCGAGGTCGCGGTCGGTGGGCGTGAGTGCGCCGGTCTCGCGCGCGTAGACGTTGAGGGCACCGGACAACTGCGGCTCACGGGCGTCGGGCAGCAACGCGATGGCGAGCATCGAGCCCATGCCGCGTTCGGCCGCGGCCGGTCCGAACTTCGGCCACTCGGTCTCGTGGGCGAGGTCCTGGCTCTCCGCGTGGGCCGGGCCGTCCGGGCGGGCCGCGTCGAGGCAGGGGCCCTCCCCGGTGCGGTACTGCACCTGGTCGAGCTCGACGGCGATCGCATCGGTCTCGATCGGGGTGTAGAACAGCCCGTCGGGCGAGCGCAGCGTGATGCTGACGACGCTCGCCGCGGGGATCACCCGGACCGCCGCCGTCACGAGCTGCTGCAGCACGCCCCCGACGGTCGTGACCTCCAGCAGCGACCGCGTGAGGTCCAGGAACTCGCCACCCAGCCCGCCGAATCGGTCGTCGGAACCGGTCGCGGGGACTCCGTTTTCGGACATGCCTCACCTCACTCGTGTGCCCGGAGTCCCGATTACCCCGCCGACAGGCTCGGCCAAACGCGCCCCCGCCGGTCACCGCGTCCGATCACGCGGGCGGGTGCGGGAACTCCGCGCGCACCCCGAGCAGTCGCACGGGCTGGTCCAGCGTGAACATCCCGAGCACCTCGCGCGCGGCGCGCCCGATCGCCGAGGCGTCCGAGGTCGGCTCCGGCAGCGTGATGCTGTGGGTGTGCGTGTGAAACGGCGCGAAGCGCACCTTCACCGCGACGCGCGCCGCCGGGCGGCCCTCGCCCACGACGTCGCGGGCGACCCGCACGGCGAGGGCGTCGATTTCTTCCGCGATGCGCGCGGGATCGGTGAGGTCTTGCTGGAACGTCGTCTCGCGGCTGCGGGAGCGCGCGACGTACGGCGTGGCGGTGACCTCGGCGTCGCCGATCCCGCCCGCCAGCACCCGGTACCACGGGCCGAGGCGCGGGCCGAACCGCGCGGCGAGGTCGTCCGCGTCGGCGCCGGCCAGCTGCAGCACCGTGGTGAACCCGGCTTCGGCGAGCTTCTTGGCCGTCTTGCGCCCGATGCCCCACAGCGCGTCGGTGGGCCGCTTGGCCATCACGGCCCACCAGTTCTCCCGCGTGAGGCGGAAGATCCCGGCCGGTTTCGCGAATCCGGTGGCGAGCTTGGCGCGCAGCTTGTTGTCGCCGATGCCGACCGAGCACGAAAGCCCGGTCTCGTCCTCGACCGCCCGGCGGACCTCGGCCGCGAACGCCTCGGGGGTGTCGGTGTCGACGGTTTCGGTGTCGAGGCCGAGGAACGCCTCGTCCCACCCGAGCACCTCGACCACCACCGGCAGCTCACGCAGCCGCGCCATGACGCGGTCGGAGACCTCCTGGTACGCGGGCGCGTCGGTGGCCAGGAACACTGCGTCGGGACAGCGTTTCGCGGCCAGCCGCATCGGCATGCCGGACTGCACGCCGAACTCGCGCGCTTCGTAGGACGCGGTGGCCACCACGGCGCGCTCGGCGGGGTCGCCGTTGCCGCCCACGACCACCGGCCGGCCGCGCAGCTCGGGCCGGCGCGCGATCTCGACCGCGGCGATGAACTGGTCGAGATCGACGTGCAGGACCCAGGCGGACACCGCACCAGTGTGCGGCGCGGACCCGGGTGAGCGCACGTCAAACGCGCCGCGGCTCCCGCCGCGTCAGGAGCGGCCGTGCCCGCGCACGACGTGCAGCGCCACCCCGCCGCCGGCGGCGAACAGCGCGCACAGCGTGAAGGCGGGGCTCGTGGTGACGACACCGGCCACGAGGAACGCGACGGCCGAGACGTCGAAGAGCACCGCGAAGAGGGTGAGCAGACGACGGTTCGGCCCCGGCCTGCCTCGGGAGAGCGTCGCCGCCAGTTCCGGATCGCTGAACTCGAACCAGCGTTCGATCTTGTCCAGCTCGCTGCGTTCGTGGTGACTGAGCATGGAGGTCTCCTTCGGCGGCGCGCCTGCCGTCACCTCCGCCAGATACCCCCGGCCACCGTGATCCAATCGCCGATCCGGGCGCTCCGCAGCGGATTCACCCGGCCGCACCCATCCGTATAACGGCCTATACGTCGAATCCTGGACCGCCGTGCCGGTTTCGATGTCCACTGTGGACGCTTGATCGGCCGGACGGGTGACCCGGGTGTTCACGCAGCGCAGCGCGGTTCGGGGCCGATTCTTGTTGGCGGGCAAGGGAACCGGCGCCGGGGTCGCGGCGCGCAGGCCGGCTCGGGGACGACGTATCCGTCACGGGACGATTTGTCGATTCCGACCTCGCAGTGGATCGGCGGGTCGACGTGGTTGTCTTCGGCGTGGGAGTCGTTTGTGCCCGGACCGTAGGCGGGCATCGGGGGAGTGGTCGCGATCCGGGCCGCTTCCTGCCACCGGACGTGATGCAGTATCGTTACTGCGAGTTACCTCACAGAGGTCCGACCACGCCGAGGGGAGCGTCGGTGCAGGGTGACCGGCTGATCGCGGAGCGCTATCGACTGCTCGAGCGGATCGGCACCGGGGGCATGGGCGTGGTCTGGCGTGCGCACGACGAGCAGCTCGATCGTGAGGTGGCACTCAAGCAGGCGCGGCTTTCCGATGCGGTCAGCGGCCGCACCCTGCGTCGCGAGGCCCGGCTCGCCGCCGGGGTGCAGCACCCGAACGTGGTGACCTTCTTCGACGTCGTCGCCCAGGGCGACGAGCTGTGGCTCGTGATGGAGTACGTGCCCTCGCGCAGCCTCGCCGAGGTCCTCACCGCCGAGGGCAGCCTGACCGTGCGCACGGTCGCCGAGATCGGCGTGCAGGTCGCGGGCGCGCTCGCGGCGGTGCACGAGGGCGGCGTGGTGCACCGCGACGTGAAGCCCGGCAACGTCCTCATCACCGACGACGGCCGTGCCAAGCTCACCGACTTCGGGATCTCGCGCTCGGTCCGCACCGACGAGACGGTCACGGACTCCCCGCACATCGGCGGCACCCCCGGTTACCTCGCGCCGGAAGTCGCGCAGGGACACCCGCCGACCGCCGCGTCCGACGTCTTCTCGTTGGGCGCCACGCTGTTCTCCGCGGTCGAAGGCGCTCCGCCCTTCGGCGGCGGCAACGAGTACGCGACCATCCGGCGCGCGGCCGAGGGCGCGGTCCCGCCGGCGCGCAAGGCCGGTGAACTCGCGCCCGTGCTCGCCGCGTTGATGCGGACGGCTCCCGAAGACCGGCCCACCGCGGCCGCCGCGCACGACCTGCTGGTCGCCGGCGTGGGCGGGCTGCCTCCCTCGTCGCCGCTGCGCCGCCGGCCCGACAGGCGCCGGCGGCGGCTCGTGATCGCGGGGGCGGTCGCCGCCGTCGTGGTGCTCGCGGGCGTGGCCCTGATCCTGCTGCCGGACAGTGGAAAGCCGCCGACTCCGGCCGCGGCTTCGAAGGTGCCCGCCGCTCCGGCGAAGCTCGGCATCGGCAAGGACCCGCGTTCGGCCGATCCGTGCCGGCTCGTGGACGCGGTGCCGCTGCGCCCCTACGGCGACCCCGAGGTGGACCCGGACTACGGCAACTTCGACCGCTGCGACGTGATCCTCAAGCGTGGCAACGATCTTCAGGCCGACGTGAAGGTCGAGCTGGAGGACCCGCCGTCCGGCGGCGCCGCGCCGGAGGGGCAGCGCTCGCGCTCCGGCCCGTTCGACGTGTTCGGCGACCCCGCGCAGGACGGCGCGTGCGTGCGCCTGATCCAGCTGCAGGACCACTACCTCGTGCGCGTGACCGTGTCCGACGACGACGGCGACAACCTCGACACCTGCAAGCCCGCCGACGTCGCGGTCGCGTCGGCGACGAAGGTGCTCGCCGTGGCGGGCGTGCCCGCGCGGTCGACGCCGGTCCCTGCCGGTTCGCTGTCCGATGTGGACGCGTGTTCGCTGCTGAGCTCCGCCTCGCTCGGCAGCACCGCGGGCGTCACGGCGCCGGTGCAGGTGGTGCCTGGCTACGGGGACTGGACCTGTGACTGGGACAGCTCGGCGTCGGACCGCGCGGTCACGGTGATCTTCGACCGCGACCAGCCGCCGGACGGCGACTCGGGCCAGCTCGTCAAGGTCTCCGGGCACGACGCGTACCTCGCGACCGACGACTTCGCCGACGACACGTGCCAGGCGCTGCTGGTCTACCGGCGCTACACCGACGCACAAGGAGAGGCCGCGGTGGAGCAGATCAAGGTGGTGGTCCACGGCGACCCGCCGTCGCAGGACCTCTGCGCCCCGGCCACGTCACTGGCCGGCGACGTCGTCGCGAAGCTGCCGCAGGCATGACCGCGCTGCGATCCGGCGGGCCGGCGGAGTCCCTCGGCGCCGACCACGGCAGCCTCGCCTACGGGGTGCCGCCCGCGGCGCCGGGCACGATCTTCGCACTGGCCGTGACCGGCGGCGTGCGCATGCCGCCCCGCGACGGCCGGGAAGTCCTCTTCGGACGCAACCGCGAAGACGTCCACGTGTGCGTGGGGGAGGACGACCGGAAGGTCAGCCGCAAACAGGGTTTTCTCGTGCGCCGGCGCGACGCGTGGTGGATGCACAACACCGGGCGGCTGCCGATCCGCATGCCCGGCTCGCGCCTGTTGTTCCCCGAAGAGGAGCCCGTGCCGCTCGCGGAGGGCTACACGGCGGTGTTCGTGCGCGGTTCGGCCGACCGAGAGCACCTGCTGGAGCTGTACGTGTCGGGGGCGGACGGACGCCGGCCGGAGTCGCGCCCGCAGGACGTGACCGAGCCGCCGCGCATGTGGCGGCTGAGCCCCGAAGAGCGCCTCGTGCTGGTCTCGCTGGCCCAGCGTTACCTGCTGCAACAGCCCTACCCGCAGCCGATGGCGTGGCGGCAGGTCGCCGAGCAGCTCTCCGAGCTGGCGCCGGGCAGCCGCTGGACGCCCAAACGGGTGGAGCACCTCGTGGTCGCCGTGCGGGCGCGGCTCGCGCGCGCCGGCGTCACGGGCCTCACTCGTGAAGAGGTCGGTGAGCCGGTGGGCAACTCCCTCAACGACAACCTCGTGAAGGAGCTCCTGCTGTCCACTTCGCTGGTGCCGCCGGACCTCGCGCTGCTCGAACCACCCGACGAAACCGCTCCGGGAGGGGTCCCGGCGCCGCCCGGTTAGCCTCGCGGCGCGCGGTGGGGCAGGCCCCGCGCCGGGAACGGGCGGGGGGCGTCGTGACGGGTGAGGGGATGCGGGCACTGCCCGCCGGGCATCCGAGCCTGGCGCGGGGCTTCGCGTCACCGCCCGGCACGCTGGTCGTGCTCGGGCTCGCCGGGGGAGTGCTGGTGCCGCCGTCGGCGCCGGGTCCGGTGACGTTCGGGCGCAACACCGCGGAGGTTTCCGTGCCGGTCGGGGAGGACGACCGGTGGGTGAGCCGCCGCCATGGCGTGCTGGAGCACCACCGCGACCGCTGGTGGGTGCGGGCGACGGGCAAGGTCCCGTTACGGCTGCCGGAATCCCGGCTCCTGTTCACCGGCGCGGCGCCGGTCGCGCTGCCGGCGGGCTACCTGCCGTTGTTCGTGCACGGCTCGCGCGGGCGGGAGCACGTGCTGGAGGTGCACGTCGCCGACGGCAG
Organism: Amycolatopsis sp. DSM 110486; assembly: GCF_019468465.1. Classification (NCBI taxonomy): domain Bacteria; kingdom Bacillati; phylum Actinomycetota; class Actinomycetes; order Pseudonocardiales; family Pseudonocardiaceae; genus Amycolatopsis; species Amycolatopsis sp. DSM 110486. The sequence goes on along the minus strand of NZ_CP080519.1, from coordinate 9,795,879 downwards.
GCCCGCCGGGCGACCCGCGCCGCACGGGGTGCTCGACACGCGCGAACGGCTGGCGCTCACCGTGGTCGGCCAGAGCTTCCTGCGCTGGGAGGCGCAGCCACGGCCGGTGCCGCCGGAGCGGGCGGCGGCTCAGCTCGCGGTGCTGGACCCTGGCGGCGACTGGACCTCGCTGGGCGTGCGGGCCGCCCTCGACGGCGTGCGGGCCCGGTTCCACCCGGCGAGCGGCGACGACCTGTTGCTCGGTGCGTTGCTGGCCGCCGCGGTGCTGGTGCCGCCGGATCTGGCCTTGCTGACCGCCGAACCCGTGCCGCAACCGCGCGTGCCCGACTGGACACAGAGGACAGTCGGCTCGTAGTGCCGGGTGCCGAGCGTCACACGGCGGTTCGCTGCGGCCGCTGGGCGCCACGCAGCCGGGACTCCAGGGTGTCGAGCGCGGTGCTGAACACGCCGAACTGCTCGGGCGTGAGCGCGTCGACGAGCAGCTCGCCCACGAGCGCGGCGTGCCCGGAGGCGGCCTCGCGAAGCTGTGACCAGCCGAGATCGGTGAGGAAGGCGATCACGCCGCGGTCGTCGGACTCACACGAGCGGCGCCCGACGAGCCCGGTCTTCTCCAGCTGGCCGACCTGGTAGCTCAGCCCGCTCTTGGACGTGAGAGCCGCGCCCGCCAGCTCCGTCATGCGCAGGGCGCCGCCGGCGGCGGCGAGGCGCGCCAGAACTTCGTACTGTGGGTGCGAAAGCCCCGCGTCGTCGCGAAGCTGCTGTTCGACGCGACGGTTGAGCTGCGAGCTCACCGCCAGGAAGGCCTGCCAGGTCTTCAGCTGGCGATCCGTGAGCCATCGGGGGTCGGCCATGCACCCATGGTAACGCAGGTTGTTCGAATTTGAACCATGTTGTAGGGTCGATCAAGTCGTGGTTCGAATTTGAACCACCTGGGAGAACGGAGCAGCCGATGGCGACGGTGGCGGAGGTGCGTACGCGGGTGCGGATCCCGCTGCGGCTGGGCGACGACCTCTCCGTCGACTCGGAGGCCGTGACGTTCCACGGGCTCGCCGACGGGCTGGAGCACCTCGCGTTCGTGCTCGGCGAGCCGGGCCCGGTGCCGCTCGTGCGGATGCACTCCGAGTGCCTGACCGGCGACGTCTTCGGCTCGGCCCGCTGCGACTGCGGCCCGCAGCTGCGCGAGTCGGTCGCCCGGATTTCCGAGACCGGCGGCTACCTGCTCTACCTGCGCCAGGAAGGCCGCGGCATCGGCCTGTACAACAAGCTCGACGCGTACGCGCTGCAGGACGGCGGGCTCGACACCTACGAGGCCAACGCGGCGCTCGGCCTGCCCGAGGACGCCCGCGACTACACCGCCGCCGCGCAGATGCTCACCGCGCTCGGCGTGCGCCGGCTCGACCTGCTGTCGAACAATCCCGACAAGGCCGCGCAGCTGACCGCCCACGGTCTCGACGTGCGTGACCGCGTGCCCACGGGCGTGTTCGCGACGGAGACCAACGTCCGGTACCTGCGGGCGAAGGTCGAGCACACCGGTCACAGCCTTGTGCTGCCCGCCGGGTTCGGCCACGCCGGCCTCGCCAGCTGAACCGTCCACATCGGATCGTCCGTGTCAGGGCGCCGACTCCCGCACCACCAGTTCGGTCGGCAGCACGGTCACGCCGTCGAGAGGCGTGTCGCCGGTCAGCTTGCCGAGCAGGCGTCGCGCCGCCGTTTCCCCGAGCGCCCGGGAGGGCCGGCGCACGGTCGTGAGCGGCGGGTGCGTGAACGCCGCGAGCGGCAGGTCGCCGAACCCGGCCACGGCGACGTCTCCGGGCACGGTGCGGCCGGCTTCGCGCAGTCCGGTGAGGACACCGGCTGCCACCACGTCGTCACAGGCGAACACGGCGTCGAATCCGTGGCCCGAGGCGACGAGCCGCCGCACGGCCGAGCGGCCGCTGCCCGCGGTGGAAGCCGCCTCGGTGACGGCGTTCCCGGTGAGCGGTGAACCGGCTTCTTCGAGTACGGACCGGAATCCGGCGAGCCGGGAGGCGGCGTGTTCGCCGGGACCCGTCACCACGGCGACGCGGCGCCGGCCACGCTCCAGGAAGTGCCGGGCCACCGCGGCGGCGCCCGCGGCGTCGTCGCCGGTCACGGACGGGAACGCCGAGCGCGCCCCATCGACGACCACGACCGGGAGGTCGGCGTCGCGCAGCGCGTCGTTGTCCGTGACAGCGGGTGGCGGGTCGAGCAGCAGCAGCCCGTCGAACGCGTGCGCCCGCACCTGGTGCGTGAAGCGCTCGAGCGAGTCCGCGCCCCGGGCGGCGGTGCTCAGCAGCAGGCCGTGGTCACTCTCCTCGACGACGTCGGCCACTCCCTGCAACACCTCGCCGACGCCTGCCGGCGAGAGTCCCGGCACGAGCACCCCGACGAGCCGGGTCCGGCCCTTCGCCAGACCGACGGCCCCGGCGCTCGGGATGTAGCCCGTCGCGGCGATGACTTCACGCACGCGCACAGCGGTGGCGGCGTCCACGTCGGACTTGTTGTTGAGCACCCGGGACACGGTCGTCTTGCTCACCCGCGCTCGGCGGGCGACCTCCGCGATCGTGACGCGCATCGGTCCTCCATGCGAATCCGAGCACCGGGCGGGTTGCCTTCTCTTCAACGTACTCGCCTGTCCGCCTGTTGCCGGGCGTCCGTTCGGCGGTGTCCGTTCCGCCGGAAGTGACATGTATAACAACCTATACGGCGGCGCGGGAGCGCGTGTTCTGATTGCCGGCGTGATCATCGACGCGGGCGAGTTCGTCCTCTTGCTGCTCGCCGGAGTGGGCGCCGGCCTCGTCGGCGCCACCGCGGGACTGGCCTCGCTCGTGTCGTACCCCGCGCTGCTCGCCGCCGGGATGCCGCCGGTGGTCGCGAACATGACCAACACCGTCGCGATGCTCGGCACCACCGCGGGCGCGGCCGCCGGTGCGCGGCCTGAGCTGACGGGGCAGTGGCGCCGCCTGCTGCCGCTGTGCCTGATCACCACGGCCGGCGGTGGCTGCGGCGGGCTCGTGCTGCTGCTGACGCCGCCCGACGCGTTCACCGTGGTGGTCCCGTGGCTGATCGGCGGTGCGGCGCTGGTCCTGTTGGCGGGTCCGCGGTTGCGCCGGTTGGCGGAAGGCGCGGAGCGCCACGGCATCGGCCCGGTCACCGGCGCTGCGGCGTTCCTGGTCGGCGTGTACGGCGGCTATTTCGGTGCCGCGGCGGGCGTGCTGATGCTGGCGCTGCTCACCACCGTGTGGACGCAGCCGCTGGCCCGCACGAACGCGGCCAAGAACATCGCCACGGGCACGGCGAACCTGATCGCCGCGGCCGTCTTCGCGTTCACCGGCCGCGTGCTCTGGCCCGCGGCGCTCGCCGTGTGCCTGGGTTCGGTCGCGGGGTCCTGGCTCGGTTCGATCCTCGTGCGGTACCTGCCCGCGACCCCGCTGCGGATCGCGATCGCGATCGGCGGGCTCGTGCTCGCGGTGATGCTTGCCCGCGAAGCCTACGCGGGCTGATCGCAGCGGAACCGTTGCCGTGCCCGGCTGACGCGCGGGCACCCCAGGGGGCATGATCGGCGGGGTACCCGAGCAGGAGGCCAGATGAGCATTGTCGGCACCCGCGTGGTGCGCGTCGAGGACGAGAAGCTGATCACCTCGGGCGGAACGTACGTCGACGACTTGCGGGAGGCGGCGCTCACCGGCGCCGTCCACGCGGTCTTCGTGCGCAGCCCGATCGCCCACGCGCGCATCACCGGCATCGACACCGAAGAGGCGAAGCAGGCACCGGGAGTCGTCGGCGTTTTCACGGCGGCGGATCTCGACCTCGCGCCTCAGCAAGTCGGTCCCGTGACCGAACCGTTCCTCGCCACGGACGTCGTGCGCTACGTCGGCGAACCCGTCGCGCTGGTGCTCACCGAAGAGCGCTACCAGCTGGCCGACGCGGCGGAGCTGGTCGACGTGGACTACGACCCGCTGGACGCCGTGGCGAGCATCGACGCCGCGCTGTCCGGCGAAATCGAGCTGTTCCCCGGTGGTGGTGGCACCGGCAACGTCATGCAGGTGAACGGCGCCGAGGAGTTCGACGACGCGGTGTTCGCGGACTGCGACGCCGTCGTCACGCAGACGATCCTCAACCCGCGCGTGGCCCCGGCGTCGCTCGAGGTGCGCGGCGGATCGGCGGCGTGGGGCGAGGACGGCCGGCTGACGTTGTGGCTGTCCACGCAGAACGCCCAGATCGCCCGGACCACCGTGGCGGGTGCTCTGGGGCTCGGCGAGGAACGCGTGCGCGTGATCGCGCCGGACGTCGGCGGCGGCTTCGGCGCCAAGATCGGCGCCGACCCCGAGGCGAGCCTGCTCGGCTGGGCCGCGCGTGCCGTCGGGCGGCCGGTGCGGTGGACCGAGTCGCGCAGCGAGAACCTCACGGCGATGACCCACGGCCGGGCGCAGCAGAACACGGTGACCATCGGCGGCAAGCGCGACGGGGCGGTGCTCGCGTACCGGATCGACGTCGTGCAGGACAGCGGCGCCTACCCGCGCGCCATGTTCCTGCCCACGCTGACCGAGATGATGGCGCCCGGCGTGTACCGCTTCCCCGTGGTGCAGACGCGCAGCCGCTGCGTGGTCACGAACACCACGCCGATCGCCGCCTACCGCGGCGCGGGCCGGCCCGAGGCGACGGCCGCGGTCGAGCGCGCGATGGACCTGTTCGCCGCCGAGATCGGGATGGACCCGGCCGAGGTGCGGCGGGTCAACTTCATCCGCCCGGAGGAATTCCCGTACACCACGCCGACCGGCGGGGACTACGACACGGGCGAGTACGCGGCGGCGCTCGACAAGGTGCTCGAGGCCGCGGGCTACGCCGAGCTGCGCGCGGAGCAGGAGCTGCGCCGCGCCGCGGGCGACCCGGTGGCACTGGGTCTCGGCATCGCGGCCTACGTCGAGATCACCGGCGGCGACGCGAGCGGCGAGAGCGGCCGCGTCGATATCCACGAAGACGGCTCGGTCACCGCGTACACGGGCAGCTCGCCGCACGGCCAGGGGCTGGCGACGTCGTTGGCGATGCTCCTGTCAGACCAGCTCGGCGTGCCGCTGGCGAAGATCACCGTGAAGCACGGCGACACCGACGAGGTCCCGCGCGCGGTCGGCACGTTCGGCTCGCGGTCTCTGCAGCTCGGCGGCTCGGCGGTCCGGCAGGCGGCCGACGAGGTGATCGCCCAGGCCCGGGAGCTCGCGGCCGACCTGCTCGAGGCCGCGGCCGAGGATCTGGAGCTCGACACGGAACGCGGGGTCTGGCAGGTGCGCGGCGCGCCGTCGAGCACCACGCTCGACTGGGCGCGGATCGTGTCCGCGGCCGAGAGCGCGGCGCTGTCGGCCGACGTGTGGTTCGGGGACGGCAAGCCGACGTTCCCGTTCGGCGCGCACCTCGCCGTGGTCGAGGTCGACACGGAGACGGGCAAGGTCGAGGTGCGGCGGCTGGTCGCGGTCGACGACGCCGGGCCGGTGGTGAACCCGCTGACCTTCCGCGGCCAGCGCCACGGCGGGCTCGGCCAGGGCATCGCGCAGGCGCTGCTGGAGGTCGTGAACTACGACGAGGACGGCAACCCGACCACGGCCACGCTCGCGGACTACTCGTTCGTGACCGCGACCGAGCTGCCCGACTTCGAGCTCGTGGACATGGCGACGCCGACGACTCGGAACCTGCTGGGGGTCAAGGGGATCGGCGAGGCCGCGACGATCGGGTCGACGCCGGCGGTGCACAACGCGGTGGTCGACGCGCTCGCCCACCACGGCGTGCGGCACCTGGACATGCCGACCACCCCGATGCGGGTCTGGGCGGCCCTGAACGACGTGAGGAAGGCGGACTGACGTGCGGGTCTCCATCGAGGTGAACGGCCGGACCACGGCCGGGGAGGTGCCGGACCGGACGCTGCTGGTGCACTACCTGCGCGACACCGTCGGGCTCACCGGCACGAACATCGGCTGCGACACCACTTCGTGCGGCGCCTGCACGGTCCTGTTCGACGGCGAGTCGGTGAAGTCGTGCACGGTGCTGGCCGCGCAGGCCGACGGGCACGAGGTGACCACAGTGGAGGGTCTGGCCGGCGACGACGGCGAGCTGCACCCCGTGCAGCGCGCGTTCCGCGAGCAGCACGGGCTCCAGTGCGGCTTCTGCACGCCGGGGATGATGATGGCTTCGGTGTCGCTGCTGAAGGAGAACCCGCAGCCCTCGCGACGCGAGGTCCGGGAGGCGCTCGAAGGGAACCTGTGCCGCTGCACGGGTTACCACAACATCGTGAGCGCCGTGGTCGAGGCTTCCGGGCAGGAGGTGGACCGGTGATCCCCGCCGAGTTCTCCTACCGTCGGGCGTCCACTGTGGACGAGGCGCTGGCGCTGCTGGCCGAGCACGGTGAGGACGCGAAGCTGCTCGCCGGCGGGCATTCGCTGCTGCCGCTGATGAAACTGCGGTTCGCGGCGCCCGAGGTCGTGGTGGACATCGCGCCGCTCGACGAGCTGAAGTTCGTGCGGCTCGACGGCGAGGAGGTGGTGATCGGCGCGCTGTCGCGGTACCACGACCTCCACAGCGACCCGGTGCTCGCCGAGCACGCGCCGCTCATCGCGCACGCTTCGGGTGCCGTCGGAGATCCGCAGGTGCGCCACCGCGGCACGCTCGGCGGTTCGCTCGTGCACGCCGACTCGGCCGCCGACCTGCCCGCGGTGATCCTCGCGTCCGACGGCGTGCTCGTCGCGCGCGGTCCGGCGGGGGAGCGGCGTATCCCGGCATCCGAGTTCTTCCTGGGCCCGTTCACCACGCCGCTGGAGCCGGACGAGCTGCTGACCGAGATCCGCCTGCCCAGCCAGGCCGGACTGGGCTGGGGCTTCGAGAAGTTCACGCGCCGGAACATCGACTGGGCGATCGTGGGCGTCGCGGTGGTCGGCAAGTCCGTGGGCCTGATCAACCTCGGCGGCACCCCGCTGCGGGCCGCGGCGACGGAGAAGGCGCTGGCGGACGGCGCTTCGGCCGACGAGGCCGCGGCGCTCGCCGCCGAGGACACCTCGCCGCCCGACGAGCCCCACGCGTCGGCGGAGTACCGCCGGCACCTGGCGCGCGTGCTGACGCGGCGGGCACTGCTGGCGGCGGGCATCGCCTGAGCCGCTCGGCCGGTGGGGAACGGGCGTGATCGTGACGTCCGTTTCCCGCCAGCCGAGCGCGCCCGGCGTGCGCAGACTGGGGAACGTGAACACGACGTTTCCCTTGCACACGGCCATCGAGCCCGGAATCCTGTACTTCGGCACCCCCGTGGTGCTGATCTCCACGACCAATGAGGACGGTTCGGCGAACCTCGCCCCGATGTCCTCGGCGTTCTGGCTCGGCTGGCGAGCCATGCTCGGCCTGGGCGCGCGCTCGAAGACCACCCAGAACCTGCGGCGCACGCGCGAATGCGTGCTGAACCTGCCTTCGGCCGCTCTCGCCGCGGCCGTCGACCGGCTCGCGCTCACCACAGGCTCGGACCCGGTGCCCCCGGGCAAGCAGCAGCGCGGCTACTTCCACGTCGCCGACAAGTTCGGCCGCGCGGGCCTCACCCCCGTCTCGTCCGAGACGGTCGCGCCGCCACGCGTCGCCGAGTGCCCGGTGGCCATGGAGGCCGTCCTCGAGGCCACCCACCCCTTCGCCGCTGACGACGAGACCCAGCACGGCTCCATCGTGGGCCTGGAAGTCCGCGTCCAGCGCGTCTTCGTCCACGACGACATCCGCCTGCCCGGTACCGACGACCGCGTGGACCCCGACGCGTGGCGTCCGCTGATCATGAGCTTCCAGAAGCTCTACGGCCTGGGCCCGCAGGTGCGCGAGTCGACGCTGGCGTCCATTCCGGAGCGGCTCTACCGCGGTCCGGACATCGAGCGGGCCCGCCGGGCGGGGGTCCAGACCAATTGATAACTTGTGAATTCGAGGTGACAAGGCCTGGTGGGGAGGGGCACGTCCGTGAACAATCCGCTGATCGCGCAGACCCAGGATTCCACGAAAGCGTAGTCAGGGATCTCGCTGCTCGAAACCGCGAACGACCTGTCGACGGCGATCCAGTCGGGTGACTGGGCGTCGGTGGCGATGGGTGCGGTCGGGACGGCGCTGGATGCGTTGTCGATGGCGATGGACCCGTTCGGTGCGATCCTGGCGGCCGGTGTGTCGTGGTTGATGGAGCACGTCGGTCCGCTCAAGGACGCGCTCAACGGGCTCACGGGCAATGCGGACCAGATCGCGGCGCAGTCCGAGACATGGGCGAACGTCGCCAAGGAGCTGGGCGGTATCTCGTCGGACCTGAACGACGCGATCAGCGCGGATCGGCAGAGCTGGTCCGGGTCCGCGTCGGACGCGGACCGGCAGCGGGCACAGGACCTGGGCACTTCGTTGCAGGCGGCGCAGAAGGGCTGTGAAGGCGCTTCCTCCGCCGACGCACAGCGCGGCTGGGTGGACACGAACTTCTACGCCATCGTCACCGATCTCGTGGGCTCGCCCCAGGAGCTCGTCGACGACGGCGGCCGGGTGGTCTGGCACGCGCGCCACACGGCCTGAGGCGCCGAGCCGGGCGCGGCGGTCCCGGCCGGTCCGGCGACGACCCCGCTGCGGTTCCCCGGCCAGTACCACGACGCGGAAACCGGGCTGCACTACAACTTCTACCGCTACTACGACCCGGCGCAGGCGCACTACCTTTCGCGCGACCCGCTCGGGATGCGGGCGGGGCCCAACCCCCGCGCGTATGTGCCCAACCCGACGACGATGCTCGACCCGCTCGGCCTGTTCATGTGCGTGCAGTCCGAAGCGGAAGAGGTCGCGGACATCGCGTCGCGCAACAACTTCCCGACCGCGATGGCGTCGGTGCTGCGTCCGGCCGGGCACGACCAGAACTCGGTGTTCTACGGCTTCAGCGGCCGCGGGAACCACGACATCCGCACCGGCCGGCAAGGGTCGTACGCGAACCAGAACCGGCTCAACGGCCGCAACCCCGAGACCCACAAGCTGCCGGGCGGCACGACGCAGCACCCGAGGCTCACGCAGGCGCTGAACAACGTGCCGCCGAACCGCCGCGCGGAGAACTTCCAGCACGGCGGGTGCGCCGAGATGGACGCGGTCAACCAGGCACTGCACGACAGCCGCGGCCGTCCCCTGACGCGGCAGGCGCTGCAGAACCGGCTCGACGACCTCAACGGCGGCCGGATGGGCATCGCGGGTGTCGACAGCAAGACGGGCGGGCTCAGCGACCGGCAGGGCCGCTACTTCCCGCCCTGCACGACCTGCGACCACGTGCTGGGGCAGTTCGGGATCCGCCCGTCGGGGCACTCGGACCCCACGCTGCCCGCGCGCCCGTTGCCGCAGGCCGCGCCGGCCCCGGCGCCGGCTCCCGCACCGGCGGCTCCCGCCCCGGCTCTCGCACCCGCTCCGACGCCCACACCGGCTCCGGCTCCTGCTCCCGCTCCTTCGGGCCCGGCGCCGAGCAGTTCGACGGCGCCGCCGAAACCGTCGTGGGCGGACATCGCTAAGCGCCGCTGACCCGGCGCGCAGTCGTCGCACCCGAGCGGGGCGGGGCCGCCGCGGTTCTCACCGAACCGTGGCCCCGCCCCGAACTCCGGTGGGGCGGTGCGGGATCACACTGTCCACAGAGGAGTGATCGGGGTCTGTCACCCCGCCGTCCACGCGGCCAGTGCCGGCGCCAAAGCCTTGATCCCCGCGGTCACCGCGGCGCGGCCCTTCGCCGACGAGGTGGCGGCCGGCTGCTGCGTCAGGAGCACCACGACGAAGCGGGAGTCGACGATCCCGGTGGTGTTGAGCACGAGCGACGAGCGCAGGATCATCCAGCCCTGCTTGATCTCCCACGTCGTGCCGGGCATGCCGTCCGGGATGCCGAAGTACTGCGGGTAGCCGTCGTCGGCGGGCTGGCGCGCGTCGGCCATCGCGGTGAGCAGTGGTTGTGCCGTGGCGTCGGGGACGGTGTCGGTGAGGTAGCGGTAGGTGGTGACCACGTCGTCGGGGCTCATCTTCGTCATGCCCCACTGGCCCGGGTCCGTCGGTTCGAGTGTGTGCGAAAGCCCGATGAGGTGGGCCATCCGCCCGACGATCGCGGTCCCGCCGTCGGCTTCCCACAGCTTGTCGGCGACGGCGTCGTTGCTGCCGGAGATCATGTCGGTGAGCTCGTCGGCGGTGTCGCCGGAGGGGACCTGCCAGGTGCCGTCGTCGTACAGTGAGTCGAGCGCGATGAGCAGCTTCACCACGGAAGCCGTGTAGTACGAGGTTTGGGGGTTGTTCAGCGCGAGCGTCTTGCCCGTCTTCGTGTCGTACACCGCGAGCCCGACCTTCGTGCCCTTCGACGCGGCGGTCACCGCGTCGACTACATCGTCGGCCACGGCCGAGGGGTCGGGCAGAGGAGGCGAGGAAGTGGTCGGTGGTGTCGTCGACGTCGGTGGTTCGCTCGTGGACGGCGGCGCGGGGGAGGACGAGGGCGGTGGCAGCGTCTGCGCCGCGGGCATCGTCGTCACGTGGCGCGTATTCACCGTGACGACGACCGCCGTCGTGAGGACCGTCGCGGTGAGCCCCGCGGCAGCCAGTGTCCATCTCAGCCGTCTTGCCATACCCGGGACAACGCCGCGGAACCGCTTTGTTGCAGCAGATTCCACCTGTCTGTTTCCTGTGTGTTGCTGTGAAGCCGCTGTGATCGGCCGAACGGCCCAGCGCCCGCCCGCCGCGTGCTACGGTCGATGACGGCTTGCACCGCGAAAGGCAGCGAACGCGGTGTGGTGGAAGGAAGGGAGCGGTGATGGTCCGACGCATCCAGTGGTCTGGGCAAGCGTGCCCGATCGCCCGGGCGGTCGACGTGCTCGGTGAACCGTGGACGTTGCTGATCCTGCGAAACGCCACCACGGGTACCGCGCGCTTCGACGAGTTCCGCGACGAGCTCGGCATCGCCGACAACGTGCTCACGACCCGGCTCACCAAACTCACGGAAGCAGGGCTGCTCACGCGCGTGCCGTACCGCGACGGCGGCCGCACCCGCCACGAGTACCGCCTCACGAAGGCCGGCGCCGACGCGCTGCCGGTGCTGCTGTCCCTCGCCGAGTGGGGCGATGAGCACACGCGTTCCGACCCGCCCGCCGAGCGCATGCTGATCGTCCACGGCGCCTGCGGGGCGCGCACCCGTCCCGGCACGCTGTGCGACGAATGCGGCGAACCGATGCGCCGCGAGGACATGCTCTGGTACCGGCCGTGGCGCTCGCCCGAACCCGTGGCGCTCGCGGAACCCGTGAGCTGAACCTCGCGCCGCGCGAATCCACAGTGGACAGTCCACGGGGTACGGGAGCCCGGGTCCGTGCGCCGGGTCGCGCACGAAGCCGTGCGGCTGGAGGCGCCCGCGGCGGCGCCGTTCGCCGCACCTTGGCGCGGCGGTAGCCTGAGCCCGGACGTGTCACCGGGTGAAGGGGGAGCCGTGGCGACGGAACGGATCGGGCCGCCGGCGATCGCGGGGGAGCGGGAGATGCTGCGCGCGTTCCTCGACTTCCACCGCGCGACGCTCGCGATCAAGTGCGACGGCCTCTCCGACGAGCAGCTGCGCCGGCAGTCGATGCCGCCCTCGTCGCTGTCGCTGCTGGGGCTCGTGCGGCACCTGGCCGAGGTCGAGCGCGCCTGGTTCCGCCGGGTGATCGACGGCGAGGACGTGCCGCTCGTCTGGTCGGCCGACGGTGACTACCAGGCCGCCTACGACGCCACCGACGGCACGCGGGCCGAGGCCTTCGCCGCGTGGCAGGCAGAGGTGGAGCACTCGCGGCGGATCGAGGCGGCCGCCGAGTCGCTCGACGTCGTCGCGTACAACGCGCGGTGGGGCGAGGACGTCTCCCTGCGGCTGGTGATGCTGCACCTGATCCACGAGTACGCCCGGCACAACGGCCACGCCGACTTCCTGCGCGAGGGCGTCGACGGCGTCGTCGGCGTCTGAGTCGAACCGCCGAGGTGTGAGAGCAGTGACTCTGGCTTGGCCTAGACAAGTCAGCGGCCTACTGCCGCACGGGTGACGAGCGCGAAGCGAATCCTGGTGGTGGGTGCCGGCGCGACCGGCGGGTTCTTCGGTGGCCGGCTGGTGCAGGCCGGCCGTGACGTGACCTTCCTGGTGCGCCCCGGGCGCTCGGCGGCGTTGAGCGAACGCGGCCTGCGGATCACCGGGCTCGGCGAGGAGACGGTGCTCACACCGAAGCTCGTGCACGCCGGTGAGCTCACCGAGCCGTACGACCTCGTGCTGTTCACGGTCAAGGCCGCTGGGCTCGAGCAGGCGATCGAGGACGTGGCGCCGGCGGTCGGGCCGGACACCCTCGTGCTGCCGGTGCTCAACGGGCTGCGCCACCTCGACGCGCTCGTGGCCCGCTTCGGCGAGCAGCGGGTGCTCGGCGGTGTCGCGATCGTGATGACCACTGTGGACGGTGTGGGCGACATCCGCCGCCTGTTCGACCTCCAGTCGCTGACCTACGGCGCCCGCACCGAGCCGGCGCCGGCCGGGCTCACTGGGGTGCACGAACTGCTCTCGGGTGCGGGCTTCGACACGGTCCTGTCCCCGGACATCACGGCCGCCATGTGGGCGAAGTGGGTGTTCATCGCCTCGATCGGTGCCGTGACCTCGCTCATGCGCGGCACCGTCGGCGACGTCGCCGGGCAGCCGGGCGGGATCGCGTTCGCCGAGGCCGTGGTCGCCGAGTGCGCGGCCGTCGCGGCGGCCGCCGGGCACCCGCTGGAGGCCGCCGCTCTCGAGAACGCCCGCGGTACCGTGACCGAGGTCGGCTCCCTGCGCGCGCCCTCGCTCTACCGCGACCTCACGGCCGGGCTGCCTGTGGAGGGCGAGCAGATCTTCGGTGATCTGGTGGACCGGGCGCACGCGCTCGGGGTGTCCGTACCACTGCTGGAACTGGTCCGGCTGAACCTGCGCGTGTACCGGTCACGGCTGGGCTGAGTCCCCGAACGAACCCCGTTTCGGCACCCCGGGAGAAGTCCGTGAACTTTTTCGCCGATCGCGGTGAACCGAATCGGCTCCGGCCCACGTGATGGGTGCGGAAGGGCGCGAAGGCCGTGCCCGGGTTGACACGGACGGATGGTCTTTCGGGCACCGGTTCGAGTGGTGATTTCCCGTCACACCAGGACTGCTACGCTCCGATCAGTGACATCTGCGCCCCTTTTGCGCAGGTGTCCGGACCGCGGCGCAGCGCCGTGCACGACCCGCCGTGGGGAAGGAAGCTCTCGGGTATGGCGGACAGGTTCGAGTTCGTTCTCGACGTCTTCGAAGCTCTTGTAGTCAGCCAGGCAACCGGCGGTGACATCCGCCAGTACCCGTTGCGAATCGGCACGGTGCCTTCGGATCCCATCCGGTTCGTCCGCCTGGCGACCCAGGTCTACCGGGCGATGGAGGACAAGCGGCTCTCCACTCATGGTGAGCTCAGCCCCCACGTGCAGACGGCGTTCGGGTTGCTCGCCCGGCCGCGCGTCTCCGTCGCGGTGGCCGGGGTCGACGGCGTCGGCGCCGACATCGCGGTGCTCGCCCTCAGTGACGGCAGGCAGGCGCTCGGGATCACGCAGAACCCGCGCACCGACGACCTGCTGTTCTCCCTCTTCGCCGACGAGGACCTCGTCGACGTCGTCACCGGCGTGCTACCTCCGGCGCGCGCCGCGACGACCGGCGCCCACGAGGTGAGCCGGCAGGCGACGCGTGCGGTGTCGGCGATGACCGCGCGGCGCATCGCCGAGGCGGCCGAGGACGAGGAAGAGACGGACGCGTTCGGGATGATCGAGGTCCGCGGGACCGTGCGGCCCAGCCGCACCGACCCCCGTGTGACACCGACGCCTGGCAGCACCGAGGTGTTGGAGCGCGTCATGGCCGCGCCGCGCCTCGGCGGCGGCCACGTCACCGTCACCGGCTGGGGCCGGCACGGCGAGCTGCGCGCGGCCGACCCGCTCAGCTGGCTCGACACGCAGGACGGCCGCTACCTGATCCACACCACCACCGGCGAGGCCGGTGACCTGAGCGCGAAGTACGTCCCCGCAGGGCGGTCCGAGGTGGCCCGCGCCGTGCAGAACGCCATCGCCGCCGTCTACTGACGCGCGCGCACCAAGAGGAGGGAGATCCGGTGGCCGACGACGCGACCCCGGCGAAGATGACTGCGCGTGAATTTACACCGCAGTTGTCCGGGACCGAGCTGAAGCGATTGGCGCAGACCGGCAGTTTCGCGGTGGACGACACCACCGGCAACCAGATGATCGAGGCGCTCGAAGGTGTGATCGACACCCTTCAGGCGCGGTGGGACGCTTTGCAGAAGCTGGGCACTGCCCCGGCTCTGTCGTCCACGGCGACCGGTCAATGGGTGTCGAACCACATGCTCAACACCGCCAGCGACGCCCAGGGCTTGCTCACGCAGCTGCAGGCGGCGCGCGACGAGTTCCCGACATACGTCGAGGCGATCAAGCTGGCGAAGCAGAACTACAGCAACACCGAAGCCGGAACGCGCGACACCATCAACCGGCTTCCCGTCGACGAGCTGACCTGAGGAGGATCTCGTGGCCACGACAACCGACACGTCCACCTCGGCGGTTTCAGACCCGTCGTCACCGGACTACGACCCGCACAGCCCCTACTACGAAGTGACGGCCGACTCGTCGTCGAAGTACTTCGTCGGCCCGGTCAAGCCGGACGACGTCGCCTCCGGTGACCAGATCCGTGCCGACGCCGCCAAGGAGGTCGACGACGAGATCGCCCAGGGCTGGCTCGGCCCCGTCGTCGACCCGAAGACGCGCAACGACAAGATCCAGGAGCTCTACGAGCAGCGGCTCGTGGAGGCGAAGTCCGGCCTCGACGGTGGTCTCCAGCTGCGCCAGACCGACGGCGCGCCTTACACCGACTGGTCGCAGGCGACGCACGAGCAGATGCAGCAGGCCATCACCCAGCAGGCGAACTCGGGCACCGTGGCCGAGTCGTCGGAGGAGTGGGTGCAGGTCGGCAACGACCTGGCCACGCACCAGCAGAACCTCGCGCAGGCGATCTCCGCCAGCACGAGCAACTGGCAGGGCGCGGGCGGCGACGCGGCGCGCGAGCACCTCGCGAACGTCGGCAAGTGGCTCGGCACCACCGCCCAGGGCGCGACCCTGGCCGGGCGCCAGCAGGAGATCCACTCGCAGGCGCTGAACCAGACGCAGATCGCGATGGCCGCGAACCCGCCCGTGCAGTTCAACGTGCAGGACGCCAACGCGCAGCTGCAGCAGATCAAGGACCCCACCGAGTACGCCGCGCAGGCGTCCAAGGCGATGGCGACCTTCACCGAGCAGCAGGCCGCGCGCCAGCAGGCGGCGCAGCTGATGACGCAGTACGACCACACGATCGGCTCGGCCGTCGTGACGCCGGCGTTCGCGGCTCCGCCGAAGCTGCCGGGCTCGACCGCCGCGAACGGCGGCGGCGCCGGTGGCGCCGGCGGTGGCGGTGCCGGGAGCCAGGGTCTTCCGATCGGCCCCGACGGCCTGCCGATCGGCCCGGACGGCCGGCCCATCGGTCCCGACGGGCTGCCGATCGGCGGTGCCGGTGGTGGCGCGGGCGGCGGCGCTGGTGGCGGTGCCGGTGGTGGCGCCGGCGGCTTCAACCCGCCTCCGCTCAACGTGCCCGACGGTCCGGGCGGCGCCGGTGGCGGTGGTCTCGGCGGTGGTTCCGGCAGCGGCGCCGGCGGCGGTGCGGGTGGTGGCGCCGGCGGCTTCAACCCGCCTCCGCTCAACGTGCCCGACGGTCCGGGCGGCGCCGGTGGCGGTGGCCTGGGCGGTGGCGGCCTCGGCGGCGGCTCCGGCCTGCCGAACGACGAGACCACGAAGACTTCGGGCTTCACGCCCCCGCCGCTGAACGTGCCCGACGGTCCCGGCGGTACCGGGATCGGCGGCGGTGGCTTCAACCCGCCGCCGTTCAACCCGGGCAGCGGTGTCGGTGGCGGTGGCCTGGGCGGCGGCTCGGGTTCCGGCACGGGCTTCACCCCGCCGCCGTTCAACCCCGGCACGGGCGTCGGCGGTGGCTCGCTCGGCGGTTCCGGTGGCGGCCTCGGCGGGGGCTCGGGCAAGATCCCGACCATCGGCCGTAGTGGCGGCATCAACGGCGACAGCATCAGCAGCCGCCTCGGCGGTGGCGGCGGTGCCGGTGGCGGCGGGATCGGCGGCATCGGTGGTGGCGCCGGCATCAAGGGCGCAGGCCTCGGTGGCGCGGCCGGCGCGGGTGCCGGTTCCGGTGCCGCGGCGACCGAGGAGGAGCTGGCCGCGCGAGGCGGTGGCGCACAGGCGGGCGCCAAGGGCGCGGCCGGTTCGCCGGGCATGGGCGGCATGGGTGCCGGCCAGAAGGGCGGCAAGGGCCCGGAGGACAAGGAGCACAAGATCGCCGACTACGTGGAGTCGGACGACCCGAGCTTCTTCGCCCCGGACGAGGTCGTCGCGCCGCCGGTGATCGGTGACTGGAAGAACAAGGACTGGAAGTGAGGCGGGGATGACCAGCGGAGGCTTCGACGTCGAACCCGACGAGCTGACGGCGCACGCCAGCCACCTCGACGGGCTCGTGGACCGGCTGAACAACGCCGTGCAGGCGGCGGACTACGCGTTGAACGACGACGCCTACGGCCTGCTGTGCGCGTTTCTCCCGCCGATCGTGAACCCGACGGGGGAGCAGGCCAAGGACGCGGTGAGCGCCGCGGCCGAAGGCATGCAGACCACTGCGGACAACGTCCGCACCACGGCGCAGGCGTACATGGACGGCGACTCCCAGGAGGCGCAGCCGTTCCTCAACCAGCTGGCCAACAGCGACGAGGCGGCGGGCTTCACCAGCGGGGGCTCGGACGGCTACTCGTCGAGCAGCTACCCGTCCGGCAGCGAACCGCTGTCGCCGCGGATCGGCACGACGATCCCGAGCGAGCCGCTGCAGGAGCCGCTGTCGCCCCGCATCGGCACCACGGTGCCGAGCGAGCCGTTGCAGGCGCCGCTGGAGGCCGATCGCCCGTCGTACCGCATCGGCACGACCGTGCCGAGCGAGCCGTTGCAGGCGCCGCTGTCGCCTCGCATCGGTACCACGGTGCCCGACCAAGAGCCCGTGGTGAACCCGTCGTCGTTCAGGATCGGCACGGTCACCGAGTAGCCGGTGCCAGTTGGCGCCGGGCGACGCTTCGCCCGGCGCCACCCGAACAGTTCAGCAGCAGGCAGATCGAGGAGTACGAACACCATGACCAGTGCGGGAGGGTTGGGTGACCTGATCAGGGACCCCGACGAGGCGATCCGGCGGATGGACGAGTGGGCGGCGGGCTTCGCCCGCAAGGCCGAGCGCTACGCGGCCGCCCAGCAGGAGACCGAACGGCTGCGCCTCACGGCGTCGAGCCCCGACGGCACCGTCAAGGTCACCGTCGGCGCCGACGGGGTCGTGTCCGACCTGGTCTTCGGGTCCAAGACGCGGACCATGCCGCAGGAGGAGCTGGCCCGCATGGTGCTGGACACCATGCGGCGCGCGCAGTCGGGCATCACCCAGCGCGTGGCCGAGGTCATGACCGAGAACCTCGGCGACGAGGACCAGGACACCCGCTCCGCGCTGCTCGGCAGCCTCCGCAGCCGCTTCCCGGACCTCGACGAGCCCGAAGACGGCCCGGGCGAGCCGGAGCCGCCGGCCCCGACCCCGCCGCCGGTGCCACCCGCGCCGTCGGCCGGTGGCGCCGCGACCCCGCCGCCGCCCGCCGCTCCGCCGGGCCCGGCCGGTCCGGCTGCGCCGCGCCGCCGAGGTGGCATCGACCCGGACGAGCAGGACAACAACCCCTGGTGATCCCCGATGTCCACTGAGGACAGTGGACTCGTGGTGGGTCGAGGTGCTCCGTGGTTGCGGCCGGCTTGTCCGGCCGGCCGTAACCACGATTGAAATCGAAATGACGGTCGCGGATGTCGGCCGAAGAGAAATTGCCGAATTCCCGGTTGCCGTGTTTCCCGGAATCACGTGCTTTTTCTTTCTTCGCAGTTTCTTTTTTTCCCGGCAGGGTTCGCTCGCCGGCATAGGAGGGGTGTCGAAGTGAGCAATCCGTTGATCGCGCAAACCCAGGACTCGACGAAGGCGTATTCGGGGATTTCGCTCCTGGAAACCGCCAACGACCTGTCCACGGCGATCGAGTCGGGTGACTGGGCGTCGGTGGCGATGGGTGCGGTCGGGACGGCGCTGGATGCGTTGTCGATGGCGATGGACCCGTTCGGCGCGATCCTGGCGGCCGGTGTGTCGTGGTTGATGGAGCACGTCGGCCCGCTGAAGGACGCGTTGAACGGGTTGACCGGCAACGCGGATCAGATCAAGGCGCAGTCGGAGACGTGGGCAAACGTCGCCAAGGAACTGGGCTCCGTTTCCTCTGACCTGACCGACGCGATCAACGCCGACCTGCAGTCGTGGTCCGGGTCTGCCTCGGACGCCTACCGGCAGCGGGGGCAGGACCTGGCGACGTCGCTGCAGGCGGCGCAGAAGGGCTGTGAAGGCGCGTCCTCCGGGGTGAAGACCGCGGGTGAGGTGGTCGCCGCGGTCCGCACGCTGGTGCGCGACATCATTTCCGAGCTGATCGGGCACATGATCAGCTGGGCCCTGCAGGTCGTGTTCACCCTCGGCATCGGTCTCGCCTGGGTCGTGCCGCAGGTCGTGAGCGCGGTGGCGAAGACGGCGTCGCAGATCACCGGCCTCGTGACGAAGCTGGTGAAGGCGCTCAAGGCGCTGGTGCCGTTGCTGAAGAAGGCCGGGACGCTGTTCGAGGACGCGGGCAAGGCGTTCAAGGGTCTCAAGGGCGGCAAGGTCACCCCGCCGCCCAAGGCCGGTGACCTCTCCGGCACCCCGAAGGCCCCGCCGGTCAAAACCCCCGGCGGCGACGGCGGCGGCACCCCGAAGGGCGGCGGTTACGAAGGCACGCCCAAGGACTACACCCCGCCCCCGGGGAAATCGAGCGGCGACGACAGCACCTCGGCCTCGGGGTACGAGGGCGACCCGAAGGACTACACCCCACCTCCGGGCAAGTCCGGTGGCGACGACTCCACCCACGCGTCCGGCGCGGGCGGCGGCGAGTCCGGTGGTGGTGGCACGCCCCCGGGGAAAACCGGCGACACCACCCACACCTCGAGCGAGGGCGGCGGTACCGGTGGTGGTACCGGTGGCGGTGGCGAGATCCCGCCGCCGACCAAGGCGCCCGACACCGGGTCGGGCACCAAGACCTCCGGCGCCGGGAACTCGAGGGGAGTGACCGACAAGCCGGAGCCACCGCGCGATGGCGCGGTGGGCACCGACGACCGCGTGTGCGAGTCGGACCCGATCGACATCGCGACCGGCGACGTGGTGATGACGGTGCTCGACCTGGTGATGCCCGGGCTGCCGGAGCTTTCGCTGGAGCGCACGCACATCTCGTCCTACCGCGCCGGCCGGCTGTTCGGCGCGACGTGGGCGTCCACTCTGGACCAGCGCCTGGAGTTCGACGACGAGAACGCCTGCTACTTCTCGGCCGACGGGATGATCCTCGTGTACCCGCTGCCGGGCGCGAACGCGGCCGTGCTCCCGGTCGAGGGCCCGCGGCTGCCGCTCGTCGCCACCGAGTCGGGATACCGGCTGGCCGACCCGGCGGGGCAGGTGGACCTGGAGTTCGCCGCGGTCCCGGGGTCGCGTCCCGGGGTGTTCCCCCTCGTCGCGATCGAGCACGCCGGCGGCGACCGGATCGACTTCGAGTACGGTCCGTCCGGCGTGCCGGCCGGGCTCACCCGATCCGACGGTCGTGCGGTCCGGTTGCTCAGCGAGCAGGGCCGGATCACCGGGGTCGACGTCACCGCCGCGGCCGGCGACGTGTCGGTGACCGTCGCCAGGTTCGGCTACAACAAGCTGGGCCAGCTGACGAACGCCTCGAACTCGTCCGGGCTGGCGGCGGGCTACGACTACGACGTGCACGGCCGCATGGTCGGCTGGCAGGACCGCACCGGTACCTGGTACCGCTACGTCTACGACGCCGACGGCCGCTGCGTGCGCACGGTGGGCCCGCAGGGCTACTTCAGCGGCGCCTTCGCCTACGACCGCGAGCGGCTGATCACGCGCTACTCCGACTCCCTGGGCAACGTCACCGAGTACCACCTCAACGAGGCGAACCAGATGCTGCGCCGCGTCGACCCGATGGGGAACGTGACGGGCTACGTCTGGGACCGCTACGACCGGCTGCTCGAACGCGTTGACCCGCTCGGCCGGACCACGGCGTACTCCTACGACGCCGACGGCGAGCTGATGTCCGTGACCCGTCCCGACGGTTCCGTCGTCGAGCTCGGCGGCGACGACACGGAGCTGGCGATCACGGTGCGGGACGAGGACCGCTACTGGAGCCGCACGTACAGCGGCGACAACGTGCCCGATCCGCTGGCCGACCCGCTCGGGGTGTCGACCGCGCTGAGCTACACCGAGGTGATCGACCGCCAGAACGCGAGCCCGGTGGTCGCGACGACGAGCACCGGCGCCGCCGCGGCGCCGGACGCGCGCGACGTGTTCGGCCGCGCGACCACCGTGCTCAACCGGTCACGGCGGCAGGTCCGCCTCGGCTGGACCGTCGAGGGCGAGGAGAATCTGCGGGTCCACCCGTCCGGGATCCGGGAGGCCCGGCGGTACGACGCGGAGGGCAACGAGGTCGAGCACGTCAACGGTGCCGGGTTCGCGAGCCGGACCGAGTACGGGCCGTTCGGGTTGCGGACGGCGTCGATCGACGCTTCCGGCGCGAGGACCACCTACGCCTACGACACCGAGCTGCGGCTCACCTCGGTGACCAACCCGTTGGGTCTTCAGTGGAGCTACCGCCACGACGCGGCGGGCCGGCTCGTGGAAGAGGTCGACTTCGACGGGCGTGTCCTGCGGTTCGACTACGACCGCGCCGGGCAGCTGGTCCGGTCGGTCAACGGAGCCGGCGACCAGACCGACTACGTCTACGACCAGCTCGGCAACGTCCTCGAACGGCGCACTCCGACCGGGACGACCCGCTACGCGTACGACCCGGTCGGGCGGATGATCCACGCCGTGATCGGCGACGTCGAGCTCCAGGTCGAGTACGCGCCCGACGGCACTCTGCTCAGCGAAACCGTCGACGGCCGCACCGTGACCACCAGCCGCGACGAAAGCGGCGCGACGGTGCGGCGCACGCCTTCCGGGGCGGAGAGCGTGTGGAGCTTCGACGCCGCGGGCAATCCCGACGCGGTGACGGTGGGCGGGCACTCCGTGCGCTTCCGCCACGACGAAAGCGGCCGGGAGATCGTGCGGACGATCGACGGCCGGGTGGTCGTCTCGCACGCCTTCGACAGCGACGAGAACCTCGTCGCGCAGTCGGTGCGGACCGGCGGAGCCGAGCGGAGCCGCCGGTTCACCTACCGGCGTGACGGCTTCCTCACCGCCATCGACGACGAGGTGGCCGGCCCGACGCAGCTGGTCCTCGACGCCGTCGGCCGGGTGGTGGAGCTGCGGACGCCGCAGGGCAGCCGGCAGTACCGCTACGACGGCCTGGGCAACGTCGTCGAGTCCGCCGAACCGGTGGCCGCTGCGGTCCACCGCTACACGAGGAACACCCTGGTGGGCGCGGGCGCCACCGCGTACGAACACGACCTGCAGGGACGCGTGGTCCTGCGGCGCGAGGGCGACCGGGCGTGGCGCTACACCTGGGACGCGCACGATCGGCTGATCGGGCTTCTCACCCCCGAAGGTGACCGGTGGACGTACCGCTACGACCCGGTGGGCCGCCGCATCGGCAAGCAGCGGCTGGTGCCCGCCGCGGGTTCGTGGCGGGTGGCCGAGACCTTCGAGTTCTCGTGGAGCGGTGCACAGCTCGTGGAGCAGTGCCACATCGACGAGTCGGGTGCGCGGACCGTCACCACGTGGGAGTACCACCCGGAGGACGACCGCCCGATCCTGCAGGTCGGCCAACCGTCCACTGTGGACGAGCAGTTCTTCTCCATCGTCACCGACCTGCTCGGCACCCCGACCGAACTGCTCGACGCCGACGGATCCACGGTGTGGCGCGACAGCGGCGGGCTCTGGGACCGCGCCGGCGGCGCGACGCTCACGCCGCTTCGCTTCCCCGGCCAGTACGCCGACAGCGAGTCAGGCCTGCACTACAACGTCTACCGCTACTACGACCCGGCCACCGGCCGGTACCTCAGCCAGGACCCGCTCGGGCTCGGGCCCGCGGAGAACCCGGTCGCGTACGTCCCCAACCCGTTCGCGGACTGCGACCCGCTGGGCCTTGCACCGACGAAGGGCAAGAAGGGCGCCTGCGGCGGCGGTTCCGGTGGCGCCTCTGACCGGCCGGGCGCGAGCAACGATGCGAGCAACGTCCCGGACAAGAAGGGCAAGGGCAAGAACAAGGCGAACGACACCGACACGTCGGCCAGTTCGAGCGGTGGCAAGGGCGGCAATGGAAAGCTGAGCGCGGACAAGGAATCGTACAACCTCGGCGACCACAACGGGGTCGACGTGAACGTCGACTCCCACCAGGCCAAACACCAGCAGGGCGGCAACAGCTTCCTCGGGATGAATCCGTATAAGGGCGGGTCGGGGACCAAATTCCCGGGCAACGTGGACGAGTCGTGGCACCAGAACCACATGGCCGAACAAGTCGGGAAGATGACCAACGAGAAGACCCGCCCGTTCGATCAGAGGGTTTCGGACGCGGAGACCAAGTTCGAAAACCAGAAGGAAACGGTCACCGACCTCAAGAACAATGGTATGGACAAGGTCCAGGAGCTGAAGAACGCCAAGAAAGACCCCAACGCTTCGGCCGACGACATCACGCGGCTGGAAAAGGAGCGAGACTCCCTGGCGGCGGATTACAAGGCTGCAAAGAAGGATCAGGACGACTTCGAGCAGCAGTACAAAGCCGAGGTCGAAGCTCGCAACAACACGGTGATCAACGACTACAAGAAGGTCCCGCAGGACGACGGGATCATCTACGACATCACGACCGGTTACGACAGCACCAAGGGTAAGTGGACGTCGACCTACCACGCCAACCCGCCGGACGACAACTGGTGGAAGAACTACGGCAAGGACATCGGGAAGCGCAACTCCAACCTGAGCTGATCGGGCAGTGGCTTCTCGGCCGTCCGGGGCAGTGCGGATCGCGCTGCCCGGGACGGCCGAGGTCCGATGTGGACGGTCAGGGTGTGGACCGGGTGGTGGTCACCACTTGTCCCAGTGGGTGACCTCGTCCGGTGCGGGCCGCGTCGCCGGGCGGAAGTCCGTGCCCTTCGTGTACGCCAGCGGGGTCAAGACGGCCTGCGCGACGGTCTCGTACGGGATCCCGAGGAGCTCCGCGACCTCCTTCTCCCGGACCACGTGCATGGAGGTCCAGGCTGTGCCCAGACCGCGGGCGCGGGCCGCCAGCATGAAGCTCCAGGTGGCGGGCAGGACGTTGGACATGCCCGCCGTGGCGGACGCGCGGTCGGTGCCTTCGTTGCAGGCCAGCACGAGGACCGGCGCTTCGCCCATGTGGTCACCGAGGTAGTCGGCCGAGCTGGCGACGCGGGACTGCACGCGGTCCCGCTCGGTCTCGCCCGAGTTGTTGCCCGGGTAGCCAGGGGACGCCTTGTACTGGGCGAAGATCGAGCCGTAGATCTCTCCGATGGCGCGGCGCTTGGCTTCGTCGCGCACGACCACGAAGCGGGCCGTGACGATGTTCGAGCCGGCCGGGGCCTGCAGGGCGAGGGCGACGCATTCGCGGATGAGGTCGTCGGGCACGTCGCGGGTGAAGTCGAGGCGTTTGCGCACGGCGCGCGTGGTGGACAGCAACTGGTCCGGGGAAAGTTCGAGCATGCCGCGATCATAGGTCCGCGAGGCAGGTGCGCGCGCCGCGCGAGACCGTGACCACAACCTGGTTCAGTGCGCGCGCAGGCCCTCGATCAACAGGTCGGCGAACCGGTCCGCCAGCTCTTCGGTCGTCAGCTCACCTTCGGGTGAATACCAGACATACGCCCAATTCAGGATGCTCGTGAGCGCGATGCCGGCGATGCGCGGGTCCGCTTCGCGGAACTCACCGGCTTCGATGCCCTTCGTGATGATGCCGCGCAGCCCCGTTTCCCAGCGGTCGCGGCTGGCGATCACAGCTTGCCGGCGTGGTTCGCTGAGGTTGCGCCACTCGTGGAAGAACACGGTGGCGAACTCCTTGTTCTCGCCGATGAGCTTGAGGTCGCGCGCGGCGACCTGGCGCAGCTGCTCGGTCGCGGTGCCGCCGGCGGCGAGGATCTCCTCCATGTCGCGCTCGGACCGTTCCATGATGCTGTGCACGATCGCCTCGAGCAGATCCTCTTTGCTCTGGATGTGCACGTACAGGCTTCCGGCGTGCACGCCGACCTCCCGGCCGATGTCGCGCATGGAGGTCCCGTGGTAGCCCTTGCGGGCGAACAGGCTTGCGGCGATCTCGACGATGGGCGTGACGTAGTCGGTGGCTCGTTCGGACACCCGCCCATTAGACACTACGGCGAGTGACGAGTCGATGGGCAGAACGAGTGCAACAACTGTTTGTTGACCGATCGCGTCCGTGCGGTTAGCGTCCGGGAGGAGACTTGGAGGCAGCCCGACGATGCGCTACTACGAGATCGACCAGAGGACCACCGCGCACATCCTCGCCGACAAAGCCGCTCGCGTCGGCGACCGCCCGTTCCTGCACTGGGCGGGGCGCACCTTCACCTATCGCGACCTCGACGAGATGACCAACCGCTACGCCAACGGGTTCGCCGACCTCGGCATTTCCCGGGGCGACCACGTGGCGATGATGATGCCCAACGGACCCGAGTTCCTGTGGACGCTCTGGGGCCTGGGCAAGCTCGGCGCTGTGGCGGTGCCGCTCAACACCGCCGCCAAGGGCGAGCTGCTGCGGTACTTCCTCGACCAGTCCGAATCCACGGCAGTGTGCGTGGCCGGCGACCTGCTCGCGCGCGTCGCCGCCGTGCTGCCCGAGGTGCCGGCCGTGCGCACGGTGCTGGGGCTCGGTTCCGACCCGGCGCAGCTGGCCGCGCTCGACGGGATCACCACGCACGACCTCGCGGACCTCGGCCGGGCTTCACCCGAGCCGCCGCGGCTGGCCGAACCCGTGCGCTGGAACGACCCGCACTTGATCCTCTACACCTCCGGCACGACCGGTCCGTCGAAGGGCGCGATCTGCCCGCAGGCGCAGGGCCACGCCGTGGGCCACCAGATGGCCTCGCTCAACTCCTACCGCCAGGACGACGTGCTCTACACGTGCCTGCCGGTCTTTCACGGCAACGCGATCTGGTACACCGTCTACGCCGCGCTGTGGGCGGAAGCGTCGGTGGCGCTCTACCCGCATTTTTCGGCCAGCCGGTTCTGGTCGCAGATCCGTGAGTCGAAGGCGACGGTGTTCAACTGCCTCGGCGCGATGGCGAACATCATCTGGCAGCAGCCGCCCTCGGAGCGCGACCGCGACCACAACGTGCGGATCTGCATGATGGTGCCCAACTCCCGTGAGCTGGCCCAGGGTTTCCTCGAGCGCTACGGCACGCGCGTGACGTCGGTGTACGCCATGACCGAGAACTGCGCGGTCACCGTGTTCAGCCCCGACGACTCGCCGGAGAAGGTGCCCTCGGCCGGGCGCGTGCGTCCGGACATGAGCGTGCAGATCGTGGACGACGAGGGCCGCGCCTTGGCGACGGGTGAGGTCGGCGAGATCCGCCTGCGCCCCAACGAACCCGGCATGACCATGCTGGAGTACTACAAGATGCCCGACGCCACTGTCGGCGCCACGCGCGACCTGTGGTTCCACACCGGCGACCGCGGCTGGCTCGACGAAGACGGGTACCTGTTCTTCTCCGACCGCAAGAAGGAAGCCATCCGCCGCCGCGGCGAGAACATCTCCGCGTATGAGGTGGAGACCATCGTCTGCAAGCACCCGGCGATCCTCGAGGCCGCCGCCGTGCCCGTGGCTTCGGAACTGGGCGAGGACGACCTGATGGTGTACGTCGTGCTCGAAGAGGGCGCGAGCGCCTCCTACGAGGAGATCATCGCGTTCTGCGACGAGCACATGCCCTACTTCATGGTGCCGCGCTACCTGGAGTTCATCGAGCGCCTGCCGAAGACACCGAGCGAGAAGATCGAGAAGTACAAGCTGAAGACCGCTGCCGCGGACCGCGTCGGCGAGCTGTGGGACCGGGAGGCGGCGGGCATTGTCATCAGGAAGTGAAGCCGTCAGGTTCAGTGTGGACGGCCCCGTCGGCCGGATCACGATCGACCAGGAGGCGACGCGCAACGCGCTCAGCCCCGAGGTGATCGCCGGTCTGGACAAGGCGATCACGGCCGCGGCGGAGTGCTCGGTGGTCGTGGTGCGCGGGCGGGGCGGAACGTTGTCGGCCGGCGCCGAGCTGAAGTTCCTGCGTTCGGTGCTGGACGACCCGGCCGCGGTGCGCGAGTACATCACGTCCATCGGGGTGACGCTCGACCGGCTGGAAGCCGCGCCGTTCGTGTCCGTCTGCGTGATCGACGGCTACGCGGTGGCGGGTGGCTGCGAGATCATGCTCGCCTGCGACCTCGCCGTGGTCAGCGAGACCGCGCAGATCGGCGACCGGCACCTCGAGTACGGGCTGCTGCCGGGCGCCGGCGGTTCGGTACGCCTCACCCACGCCGTCGCCCCGGCGATCGCCCGCAGGCTGCTCTACACCGGCGAAATCGTCGACGGCGCCACCGCCGCGGGCTTCGGGCTCGTGAGCAGCGCGGTGCCCGCGGCCGAGCTCGACGACGCCGTCGAGGCGCTCGTCGCGCGCCTGGCCCGGCACGCGCCCGACGCGTTGCGCGGCATGAAACGCCTGCACCGCAAGGCACTCGCCGACGAACCCGCCGCCGCGATCACCGCGGAGCGGGAGACGTTGCTCGCGCACCTGGCCGGCCCCACCGCACGGGAGGGGCTGGCCGCGTTCGCCGAGCGGAGAGCGCCGCGGTTCGGCAGTCTCTGATTCAAGATCGCCGGTGGCCCGGCGCGGAAAGGTAAACCATGAGCACAGACACCGATCGCCCGGTCTCGGGCCGGTGGTTCGAACAGCTGGAAGTCGGCACCGTGGTGCGGCACGCGACGCGGCGCACCGTGACCGAGACCGACAACGTGCTGTTCACGACCATGACGATGAACCCGGCGCCGATGCACCTCGACGCCGACTACGCCTCGCGCTCCGAGTTCGGCAAGCCGCTGGTGAACAGCATGTTCACGATCGCGCTGGTGGTCGGGCTCTCGGTGTACGAGCTCACGCTGGGCACGATCGTGGCGCAGCTCGGGATGTCCGAGGTGGAGTTCCCGAAGCCGGTGTTCGCGGGCGACACGATCCGCGTGGAGAGCGAGGTCGTGGAGGCCCGCGCCTCGAAGTCGCGGCCGAACGCCGGGATCGTCGTGTTCGAGCACCGCGCCTACAACCAGCGCGACGAACTGGTGTGCCGGGCCAAGCGCACCGGCCTGATGCACCGCCGACCAGTGGGGGATGCCGCGTGATCACCGAGTACTTCGACCGGATCAAGGTGGGCGACACCCACGTCAGCCGGGCCCGCACGATCACCGAGACCGACATCGTGCAGTTCGCCATGTTCACCGGCGACTGGCACCCGGCGCACACCGATGCCGAGTACTTCGGGGCCGACCCGGTGTTCGGCGGCCGCGTGGCGCACGGCGCGCTGTCGCTGTCGGTCGCGCTGGGCCTGGTCACGTTCTGGCCCGAGGCGATGAAGGCGTTCTACGGCATCGACCGGCTGCGGTTCGTCACGCCGGTGCGCGTGGGCGACACGATCCACGTCGAGACCGAGGTCACCGAGCTGACCCCGCGCGGCGACGGCAGGGGCGTGGTCACCTCCGCGTTCCGGATCCTCAACCAGCGTGGCGAAACCGTGCTGGCGGCGTCGCTGAAGACCCTCGTGGTCACGGAGGAGGCAGCGCGATGAGCGAGGTGACGGCCGAGCTCGAGACGGCCGAAGAGATCGCGCTGGCGGGCGGCGACGCGAGCCGCTGGCCGAACAAGCTCCCGGTGCGGGAACGGATCGCGCTGCTGCTCGACCCCGGCAGCTGGGTGGAGGACGGGCTGCTCGCCGACGCGTCGGGCGACGGCCTGCCCGCCGACGGCGTGCTCACCGGCGTCGGCACGGTCGAGGGCCGGCCGGTCGCCGTGATCGCCCACGACTTCTCGGTGAAGGCCGGGTCGTGGGGCGAGCTGACGTGCGAGAAGCAGGTGCGCATCCTGGAGCGCGCCGACCGTGACCTGCTGCCGGTGTTCTACCTCGTCGACTCCGCCGGCGGGCGGCTCACCGACCAGCTCGGCTTCTTCTCCGGGCGGCGCGGGGCGTCGCGGATCTTCCAGCTGCAGGTGAAGCTTTCCGGGAGGGTGCCGCAGATCTGCTGCCTGCACGGGCCTTCGGCCGCGGGCGGCGCGTACATGCCGGCGTTCACCGACTGGGTGGGCATGGTCGCGGGCAACGCGTCGATGTACCTGGCCTCGCCGCGCGTCGCGGAGAAGGTGACCGGCGAGCGCACCACGCTCGAGGAGATGGGCGGCGCGACCATGCACGCCACCGTTTCCGGCTGCGGCGACGAGGTGTTCGACGAGGACTGGCAGGTGATCGCGGCGGCGCGGCTGCTGCTGTCGTACCTGCCCGACGACTGGCGCTCGGCGCCCGCCCGCGCCGAGGCCGTGGCGCCGGAGATCCCGGACTGGCCCGACGGCCTGATCCCGGAGGACCCCAACGCGGCCTACGACGTGCGCGACGTGATCCTGCGGCTGGTCGACGCCGGGAGCTTCTTCGAGATCAAGTCCGCGTGGGCCGAGGAGATGGTGACGGGCTTCGCGCGCCTGGGCGGGCAGACCGTCGGGCTCGTCGCGAACCAGCCGTCGGTGCGCAGCGGCGCGATCTTCGTGGACTCGGCCGACAAGGCGGCGCGGTTCGTGTCGATGTGCGACGCGTTCAACGTGCCGCTGGTGTTCCTGCAGGACGTGCCGGGCTTCATGGTCGGCGTCGCGGTGGAGCGGCAGGGGATCATCCGGCACGGTGCGAAGATGGTCGCGGCGATGGCGAGCGCCGAGGTGCCGAAGTTCAGCGTGGTGCTGCGCAAGGCGTACGCGGCCGGCTTCTACGCGATGTGCGCGCCGGGCTTCGAACCGCGCGCCACGATCGCTTTGCCGACCGCGACGATCGGCACGATGTCCCCCGAGGCGTCGGCGAACGCGGTGTACGCCAACAAGATCGCGGCGATCGAGGACCCGGCCGAACGCGAGGCGTTCGTGGCCGCGCGCGTCGCCGAGCAGGCCGCGGACTTCACGTTGCTGCGGCTGGCCGGTGAGCTGCACGTCGACACGGTGGTGAAACCGGAGGCGCTGCGGGCCGAGCTGCTGGGCCGCCTGCGCGCGGCGGGGAGCTGGGAGCGTTCGGGCCACCGCCGTCACCACCTGATCAGCCCGGTGTGAGGGAGCTTTGATGTCGGACGGACTGGTGCCCCGCAGCCTGCTGTTCATGCCGGGCTCGAAAGCGGCGATGATCGCGAAGATCCCGGCGATCGCGCCCGACGCGGCCGTGGTCGACCTCGAGGACGCCGTGCCCGCCGCGCAGAAGGCCGAAGCGCGGGAGACGACCGTGGCCGCGCTGGAGGGCTTCGACGCCGGCCCTTCGACGACGGTGCTGGTGCGGGTCAACCCCGTCACCTCGCCGTGGTTCGCGGACGACCTGGCCGCGGTGGCTTCGCTGGGCGGCGTCGGCGTGGTGCTGCCCAA
Organism: Amycolatopsis sp. DSM 110486; assembly: GCF_019468465.1. NCBI lineage: Bacteria > Bacillati > Actinomycetota > Actinomycetes > Pseudonocardiales > Pseudonocardiaceae > Amycolatopsis > Amycolatopsis sp. DSM 110486. The sequence continues at coordinate 9,766,077 of NZ_CP080519.1, read as the reverse complement.
GTACGAGCGGCGTGAGGAGATCGACGCGGTGCGGGCGCGGGTCGGTCCCGACGTGTCGGTGATCGCCGGGCTGGAGACCGTGCGCGGCGTGGCGTTTTGCCGTGACCTGCTGCGCGCCGGGATCGACTCCGTCTACTTCGGAGCGGAGGACTACATCGCCGACATCGGCGGCGTCCGCACCGCCCGCGGGGACGAGGTCTTGTACGCCCGCAGTGAAGTGCGGTTGGCCGCCCATCTGTGCGGGGTGTCCACAGTGGACCAGGCCGTCGTCTCGATCCGCGACGACGACCGCTTCCGCGCCGACGCCCACCAGGGCCGCGCGATCGGCTACACGGGCAAGATCTGCGTGCACCCCCGCCAGGTCGAGCTGTCGCACGAGGTCTTCACGCCCGCCCCGGACGAGGTCGCCCACGCGCGCGCCGTCCTGGCCGCCGCCGACTCCGGCGTCGCCGTCGTCGACGGCCAGATGGTCGACGACGTCCACGTCCGCATGGCGCGCACAGTGCTGGCCCGAGTGCCGGGGGAGGCGTGATGCGCGTCGGGTTGATGTTCCCGCCCGCGGGCGATCCGGGGGAGATCCCCGCGGTCGCGCGCAGGGCCGAGGAAGCCGGGTTCGACTTCTTCTGTTGTGGTGAGCACGTGTTCTTCCACGGGCCGATGACCAACGCCTTCGTGGGGCTGGCCGCGGCGGCCGGGGCGACCGAGCGGCTCGGGCTAATGAGCGCGCTCACGATCCTGCCGGTGTATCCGGCGGCGCTGGCGGCGAAGCTCGTGGCGACGCTCGCGGCGGTGTCTCGCGGCCGGTTCGAGCTGGGGGTCGGCGTGGGTGGTGAGCATCCGCCGGAGTTCGAGGCCGTCGGCGTGCCGCTGGCCGAGCGCGGCCGCCGGACCGACGAGGCCCTCGAGGTGCTCGACCGGCTGCTCGCCGGGGGCCCGGTGACGTTCGACGGCGAGTTCACGACCATCAAGGATCAGGAGCTCCAGCCGGTGCCCGAACGTCGGCCGCCGGTGTGGGTCGGTGGCCGGCGGCGCGCGGCGATGCGGCGGGCCGCGCGGCACGGTGACGGCTGGCTGCCCTACCTGGTCGCGCCGGATCGGCTGCGCGACAGCCTGGCGCAGGTGCGGGAGCTGGCCGTGGGGTACGGGCGGCGGCCCGAGGACATTCGCGGCGGCGTGTACATGTGGTCCAGTGTGGACACCGACGGCGACCGGGCCCGGCGTGAGGTGGTGTCGGCCGTGAGCGAGACCTACCGCCAGGACTTCGAGGGCCACGCCGACCGTTACCTGTTGTTCGGCACGCCGGCGCGCGTGCGTGAGCGGCTGGCGGAGTACGCCGAAGCGGGTGCCGAGAGCGTGATCTTCGCGCCCGCGTGCGCGGATCACGACCGCGCGATCGACCTGTTCGCCACCGAGGTCCTCCCGGGGATCCGGGAGAGGGGGATGTCCCGTGTCTGAGTTCACCAAGGTCCTGGTCGCGAACCGGGGCGAGATCGCGGTCCGCGTGATCCGCGCCGCGCGCGACGCCGGGCTGGTTTCGGTCGCCGTCTACGCCGATCCGGACGCCCGGGCACCGCACACCCGACTCGCCGACGAGGCCTACGCGCTGCACGGCAGCACGGCCGCGGAGTCCTATTTGGACATCGACAAGATCCTCGACGTCGCCAAGGTCAGCGGCGCCGACGCCGTGCACCCCGGCTACGGGTTCCTCTCGGAGAACGCCGCCTTCGCCCAGGCCGTGCTCGACGCCGGTCTCGTGTGGATCGGCCCGGGCCCGCAGGCGATCCGCGACCTCGGCGACAAGGTGACCGCGCGCAAGATCGCCCGGTCCGTCGGCGCGCCGCTGGTGCCGGGGACCGAGGAGCCGGCGGCGTCGGCCGAGGAGGTCGTGGCGTTCGCGCGCGAGCACGGGCTGCCGGTGGCGATCAAGGCAGCGTTCGGCGGTGGGGGTCGGGGGCTCAAGGTCGCGCGCACGCTCGAAGAGATCCCCGAACTGTTCGAGTCCGCCACGCGCGAAGCCGTCGCGGCCTTCGGCCGGGGCGAGTGTTTCGTCGAGCGCTACCTCGACCACCCCCGGCACGTCGAGGCGCAGGTGCTCGCCGACGCGTACGGCACGGTCGTCGTGGCCGGCACCCGCGACTGCTCGTTGCAGCGCCGTCACCAGAAGCTGGTGGAGGAAGCCCCGGCGCCGTTCCTGAGCGCCGATCAGCGCGCGCTGATCCACTCGTCCGCCAAGCAGATCTGCGCCGCGGCGGGATACCTCGGCGCGGGTACTGTCGAATACCTCGTGGGCACCGACGGCACGATCTCGTTCCTGGAGGTCAACACCCGTCTGCAGGTCGAGCACCCCGTGACCGAGGAGACGACGGGCCTCGACCTCGTGCTGGAGCAGTTCCGCATCGCCCGCGGCGAGCGGCTGACCATCGCCGATCCCGAACCACGCGGGCACGCGTTCGAGTTCCGCATCAACGGCGAGGATCCGGGCCGCGGCTTCCTCCCGATGCCCGGCACCGTGCGCCGCTTCGACGTACCCGAGGGCCCCGGCATCCGCCTGGACTCCGGTGTGGAGGCGGGCAGCGTTGTGGGTGGACAGTTCGACTCGATGCTGGCCAAGCTGATCGTCTCCGGGCCCGACCGCGCGACGGCCCTTGCTCGCAGCCGGCGGGCGCTGGCCGAGCTGGCGGTGGAGGGTCTCGCGACCGTGGTGCCGTTCCACCGCGCCGTGGTGCGCGACCCGGCGTTCACCGCCGAGAACGGGTTCACCGTCCACACGCGCTGGATCGAGGAGGACTTCGCCAACACCCTGCCCGAGTACTCCGCCGAACCCGCCGACGACGGCAAGGTGTCGATCTCCGTCGGCGGCCGCGCCCTGCGGGTGTCGTTGCCCGGTCTGTCCGAAGTGGGCAGCCGGGCCGACAAGATCCGCGCGGCTTCCGCGGCCGTGGCGCTCGGTCCCCGCGCGACGGCCGTGTCCGGCGACGCGGTGACGACGCCGATGCAGGGCACGGTCGTGAAGCTCGCCGTGGCCGAAGGCGACCCGGTCGAGGCCGGCGACCTCATCGCCGTGGTGGAGGCGATGAAGATGGAGAACCCGGTGAAGGCGCACAAATCCGGCGTGGTCACGGGACTCGCGGTGGCGGTGGGCGACAGCCGCGCCCAGGGCGAGGTGCTCTGCGAGATCGCCGGGTAAGGTCCACCGGGGAGTTTCCGTTGGTACGACAGGGGAGCACGCTCGTGGATCTCGGAGTCGCCGGCCGCACGGCCGTGGTGTGTGCGTCGACCCAGGGCCTCGGGCGGGCCTGCGCGGTGGAGCTCGCCCGGGCGGGCTGCACCGTCGTCGTCAACGGGCGCTCGGAGGACTCGACGCGCGCCGCGGCCGCGGAGCTCGCGGCGGAAACGGGCGCGACCGTGGTGCCCGTGGCGGGCGACCTCGGCGACCACGCCGTGCAGGACGCGCTGCTCTCGGCCGCGGGACCGGTCGACATCCTCGTGAACAACAACGCCGGTCCGCCGTTCCGCGACTTCCGCGAGGTTGACGAAGACGCGCTGTTCGCCGGCGTGCGCGCCAACATGGCCACGCCGATCCGGCTGGTGCAGCTGGTCGTCGACGGCATGGTGGAACGCCGGTTCGGCCGGATCGTGAACATCACGTCCGGCTCGGTCAAGATGCCGCTCGCCGGACTCGACCTCTCCAGCGGCGCGCGGGCCGGCCTCACCGGGTTCCTCGCCGGCGTCGCCCGGTCCGTCGCGCACGCCAACGTGACGATCAACTTCCTGCTGCCCGGCTCGTTCGACACCCGCCGCCTGCGTTCGGGTCAGGAAACGGCGGCTGCGAACGCGGGAGTGACGCCGGAAGCCGTTGCGGACCGGCAACGCGCGGCGATCCCCGCCGGCCGGTTCGGCGAGCCCGCGGAGTTCGGCGCGGCGTGCGCTTACCTTTGCTCGGCGCAGGCGGGGTTCGTCACCGGCCAGAGCCTGCTCATCGACGGCGGGGCGTACCCGGGCGTGCTCTGACGCCCGGGCCCCCGAGCGTCAGCCGACCCAGACCGTCTTGAGGTTGCAGAACTCCCGGATTCCGTGCGACGACAGCTCGCGGCCGTAACCCGAGCGCTTCACGCCGCCGAACGGCAGCTCCGGGTAGGACACCGTCATGCCGTTGATGAACACCTGCCCGGCGTCGAGGTCGTCGATGAACCGCTCGATCTCGCCGGCGTCCTCGGTCCACGCGTTGGACCCGAGGCCGAACGGCGTCGCGTTCGCGATCTCCAGCGCCTCGTCGAGGTCCGCCACGCGGTAGAGCGAGGCGACCGGGCCGAACACCTCTTCGGTGAAGATGCGCATCTCGCGCGTGATGTCGGTGATCACCGTCGGAGGGTAGAACCAGCCCGGGCCTTCCGGCCGTTTCCCGCCGCACAGCACGGTGGCGCCCGCGGAAACGGTCTCGTCCACCAGTTCCTCGACGTCGGCGCGGCCCTGTTCCGTGGCCAGCGGCCCGACCTTCGTGTCGTCGTCGAACGGGTCGCCGACGGTCAGCGCCCGCATCCGCTCCACGAACTTCCTGGCGAACTCGTCGTAGACGTCGGTGTGCACGATGAAGCGCTTCGCCGCGATGCACGACTGGCCGTTGTTCTGCGTGCGCGCCGTCACCGCGGTCTCGGCCGCGCGGTCGAGGTCGGCCGAGGGCATCACCACGAACGGGTCGCTGCCGCCCAGTTCCAGCACGGTGTGCTTCACCTCGTCACCGCAGATCGCGGCGACCGAGCGCCCGGCCGGCTCGCTGCCGGTGAGCGTGGCGGCGGCGACGCGCGCGTCACGCAGGATCGGCTCGACCTGGTGCGCGGAGACCAGCAGCGTCTGGAAGCAGCCTTCGCCGAATCCGCCGCGGCGGAACACGTCCTCGAGGTACAGGGCACACTGCGGCACGTTGGACGCGTGCTTGAGCAGCCCGACGTTGCCCGCCATCAGCGCGGGCGCGGCGAAGCGCATCACCTGCCACAGCGGGAAGTTCCACGGCATCACGGCCAGCACCACCCCGAGCGGCTGGTAGCGGCCCAGTGCGCGCGACGCGCCGACCACCGACGGGTCCGGCAGCGGCTCGTCGGCGAGGAATTCTTCGGCGTGGTCGGCGTAGTACCGCATGCCCTTGGCGGACTTCAGCGCCTCCGCGCGGGCCGAGGCGAGGGTCTTGCCCATCTCGGTCGTCATCATCCGCGCGACGTCGTCGGCTTCTTTTTCGAGAAGGTCGGCGGTGGCGTGCAGCAGCGCGGCGCGCTCGGCGAACGTGGTGCGCCGGTAGGTCTGCCACTGTTCGTGCGCGATCCCGATCCTGTCCCGGACCTCGGCCTCGGTCAGCTCGGTGAACGTCTTGACCGTCTCCCCGGTCGCGGGGTTGATGGTGGCGATCGCCATGGCGGAGCCGTCCCTTCTCCTCGTCGCGGTGCGGCCGCGCGGGCCGTCCCCAACACGAGCCTAGGTCTTCCCGGCCCCAGCGGCAGGCAAACCAGCGGCAGGCAAACCAGCGGCAGACAGGCCGCAGCACGAAGCCCCCAGGCTCGTGAGTCCCTGGAGGCTTCGGCTCAGCCCGCCCGAGGCGGGAGTGGGAACCCGGCCGCCGCACCTGGTCGGGGTCAGCACGCGGCAGCCGGGAGATCATTCGTCGTCGGGGTGGTCTTCGTCGTCGCCGGTTTCGGGGTTGCCGTCGTAGATCACTGAGCCGTCGTCGCGCATCCATTTGCCTATCGCCGTCACCTCCAGCGGCTCGGCGAGGAGGAGTTGGACGGTGTAGCCGTAGAAGCGGGCGTAGAGCAGCACGTTGGTGAAGGCCGCATCGGCTGCGCCGGGGTTGTTTTCCAGGCGCCACAAGGTGAGTGGGCTGATGCCGAGGGTTTCGGCGACCTCGTCGCGGGTCAGGCCGGCCTTCTGGCGCAGCGTCTGCAGGTGTTGCAGGAGCTGCCACAGTTCGGACATCGCCTGGGCGTCGCCGGCGTTGTCGCCGTGGGGCATGCGCTCGCGCCAGGGCGGGCGGCGTTGTCCCGGGTCGTCTTCGACGAGGACGACGTGCAGGCGGTAGCCGAGGTGGCGGGCGTAGGCGTCGAGGGTAGGCAGGGTCTGGCTGGTGCGGGCCCGGGTGCGCAGCGAGTGGATGTTGCCGGCGAGCATGCCGAGGATCCGCCCCGCTTCCCGCAGGGTGAGGCCCTCGGCGACGCGGATCTCTTCGAGCCGCGCGGCGACGATGTCGAGTTGCGCGAGCGCCGACCGCTGGACCAGTGCGGTCATCGCGGCCGCCGGAAGCAGGTGCGGCAGTCGCGTGCCCTGTCACGGTCGTCGCCGAGTTCCTGCGACAGTTCCGAGCGGAACGCCCACCGCGCGGGAATGACGAAGCCGTTCTGCGTGCAGCCGGGGCTGAAGGTGTCCCGTTCCTCGTCTTCCAGCTGAGCGCGCAGGTACCGGTGGTTACGCGTGTCTCCCGCCCAGAAATGCACGGCGAACAGGCCACGCTCGATCATCGCCGGTGACAGCTCGCCGGTCACATCATCTGCCGCTATTGTCATCGCTCACCCTCCCCGAACACGTCACGTGTGCACGGGGCTACACTTTGAAGTAGATGAGGCGAGAGTGCAATATTTACACTCTCGCCTCACTCGAAAGGAGCATGATCGTGTCCAACCCGCCTTCCCTTCGCCGTCGGCGCCTGGTGTCGGCGCTTCGCCGGCTGCGCACCGAAGCGGGGCTGACCATTGTGGACGCTGCCGAGGCCGCGGGGTTCTCCGAAGCCAAGCTCAGCCGGATCGAAACGCTGCGGCACATGGTCAACGGCGACGACACCTTCCGGCTCGCCCAGGTCTACGGGGCGGACCAGCAGACAACGGATGCGCTCGTGCAGCTCGCGCGAAGCTCCAAGCAGCGCGGGTGGTGGGCGGCGTACTCCGATGATGCGCTCGGCCGGCTGACGGACTACATCGAAATGCAGGCCGATGCAGTTCGCATTCGCGAGTTCGAGGAAGGCATCGTGCCGGGCGCGCTCCAGACCAGCGGGTACACCGAGGCGGTTCTGCGCCTCGGTCTGCCGGATGCCAGCGAGGAGACAATCCAGCAGCGGCTCAAGGTCCGAACCGAACTCCAGGAGAGTGCCCGATCCCGAGACCTGCGGATGTGGGTGATCCTCGACGAGATGGCGCTGCGGCGCCCCGTCGGCGGTCGCGGCGTGATGGCGGACCAAGTGGCCGCGCTGATCTCGGCGGCCAACTCGCCGGGCATCCGTGTGCAGGTGCTCCCGACGGACATGAGCGGCCATCCGGCGATGGGAACTCCCTTCACGCTGCTCGATCTTGCCGATCGGGCCACGTATGTCTACCTCGACACCCTCGCCGGTGGCTCGTACCTGGAGGAGACTCGCGACGTGGACCGGTATGAGTCGGCCTGGGAGGCGCTCCAGGCGACAGCGTTGAGCTTCGAGGATTCGACTAGCCTGATGGCGACCATTCGAACCGAGCACCAAGGCGGGTAGAACGTGAACGAGACCCGGCTGTGGCGCACCTCGTCGTATTCGAGCAGTGAAGGGCAATGCGTCGAGGTCGCCGTGGGCATCGAGTCGGTCGGCATCCGGGACACCAAGGACCGCCAGGGCGGCGAACTCGACGTTCGCGCCGCCGCGTGGCCGGCCTTGCTGGAGCAGCTCGGGCGCTGACCGCGCAAGAAGGCCCCCAGCGACTCGTGAGCGCTGGGGGCCTTTTGCTGTCTCTGCTGCCGGGATTCTCGGGATTCTCGGGATCAGCCGACGGGCTGAAGTACGAAGTCGTAGCGCGCCTCGACCCACGGCACGGCCGACTCGCCGCCGTCGGGTGTCGGGCCCGGCTCGCGGGGCTCGAAGGTGACCACGAGCTCCTGTTTGGTGCCGAACACGACGTCGCTGTCGAGGTACTCGGCGCCTTCCTGGAACAGGTGCGTGATCAGCGGCTCGTGCCCGGCGGCGTTCACGAGGAAGTGCACGTGGGCGGGGCGGAAGTGGCTGATGTCGGTGCGCGAGATCAGGTCGCCGACGGGACCGTCCATCGGGATCGAGTACCCCTTCGGGGCGATCGTGCGCACGCAGTAGGTGCCGTCGGCGCGAGCGGTGTACTTCGCGCGCAACCGGGCTTCGTCGATCTCCGGCAGCTGCGACTCGTACGAGCCGTCGGCGTCCGCCTGCCACACGTCGAGCAGCGCGCCGGCGACGGGAGAGCCATCGAGGGAACGGACGGCGCCGCTGACGTAGAGCGGGGTGCCCTCGACGCCGTCGGACATGTCGCCGCCGAAGTCGAGCTCGGGGGAGCCGTCGATGTGGAACGGGCCGAGCACCGTGGCCGGCGTGGCTTCCTTCTCGAAGGCGTGGTTCATCTGCACGACGAGCATGCTCAGGCCGAGCACGTCGGAGGCGAGGATGAACTCCTCGCGCTTCTCGTCGCTGATCTGGCCCGTCCTGGTGAGCCACTGGATCGCGGCCATCCACTCCGGCTCGGTGAGCCGCACTTCGCGCGCGAAGTCGTGCAGGTGACGTACGAGCGCGGTCATCAGCTCCTTCGTGCGCGGGTCGTGCGCGGTGCCCCACCGCTGCGCGGCCAGCTCCGTGATGTTGTCCTCGGTGACGAGCTCCATTGACGTCCTCTTCTCGACCGGATTCCGTGGGGTCAGGGCGTGTACGGGTCCGGCTCCACGGGCCGGTTGTTCAGGTCTACCGCGAGAAAGATGTCGTTGCCCACGGGGTGGCGCAGTTCCTCGGCGAGCTGCCCGATGAGCCCGGCCGTGCGGGCCAGCAGGGCAAACCCGCGCAGCAGTTCCAGCGGCAGCCCGAGGTCGGCCAGCGCCGCGCCGCAGACGCCCGCGCCGTTGAGCGGCAGCGTTTTGCCGAGCACCTGCGGGTGCACGCGGCCGATCGCGGTGAACAGCGCCAGGTGCGGGCCGACGAGCCCTTCCTCGGCGGCGATCTCCAGCAGGCGCGGCGTGCGCGGGTCGCCCTGCTTGTGCACGTGATGCCCGAGCCCGGGGACGAACTCGCGGGCTTCCCGTTTCGTGCGAACGGTTTCGAGGGCGAGTGTGTCCCAGCCGGCGTCGTCGGTGGGGAGGTCGCCGGCCGAGGCGAGCACCTCGTGCAGGAAGCGGCCGCAGTCCTCGGTGACGCCGAGGAAGCGCGAGCCACCGCCGAGCAGGCCGGCGGCGAGCGCGCCCTGGATCGAGTCGGGCGCGGACAGGTAGGTCAGCCGCGTGACGATCGCGGTCGGGGTGAAGCCGTGGTCGGCCAGCGCCGCGAGCACGGCCTCGAACACGCGGGTCTCGCCCGGCGTCGGCCGGCGCTGCGTCGCGAGCCAGAAGGCCAGCTCGCCGAAGCCGACCTTGCCCATCACGTCGTGGGCCAGGTCCTGGCCGAGCAGGGTGATCTTGTCGAGCGACGACGCTCCGAGCGCCGTCTCGTACACGGGCGGTTCGCTCACTCGGATTCCTCTCGCGGGGTACGGAGCCAGGCGCGCAGCTCGGCACCGTGCTCGTCGAGCTCCGGCGGCGGCAGCCGGTAGGACGCCGGGGTCGCCGAGAGCCGCAGCGGGTGGCGCGTCGTGGGCACCGCGCGGTCGCCTTCGCCGACTTCGACCACGGGATCGAGCCCGAACCGCTCGGCCATCGCGAAGCCGCCGTCGATCGTGGAGATCGGGCCGCACGGCACGCCCACGGCTGTGAGGGCCTCGAACCAGTCGACGGCGCCGCGGGTGGACAGGCGCTCGACGAGGATCGGGCGCAGCTCCTCGCGGTTGCGCGTGCGGTCGGCGTTGTGCGTGAAGCGCGGGTCTTCGGCGATCTCCGGGATGGCGAGCACGTCGCACAGCTTGCGGAACTGGCCGTCGTTGGCCGCGGCGACGATGATGTCGTCGTCGGCGGTCGGCAGCGGCTCGTACGGGAACACGCTGGGGTGCGCGTTGCCCATCCGGTAGGGGACCACGCCCCCCGCGACGTAGGCGGAGCTGTGGTTCACCAGCCCGGTGAGCGCCGAGGACAGCAGGTTGACCTCCACGAGCTGGCCGGCGCCGGTCGCGTCGCGGTGGCGCAGCGCGGCGAGGATGCCGATCACGGCGTGGTTGCCGGCCATCACATCGAACACGGAGATGCCGGCGCGGTACGGCGGCCCGGCGGGGTCGCCGGTGAGGCTCATCAGGCCGGAGATCGCCTGCACCATCAGGTCGTAACCGGGCACGTGGCTGCCCGCGCCGGAGCCGAAGCCGGTGATCGACGCGTAGACGAGGCCGGGGTTGAGGGCGCGGACGGTTTCGTAGTCGAGGCCGTACTTGGCGAGGCCGCCGGGCTTGAAGTTCTCGATGAGCACGTCGGCCCGGGCGGCGAGCTCGCGCCCGAGCGCCGCGTCGGCCTCGTCTCGCAGGTCGAGGGCGATGGAGCGCTTGCCGCGGTTCACGCCGAGGTAGTAGGTGGAGGTCTCGCCGCGCACCGGCGGCATCCAGGTGCGGGTCTCGTCGCCCTGTGGGCCCTCGACCTTCACGACTTCGGCGCCGAGGTCGGCGAGCAGCATCGTGGCGTACGGGCCGGCCAGCACCCGGGAGAAGTCCGCCACCAGCAGCCCCGACAGCGGTCCGGTGCCCGCTCCCGCCGGGGAGTCTTCCATACTTCGCCTCTCTTCGCGTCCGTCAGGCGGACCAGTGTCCGTCCGAGTCGTCCAACCGAGAGTCTGCGCCAGTGCGGCGCGCCGGTCAAGCGTGGGTCAGGACACGGCCGGCGCGGTGGCGGCAGCACTGTGGGGCACGTCCTGCAGGCGCGCGAAGTCCGCACTGATGTCGCCCGCGGCCTGCAGCAGCAGTGGCAGGTGGTGGCCGATCAGGCGGTCGACCGGGGTCTCGGCGGCGTGGCAGTTGACGTTGACGCTCGCGATCACGCGGCCGGACCCGTCGCGCAGCGGCGCCGCCACCGAGCGGATGCCGAGGGTGAGCTGCTCGTCGGTCAGCGCCCAGCCGCGGGCGCGGACCTCACGCAGCTCGGCGTCGCGTTCGGCGTGACCGGGCTGCCAGCGCGGCACGAGCCCGGAGCGCGTCGGCTCGGCGAGGGTCGTCTCGAGCTCCTCGGGTGACAGGGCAGCGAGCAGGACTTTGCCCAGCGATGTCGGCAACGCCGGGAACCGGGTGCCGATCTGCACGGCCAGCGACACGATCTTCGGCACCGAAACCCGGGCCACGTAGACGATGTCGGACCCGTCGAGCTGCGCGATCGAGCAGGACTCGTTCGTCTGCGCCACGAGCTTCTCCAGGTGCGGGCGCGCGATGTCCCACAGGCCCATCGACCGCACGTAGGCGACGCCGAGCTCGAGCACGCGGGGCGTGAGGGCGTAACCACGCTCGGCCGCGCGCACGTAGCCGAGTTCTTCCAGCGTCAGCAGGATCCGCCGCGCGGTGGGGCGGGCCAGCTTCGTGGCGGTCGCGACCTCGGCGAGCGTCATCACCGGCTGGTTGGGCCGGAAGGCGGCGATCACTTCGAGCCCGCGGGCGAGCGCCTCGATGAAGTCCGGACCGGTTCCCTCTCGTGGCATGGCACGACCTCCTCACGGCCTGGCGGGCACTGCGTCCCGCGAAGCGTATCCGCTCGCTGTCCGCGAGACGGACAGCGTCGCCCAGCCTCGCGCGACGCCGGGGCCCGGCCGGGCATTGACAGGGGCTCCGCGGTGCGCAAAAGTGTCTGCACCCCACTGGTTGTCCGTCAAGCGGACGATTGTACGCGTCAGGGGTCCGTGGGGGCTCCGGCGTGGAAGAGAGGCAGCCATGAGCGAGCCCACCGGCCGGCCGGTCGTCCTGCGCGGCGGGACCGTGCTGACCGTCGACGCCACCCGCCGCGTGCTGCCCGGGCACGACGTGCTGGTCACCGGCGACACGATCACCGCCGTCGGCCCGGAGCTGGCCGTGCCCGAAGGCACCGTGGAGATCGACGCGACCGGCGGCATCGTGATGCCGGGCATGATCGACACGCACCGGCACATGTGGCAGACGGCGATGCGCGGCTACGGCGCCGACTGGACGCTGACGCAGTACTTCGTCTGGTACTACCTCGAACACGGCAAGACGTTCCGCCCGGCCGACGTCTACGCGGGCAACGTGCTGTCCGCCTGGGAAGCGCTCGATGCCGGCGTGACGACCACAGTGGACTGGTCGCACGGGCTGCAGACGACCGAGCACGCCGACGCGGCCGTGGACGCGCTGCAGGCCGTGCCGGGCCGGTTCGTGCTGGCATACGGCAACATCCAGGACGCGCCGGCGCACTGGACCGCCACGCCCGAGTTCCGCGAGTTCGTCGCGCGCCGCATGACCGGCGACCCGATGCTCGGCTTCCAGCTGGCGTTCGACGTGACCGGCGACCCGGCGTTCCCGGAGAAGCCGGCGTTCGAGGTCGCGCGCGAGCTCGGCGTCCCCGTGACCACGCACGCGGGCGTGTGGGGCGCGACCGGCGACGACGGCATCCGCCTCATGCACGACCACGGCTTCATGACGCCGGAGACGATCTACGTGCACGGCGCGTCGCTCTCGGCCGACTCGTACCACCGGATCGCCGCGACCGGCGGCTCGGTGTCGGTGTCCACCGAGAGCGAGCAGAGCGCGGGCCAGGGCTACCCGCCCACCTGGGCGCTGCGCTCGCACGGCATCCCGGTGTCGCTGTCGATGGACACTTCGGTGTGGTGGAGCGGCGACCTGTTCTCCGCCATGCGCACCACGCTGGGCGCCGACCGGTCCCGCGAGCACCTTGAGGCGCACGCGAAGGGCGACACCGTCACGCACGCCGCGCTGCGCGCCGACCAGGTCGTGGAGTGGGCCACCCGCGGCGGCGCCAGGGCACTCGGGCGGGAGGCCGAGCTGGGCAGCGTCGAGGTCGGCAAGAAGGCCGACCTGGTGCTGGTGAAAAACGATCACTCGCCCGTGTCGTTCCCGCTGCTCAATCCCCACGGCCACATCGCGTTCCAGGCCCAGCGCGGCGACGTGCACACCGTGCTGGTCGACGGCCGCATCGTGAAGCGCGACGGCCGCCTCGTGGACGCCGACCTCGCGGCGGTGCGCCGCACGGTGGACGCGACGGTCGAACACCTGCGTGCGCAGCTGGGCGACGAGGCCTGGGAGCAGGGGATGAACCCCGACGTTCCCGCGGCGAAGGTCCTGGACAACCCGTACACCTACACCGAATACCAGAGCGGCAGCACGCACGGCGGGTGACTACTGTGGACGTTTCCGCTCGGTTCGCCTTACGGTGGGGCGAGCGGGACGTCCGAGGCGGGAGGCCGGCATGGCAGGCGGTGCTGAGCGGTCGCGCGTGCCGGCCCCGATCGAGCCGATGCTCGCGACCCCCGACGGCGGCCTCCTGCGCGACAGCCCGGACTACGCCTACGAGTTCAAGTGGGACGGCTACCGCTCCATCATGCGCGTCGCCCCCGACGGCACCACCGTGCTGACAAGCCGCAACAACAACGACTTCACCGGGCGCTTCCCCGAGCTGCTGGGCGTGTTCGGCGACGCGCTGGGCGGGCGGCCCGCGGTGCTCGACGGCGAGATCGTGGCTCTCGACGAGCAGGGGCATCCCGACTTCGGGCTGCTGCAGAACCACGACAGTTCCCAGCGTTCCGTGTCGTACTTCGTGTTCGACGTGCTGTGGCTCGGCGGTGATTCGCTTTTGGACGCTCCGTACGACGAACGTCGGGGTGTTCTTGAGTCACTTGCGCCGTTGGACCGCCGCCTGGCGGCCATCACCCCGTCCTACTCCCACACGGACTTGTCGGCGCAGGGGATGTCGCCGCAGGACCTGCTGGACGTGGCTCAGAAGACGATGCTCGAAGGCCTGGTGGTCAAGGCGCGAGCTTCGCGGTACCACCCCGGCCGGCGGAGCCCGGAGTGGCTGAAGCACCCGCTGATCCGCACCACGGAAGTCGTGCTCGGGGGCTGGCGGCCGGGCCAGGGGCGTCGCGCTTCGACCCTGGGCGCTTTGCTTCTCGGTGCGCACGATCCTGCGACGGGCGATCTTCTGTACCTGGGTGATGTGGGGACGGGGTTCACCGAGCAGATGCTGGTGGATCTGCGGGAGACGCTGGCGCCGTTGGAGCGGCCGGCGAGCCCGTTCGCCAACGTGGTGCCCCGGGACCGGGCCCGGGGGGCGCATTGGCTGGCACCTTCGCTCGTCGGCGAGGTGGTGTACCGCCGCCTGACTCCGGGCGACCAGCGGCTTCGGCACACGGCTTGGCGGGGGTTGAGGCCGGATCGGGTGCCGGGTGAGGTGGAAGTTCCTCTGTCGCCCTGATCGCACCAGCGGGTTGTCCTGGCCCCGAGATGCGGTCGGCGGTGGCAGTCAGTCAGTCAGTCAGTCGATGATGTCCTCGCTACCAGACCGACAACAGTCGCGCGTCGGGCTGACCGTTTTCATCGACCCCGACGAGATGGGCTGCTTCGGGGCCGCTGCGGGAGTCGTCGTCCAGCGGGATGGCGAAGCGATGCTCGCCGGAGTCGACCGCGAGGTAGCTGTGGGGGACCACTTCGTAGCCGTCGATCACGTTGCCGACGAAATAGCGCATGACGACCAGCGACTGTCCTTCGGGAAAGCGCCATGCGCGGCAGCCGTACATCCCAAACGGGTTCGTGAGCGCTCGCAAGACGGGTCCGTCGAAATGCAGTTCGACGTAGTCGCGGACGAAGCTGACCGCGCTGATCTCGCGGCAGACCAGGAGTTGCAGCGACGCGGACGGGTCGTGAGCGGGGGCCACGCCGTGATCGTGCCAGAACTCTCTCTCCGCCGTGCCCGCCGAAGGTGGAGTGACGGGCGCTACCCCCGGTGGACGAGCCACCCGATGGCGTGCAATGCTGAAATGTCAGTCACTGACACAGGAGGCATCTAATGACAGGCACGCAGTGATAGGGGTTCGTCAAGGCGGCGGCGACGGAGCTGCCGCGGGGCGTGCGCATCAACTGCGTCAGCCCGACGGTCCTCACCGAATCCACGGCCTACCACCCGTATTTCCCCGGTTTCACGCCCGTGCCGCGGCCGAGGTGGCGCAGGCGTATCTGCGGGCAATGGCGAACCCCGTCACCGGCCGCGTGCTGAAGCTGCACAAGACCGACAGCTGACGGGGGAAGAATCCATGACCATCACCGGCGGCGCCAGGGGTCTCGGCCGGAAGCCGCGCGCAGGTTGATCGCCGGCGGGCACACTGTCTACATCGGAGCGCGGGACGCTACGCGGGGCCGCGAGGCCGCGGATCAGCTCGGGGCGAAGTTCCTGCAGCTCGATGTGACCGACGACGAGTCCGTTGCCGCGGCGGCCGGCCGGTTGACCGAGTTGGACGTGCTCGTGAACTGTGCGGGCGCGTTCGAGGGCATGCTCAAGCCCGAAGACGCGACGGTGGGGCACATGCGGGAGATCTTCGACGTCAACGTGTTCGGTGTGGTCCGGACGATCCACGCGTTCCTGCCGGTGCTACGACGGTCCGACGCGCCGGTGATCGTGAACGTGAGCAGCGGCCTGGGGTCGTTCGGGACGGTGAACAACCCCGAGCGGCACGAGTCGCGGTTTCCGTTGCCGGCGTACGCGTCGTCGAAGGCGGCGGTGGGGATGCTGACCGTGCAGTACGCCAAGGGGCTGCCGGGGATCCGCGTGAACGCGGTGGATCCCGGGTTCACCGCGACCGAGATGCACGGCATGAGCGGCGACGGGATCCAGACCGCCGAGGAGGGCACCGACGCGATCGTGCGCCTGGCGAGCATCGGCGCGAACGGTCCTACCGGCACGTTTTCCGACCGCCACGGCGAGCTGCCGTGGTGACCGGCGCGCTGGTCCTGGGCGGAGGGGGATCGCGGGCATCGCGTGGCTCACCGGGCTGCTGACGGGCCTGGCCGACGCGGGTCACGACGTCACGCGGGCGGGCGGCTGGTCGCCGCCGGCTGTGCCGTCCAGGGACTCTGGCCGCCGGCGACGATCGACCGGCGCTGACGCACCCGGTTGCGGATGCACTTTTCACAGCCGGTAGCCAATCGCCCGAAGAGGCCGTCAGCAGCACCGCGGCCGCACGTGATCGAGACCCGGTCCGAAGGCCGGTGCAGGCACCGCGGCGTCAGAGAGCCCGGCTCGGCGCACGGCGGGGGTCGTCATCGCGTGGCTCGAACGTCGAGCGGGGGCGGATGGCCGAAGCTGGTGAGCGCCGCCGAACCGGTGCACCGCAAGAGGATTCCCGAACCGTGCCCACCCGAATCAGGCCCGATCGCCGACGCACCGGCACGCCGCAGGCAGCAGCATCGATCCCCGAGAAGGCGACCAGGACGTCGACGTGCGCGACGCCCGTGCCCAGCCGCCCGCGGTGAATCCGGCCCCGCGGATCCACGCCGAGCAGCGCGGGGATCCGGCCGGTGCCCGGTCCCGAGCCGGCCGGAGGTGCCCGAAACCGGGGTTACCATCCGATTCATGCTGCGCCGATGTTCCTCGGTCGCCGGGCCGAGGCGTGCCCCACGAAGCCCGGCGTCGCATCGTGCGGGGAACTGGCGCGCAGCGAGCTCGACGGGTGAGTTTCCACCGCGTGGCCCTTCCTGGTCACCACCGACCACAAAGGACACCCGAGGACCGCTGAGGTCGGGGATCGCCTGCCGAGAGCTGTCTTCGAGCCGGGGAGGCGCCGATGACTGAGACCTATCCGCCGCGCCGCAGCCCCGCGCGGATCGCCGTGATCGTCATCGCGGTGGTCGTGCTCGTGATCGGCGTGTGCCTGGCCATCGGGGGCGGTGTCCTGCTGCTCGTGTTCGGCTCCGGCGGGTCGCTGAAGTCGGGGGAGCACGACGTCACGACCCCGACCGCGGCCATCGTGACCGACACGGCGCAGATCACCGACACCGGCCGGCTCACCCGCGCGCTCGGGTCGCCCTCGGTGAGCGTCCACGCGACGGGCGGCAACTCGTCCGGCCTGTTCATCGGCATCGGGCCCGCCGCGGACGTCGACCGGTACCTGACCGGGGTGGCGATCGAGCAGGCGCGCAACTTCAACCTCGACCCGTTCGCGCTCGACGCCGTCCGCCGCGACGGCACGGCACTGGCGTTCCCGCCGGCCACCCAGCCGTTCTGGGTCGCGTCCGGGGCGACCGACGTGACCTGGCAGATCACCGACGGCGACTACCGCGCGGTCGTGATGAACGCCGACGGCACACCCGGCGTGGACTCCCGCCTCAGCGTCAACCTGAACCTGCCGGGCCTCTTCGGCTACGCGCTCGGCTTCCTCATCGGCGGGCTGGTCCTGGTCGTGGCCGCCATCGTCGCGCTCGCGATGGGCCGGCCCCGCAGCCAGGCCCCGGAGCCGACCACGCCGACCCCGCCGCCGCAGTACTGAGACCGCGGACCGGGCCGGCAACCATGGCAGAACACACCGCGACCGTCGAGCACGCGAAAACCCCCGAGTTCCTCAGCCGCGCACGGTCGATCGCGCTGGTGCTGTGGCGGCGCGCCCCGTTCACCACGGCCGTTGTCGTGGCCATGGTCGCGCTCGGCCTGGCGACGGGCACGCTGTGGAGCGCCGTCGAGACGCGCGAGTGGTTCCCGCAGGTGTCCTACGGCCTGCCCTCGCTCCTCGACGGCCGCTGGTGGACGTTCCTCACCGGCCCGTTCTTCGCGCTGACCCCGCTCTTCTACCTGCCGGTGGCCGGCGGGTTCGCCCTGCTCGTCGGCCCATCCGAAGCACGGCTGGGAACGCGCCGGACCGCCGCGATCGCCGTGGGCGCGCAGCTGGCCGCCACCCTCGGCGCTTCGCTGATCCTGCTCGCGCTGCGCGGCACCGGCTGGGAATGGGCGACGCAGCTCGCCGGCCGCACCGACGTCGGGTTCTCCGCGGGCGCACTCGCCGTGGTCGCCGTGGTCAGCGCGACCATCCGCTCACCGTGGCGGCTGCGGTTGCGCGCGCTGCTGTGCGTGTACGTCGGGGTGTCGATCCTCTACATCGGCACGCTCGCCGACCTGGAACACCTGCTTGCCGTCGGCCTCACGCTGCCGCTCGCGCGCCGGCTCGCGGGCCCGAAACGCTTGCGCTCCACGGGCCGCCCGACGCGGCGGGAGTGGCGGCTGCTGGCGGTCACCGGTCTCGTCATCGCGGGCGCGGTGCAGATCGTGGTGCGCATCGCGCCCGGCGTCAGCCCGCTCGGCTCCACGGCGGACCAGGCCGACTCGGTGCCGGAGCTGGCGATCGTGCTCGTGGTGATCGCGTTGATGATCAACGGCCTGCGGCGCGGCAAACGCGCCGCCTGGCGATGGGCGGTGGGGCTCGCCTCGCTGATCGTGGCGCTCGGCGTCGTGATCGCCGTGGTCGTGCTCGTCGCGGAGATCTTCGGCCTGGCCTACACGATCGAAAACGCGTCGTTCCTCATCGCCGACGCCGTGCTCTGGGGCGCCATGCTGACGCTGCTCATCGCCGCGCGCGGGGCATTCCGCGTCCCCTCCCGGCGGAAGCGGCGCCGCGCGCTCGGCTCCCGCGACGTCGACGGCGCCACCGAGCTGCTGCAACGCCACGGCGGCGGCACGCTGTCCTGGATGACCCTCTGGCCGGAGAACTCCCACTTCTTCGGCCCCGACGCCGAGTGCTACCTCGCCTACCGCCGCCACGCCGGGGTGGCCATCGCCCTCGGCGACCCGATCGGCCCCAACACCGCCGGCACGATCAGGGCGTTCGCCGAGCTGTGCGACAACTCCGGGCTGGTGCCGTGCCTGTTCTCCGTCACCGACGAGACCACCGCCGTCACGGACTCGCTCGGCTGGGCGCGCGTGCAGGTCGCCGAGGACACCCTCGTCGACCTCGAGGACCTGGAGTTCCGCGGGAAGGCGTGGCAGACCGTGCGCTCGGCGCTCAACCGCGCGGTGAAGGAGGGCGTCACCTTCCGCCTGGTGACGCTGGCCGACGAACCGTGGTCGCTTGTCGCGCAGGTGCGCGCGATCTCCGAGGAGTGGGTGGGGGACAAGGGGATGCCCGAGATGGGCTTCACCCTCGGCGGCGTGGACGAGGCGCTGGACCCGCGCGTCCGCGTCGGCCTGGCCGTGGACACGGACGGCGTGGTCCAGGGCGTCACGTCGTGGCTGCCCGTGTACGGCGGCGACGGGCAGGTCGAGGGCTGGACGCTCGACGTGATGCGCCGCCGCGGCAACGGGTTCCGGCCCGTGGTGGAGTTCCTCATCGCCTCGTCCTGCCAGGCGTTCCGCGCCGAGGGCGCGCGCTTCGTCTCGCTGTCGGGCGCCCCGCTGGCCCGCGCCCCGGAGGCGCCGCCCGCCGCGCCGCTCGAACGACTCCTCGACTCGTTCGGCGGAGCGATGGAGCCCTACTACGGGTTCCGTTCGCTGCACGCGTTCAAGACGAAGTTCAAGCCCCGCTACGTGCCGATGTACCTCGCCTACCGCGAGGAGGCCGACCTGCCGCGGATCGGCGTCGCGCTCGCGCGCGCGTACCTGCCGGACGCCTCGCTGAGCTCGCTGGTGCGGATGGGGAAGAACTGACGGGACGGGCGGGCACCCTGGCGAGGATTGGCCGTTTCCCCCTCGACCTGCGCGGACTATGCTCGCCGGGTTGATCAACGGGGGAGAGGACGGGATGGCTGAGCAGGTCCTGGTGCGCGGCGAGCAGGTGCGCCGCGTCGCGGTGGCGAGCGCGATCGGCACGACGATCGAGTGGTACGACTACTTCATCTACAGCACCGCCACCGCGCTGGTGTTCAACAAGTTGTTCTTCCCGTCGCTCTCCCCGGCGTCGGGCACGCTGGCGGCGTTCGCGACGCTCGGCGTGGGCTTCGTCGCGCGGCCCCTGGGCGGGATCGTGTGGGGCCACTTCGGCGACCGGGTCGGGCGGAAGGCGATGCTGGTCGCATCGCTCGTCCTGATGGGGCTCGCGACGGCCGCGGTCGGGGTACTGCCCACGTTCGCGCAGGCCGGCGTGCTCGCGCCCGTGCTGCTGGTGGTGCTGCGCGTGCTGCAGGGCATCTCGGCCGGCGGCGAGTGGGGTGGCGCCGCGCTGATGGCCGTCGAGCACGCACCGGCGGGCCGGCGCGGGCGGTACGGTTCGTTCTCCCAGATCGGCGTGCCCGCCGGGCTGATCATCGCGCAGCTGGTGTTCTTCGCGGTGACGAGCTCCCTGTCACCGGAGGAATTCCGGTCGTGGGGCTGGCGCGTGCCGTTCCTGGTCAGTCTCGTGCTGGTCGTCGTGGGCCTGGTGATCCGCTTGCGCGTGGCCGAAAGTCCCGTGTTCGCGCGGCTGCGGGAGACCGGCGAACGCAGCCGCGTGCCGATCGTCGACGTGCTGCGCCGCCGCCCGCGTGAGGTGACCGTGGCGGCGCTCAGCTTCATCGCCAACACCGCGCTGGGCTACGTCTTCTTCGCGTACCTGTTGTCCTACGGCACTTCCGTGCTGAAGCTGAGCAGCACCACGATGCTGGTGGAGATCATCGTCGGCAGTGTCGTGTGGCTCGTGAGCATCATCGCGGGCGCGATCTGGTCGGACCGCGTCGGGCGAAAACGGGTGTACCTCGTGGGTTCGGTGCTGCTCGTCGTGTGGTCGATCCCGTTCTTCCTGCTCGTCGACACGCGCCAGCCGTGGCTGCTCGGGGTCGCGGTGGTCGTGCTGAACCTCGGCCTGGGCGCGACGTACGGGCCGCAGTCGGCGCTGTTCGCGGAGCTGTTCGAGCCGCGCTACCGCTACAGCGGCGCCTCGTTCGCGTACGCCGTGGGCGCGGTCCTCGGTGGTGGTTTCGCGCCCCTGATCGCGACGGCGCTGCAGACGTCGACCGGCACGTCGCTGTCGGTGTCGCTGTACATGGTGGCGGTCGCGCTGATCAGTCTCGGTGCGGTGATCGCGTTTCCGCGCTCGCCGGTCACCACAGGCTGAGCCCGACGGCGGCGGCCAAGGTGGTGTTCCTCAGGCGGCGGAGTTCAGGTCGTCCAGCGCCTGTGCCCCGGCCGGCGTGAGCTCGGCCGGCACCCAGCGCCCGGGAGCGACTTCCCGCACCGGCCGGACGAGCCCGGCGTGCGTGAGCGCGTGCGCGGTGGGCTGGTCGGAGCAGAGCAGGCCGTCGATCCGCAGGTCGGGTTCCCTGCCGGCGCCGAGCTCGGCGCGACCCGCCGCGACGGCGCGCAACAGAGCGAGCGCCCGGCCGTTGAGCGGTGTCGTCGTCATGGCGATTCCTTTCCGCGTCCCTCACCTCGAACACGGATCTGCGGCCCCGCGGGTTCACCCCGCCCAGGAGATGGCCAGGTCAGCTCGCAGCGGTGAGCCGCGCATCGCCCGCCAGACCGCGGCCGGCGTCAGCGGCATGTCGGCGTGGCGCACCCCGAACGGGGCCAGCGCATCGACCACCGCGTTGACCACGGCCGCGGGCGAGCCGACGGTCGCGGACTCGCCGATGCCCTTCGCGCCGATGGGGTGGTGCGGCGAGGGCGTGACGGTCTCGCCGAGCTCCCAGGACGGGCACTCCAAAGCCGTGGGCAGCAGGTAGTCCATGAAGGAGCCGCCGAGGTGGTTTCCGTCGGTGTCGAACGCCATCAGCTCCATCAGCGCCATCCCGATGCCGTCGGCGAGGCCACGGTGCACCTGGCCCGCGACGATCATCGGGTTGATCCGCACGCCGCAGTCGTCCACGGCGATGAAGCGGCGCACGCGCACCTGGCCGGTGTCCGCGTCGACGTCGACCACGCACAGGTACGCGCCGAAGGGATACGTGAGGTTCGGCGGGCTGTACACGGCGCTCGCGTCGAGCTGTCCCTCCACGCCGTCGGGCAACGCCAGGTCGGAGTGGGCGGCCAACGCGATCTCGCGGATGGTGTGCCCACGGCCGGGGACACCGCGCACGAACCAGCGCCCGCGTTCCCACTCGAGGTCGTCCGGGCTCACCTCGAGCATCGCCGACGCGACCTGCCGCGCGCGTTCGCGCACCTTTCGCGCCACCGTGACGGCGGCCGCGCCCGACACCGGCGTCGAACGCGAGCCATAGGTGCCGAGGCCGAACGGCGTGTTGTCGGTGTCGCCCTGCACGACCTCGACCTCGTCGGGAGGGATGCCGAGCTCGGCCGACACGAGCTGCGCGAACGTCGTCTCGTGGCCCTGGCCCTGCGACATGCAGGACAGGCGCAGCACGGCCGAGCCGGACGGGTGCACGCGCAGCTCGGCGCCGTCGGCCATGCCGAAGCCGAGGATGTCCATGTGCTCGCGCGGGCCGGCGCCCACGGCCTCGGTGAAGAAGCTCAGCCCGAGGCCCATCAGCTCGCCGCGGGCGCGTTTCTCGGCCTGCTCCCGGCGTAGCTCGTCGTAGCCCGCGATCTCCTTCAGCAGCGTCAGTGCGCGCGGATAGTCGCCCGAGTCGTACTGCCAGCCCGTGGCGCACGTGTACGGGAACTGCTCGGGCCGCAGCAGGTTGCGCATGCGCAGCTCCGCCGGGTCGAGCCCCAGCTCACGCGCGAGGACGTCCATCATCCGCTCGACCACGTACACGGCCTCGGTGATCCGGAACGAGCACGCGTACGCGACGCCGCCGGGCGCCTTGTTCGTGTACACGCCGGTGACCGAGCAGAACGCGGCCGGCAGGTCGTAGGAGCCGGTGAACACGTGGAAGAACCCGGCGGGGAACTTCGCGGGCTGTGCGGTGCCGTTGAACGCGCCGTGGTCGGCGAGCACGCGCACGCGCAGCCCGAGCAGCCGGCCGTCGCGCGTCGCCGCGATCTCGCCGCGCATGTGGTAGTCGCGGGCGAACGACGTGCTCATCAGGTTCTCCGACCGGTCTTCGGTCCACTTCACCGGCCGCCCGGTGACCATCGAACCGACCACCGCGCACAGGTACCCCGGGTACATCCCGACCTTGTTGCCGAAACCGCCGCCGATGTCGGGCGCGACGATGCGGATCCGGTGCTCGGGCAGGCCGGTGATCCGCGAGTACAGGATCCGGTGCGCGTGCGGCGCCTGCGCCGTGGCCCACACCGTGAGCTTGCCGGTGATCGCGTCGATGTCGGCCACGGCGCCGCACGTCTCCAGCGGCGCCGGGTGCACGCGTGGGTAGAGCATGTCCTGCCGGGCCACCACGTCCGCTTTCGCGAACGCGGCTTCCGTCGCTTCCTCGTCGCCGGAGGACCAGTCGAACACGTGGTTGTCGGCCTTGCCGAGGTCGTCGCGGATCACGGCGGCGCCGGCGGCGAGCGCGGCCGGCGCGTCGACGACCACCGGCAGCGGCTCGTATTCGACGTCGATCAGCTCGAGTGCGTCTCTTGCCGCGTACCGATCTTCGGCGACGACGAACGCGATCTCCTGGCCCTGGAACCGGACCTTGTCGGTGGCCAGCACGGCCTGTACGTCGTGCGAGAGCGTCGGCATCCACGCCATCCCGCGTTCGGCCAGGTCTTTCCCGGTGAGCACGGCGCGGACCTTGGGGTGCGCCTCGGCCGCGCTGGTGTCCACCGACACGAGGCGCGCGTGGGCGTGCGGGCTGCGCAGGATCGCGCCGTGCAGCATCCCGGGCAGCACGAAGTCGTCGAGGAACGTGCCGCGTCCGCGCACGAAGCGCGCGTCTTCCTTGCGGGGCAGCGAACCGTAGGTCATGGGGCTTCCCCGTCCGGGTGCTCGGCCGCCCACCGGATCGAGCGGACGATGTTCTCGTAACCGGTGCAGCGGCACAGCTGCCCGGAGATCGCTTCGCGGATCACGTCTTCGCTCGGATCCGGGTCGCGGTCGAGCAGCCAGCGCGCGGTCATCAGCATCCCCGGCGTGCAGAAGCCGCACTGGATCCCGTGGCACGCCACGAAACCTTGCTGCACGGGGTCGAGCTGCGCGCCGTGGCCGAGGTCCTCGACGGTGCGCACCCGCTTGCCGTCGGCCATCACCGCCAGCACTGTGCACGACTTCACCGGCAGGTCGTCGAGCCACACCACGCAGGTGCCGCAGTTGGAGGTGTCGCAGCCCCAGTGCGTGCCGGTGAGCCCGAGGTCGTCGCGCAGGAGGTGCACGAGCAGCAGGCGCGGCTCGACCGTGCGGCGGTGGGGTTCGCCGTTGACCGTCACCGTGATCTCCACGCCCGTCAGCCTCCGGCCCGTTCCGCCGCCCGGTGCAACGCCCGTGTGGTGAGCGTGGCGACGAGGTGGCGTTTGTAGTCCGCCGGGCCGCGCTGGTCGGCGGCGGGGGAGCAGTGCTCGGCCGCGATGACCCCGGCCTTCTCGAAGCGTTCCGCCGAAGCGGCGCCACCGCGCAGGAAATCCTCTGCCTCGGCCGCGACGAACCGCGGCGCGCCGACCGCGGTGAGCCCGATGCCGGCCTCGCCCACGTCGTCGCCTTCGAGCACGAGCTCGGCCCCGGCGGCCGCCACCGCCCAGTCACCCGCCCGGCGGCCGACCTTCGCGTACGCGCTGCCGCTGCCCTCGCGGATCGGCAGTCGCAGCTCCACGAGCAGCTCGGCGGGACCGACGACCGTGCTGTAGGGCCCGGTGAAAAACTCGCGCACGGGCACGGTTCGCGTGCCTTCCTCCCCGCGGATCACGGCGTTGGCCCGCACGGCGGCGAAGGCGGCCGACAGGTCCTCCGACGGGTCGGCCTGGCACAGCGAACCCCCGATCGTGCCGCGGTTGCGCACGATCGGGTCGGCGATCACGCGCTCGGCGTCGGCCAGAACCGGGAACAGCGCGCCGGCCTCGGCCGAGGCCAGCAGCTCCGCGTGCCGCACCAGCGCGCCGATGCGCAGCTCGCCGTCGGCGACCTCGATCCCGGACAGCTCGGTGAGCTCGTTGACGTCCACGAGCGCTTCGGGCCGGGCCAGGCGCAGCTTCATCATCGGGATCAGGCTGTGCCCGCCTGCGATCACGCGGCTTTCCGGACCGTACTTGGCCAGCAGCGCCAGCGCGTGCTCGACACTCGTGGCCCGCTCGTACTCGAACTGCGCCGGCACCTGCATGACGGTCGATCGTCCCCGCCGCGCGGGCCCGCCGCAACAGCGGATTAACCGATGACCTACTGCGCCGTTGGTTACCAATCCGACCACAGCCACGGCTCCGAGCTTTCGTAGCAACGGTTACGTCATGCCCGGGGTCTGCCTACTTTTGGTCGGATTGGCAACAGGTATATGCACCGGTTCCGCCCAGCTCGGCGCGGGGTTAAGCAAAGGGTTAATCGCGGATTGTCGCGTCCGTGGTCCGGGTGGAGCATCACAGCAGCTGACCAACGGCGGAAGCAGGTGCGCGTCATGCGGATCGAGTCCGACGGGCACAGCCGCGGCAACCCCCGGCTGTTCGAGCTCGTCGAGGACGCACCGAAGCAGGGCCCGGGCCCGACCGTGTGGGCGTGGCCCGACCTCGTGGACTTCCTGAAGGTGGCGGGCCGCCCGGTCGCCGGGCCGTGGCCACCGCACCAACGGCCTCGGCCGGACCCGGAAGAGGACACGCTGCCCACGGCCGTGGCCGAACCTCCCGAGAACGCCTGAGGAGGCCCGCGTGTACCCGTCCCGGTTCCGCTACGAAGCACCGCGTTCCCTGCCCGAGGCGCTTGACCTGCTGCGCACGGGCGGCGACGAGGCCAAGGTCCTCGCCGGTGGGCAGAGCCTGGTACCACTGATGAAGCTGCGTTTTGCCGCACCCGCGCTCGTCGTCGACATCAACAACGTCCCCGGCCTCGCCCACCACGAGCTCGACGCCGAGGGCAACCTCCACGTCGGCGCGCTGTGCCGGCACGCCGATCTCGAACGCTCGCAGCTGCTCAAGTCCGTGCAGCCCACGATGGCCGCCGCGGCGCCGCTGATCGCCGATCCCATCGTGCGCAACCGCGGCACGCTGGTCGGTTCGCTGTGCCACGCCGATCCCCAGGGCGACTGGGCTTCGGTGGTGCTGGCGCTGGACGGGTCGATCGTCGCGCAAGGGCCCGCCGGCCGGCGCCGCATCGCCGCGCGCGACTTCGTGCTCGGCCCGTTCCAGAACGCGCTGGCGCCCGACGAGATCGCCGTGGAGGCTGTCATTCCCGCACCCCGCGGTACACCCGCGGGCGGTTACCTCAAGCTGGAACGGCGGGTCGGCGACTTCGCGACGGTCGGCGTCGCCGTGGCGGTGGAGACGCAGGCCGGCACGGTCACCCGCGCCGGCATCGCCCTCACCGGCGTCGGCGGTTCGACGATCGAAGCCACCGACGCCGAGCACGCGCTCGTGGGCGGCCCGCTGACGCCGGACAGCGTGGCGGAAGCCGCGGACCTGGCCGCCGCGGCGGCCCGCCCGAAGACCGACCACCGCGGCACGGCCGAGTTCAAGCGGCACGTGGTGCGCACGTTCGTGGTGCGCGCGCTGGGCCGCACCGGGGAGGAAGCGGCATGACGAGCGTCCACGAGATCCACGAGGAAACCACCGGCGACGTCCCGATCCGCCGGATCACGGTCACGGTCAACGGCGAGCGCCGCGTGGTCGAGTGCGAACCGCGGCTGCTGCTCGCGCACCTGTTGCGCCAGGGCCTGCGCCTCACGGGCACGCACATGGGCTGCGACACCACCAACTGCGGCGCGTGCACCGTGCTCGTCGACGGCCGCGCGGTGAAGTCGTGCACGATGCTCGCGGTGCAGGCCGACGGGCACGAGGTCACCACGGTCGAGGGGCTCGCCACGGCGAGCGAGCTGCACCCGCTGCAGGAGGGCTTCCGCGAGGAACACGGCCTGCAGTGCGGCTTCTGCACGCCGGGGATGATGCTCTCGGCCAAGGCCCTGCTCGACGAGAACCCGGATCCGTCCGAAGAGGACGTCCGCTGGGCGCTGTCGGGGAACCTGTGCCGCTGCACGGGCTACCAGAACATCGTGAAGTCGGTGCTGTGGGCCGCCGCCAAGCTGCGGTCCGAATAGGAGGCTCGACGTGTCGCAGGCGTTGGACGAGAACAAGATCGGCGGGCTCGGCGTCAGCCGCAAGCGGGTGGAGGATAACCGGTTCATCCGCGGGCGCGGGAACTACACCGACGACATCGTGCTGCCCGGCATGCTGCACATGGAGATCCTGCGCAGCCCGCTCGCGCACGCGCGGATCAAGTCGATCGACACCAGCCGCGCATGGGAGATCCCGGGGGTGCGGCTCGTGCTCACCGGCGAGATGGCCGCGACCCGCAACCTCGCGTGGATGCCCACGCTCTCCTACGACACCCAGGCCGTGCTCGCCACGGACAAGGTGCGGTTCCAGGGCCAGGAAGTCGCGTGTGTCGTCGCCGACGACCCCTACATCGCCAAGGACGCGTGCGAGGCCATCGATGTCGAGTACGAACCGCTG
Organism: Amycolatopsis sp. DSM 110486; assembly: GCF_019468465.1. Taxonomy (NCBI): domain Bacteria; kingdom Bacillati; phylum Actinomycetota; class Actinomycetes; order Pseudonocardiales; family Pseudonocardiaceae; genus Amycolatopsis; species Amycolatopsis sp. DSM 110486. Next base: position 9,738,822 of record NZ_CP080519.1, on the reverse strand, counting down.
CCCGTGATCGTGAACCCCGGCCAGGCCGTGGCCGAGGGCGCGCCGCTGATCCGCGACGACAAGGCGGGTCAGGCCGACAACGTCGTCTACCGCTGGGAAGTCGGCGACCAGACCGGCACGGACGCGGCGTTCGAGAAGGCCGACGTGGTCTCGAAACTGCGGCTGCACTACCCGCGTTCGCACCCCTCGCCGATCGAGTGCTGCGGCTCCGTGGCCGACTTCGACCGCGCGACGCAGAAGCTCACCGTGTACATGACCACGCAGGCGCCGCACATCATCCGGGCCGCCGTCGCGATGGTCGCCGAGCTGCCCGAGCACCTGATCCGCATCGTCTCGCCGGACATCGGCGGCGGCTTCGGCAACAAGGTGCCCGTGTACCCCGGCTACGTGTGCTCGATCCTGTGCTCGATCCTGCTGGAACGGCCCGTGAAGTGGATCGAGGACAAGACCGGCAACCTGATCTCCACCGGGTTCGCCCGCGACATGTACCTCGACGGCGAGATGGCGTTGCGCGCAGACGGCAAGATCCTCGGCGTCCGCATGCACGCCGAGGCCGACCACGGCGCGTTCTTCGCCGACGCGCAGCCGAGCAAGTTCAAGATCGGGCTGCTGCACTCGACGTTCGCCTGCTACAACGTGCCCGCCGCGCACCTCACCGCGCGCGGCACCTACACCAACAAGGCGCCCGGCGGCGTCGCGTACCGCTGCTCGTTCCGCGTCACCGAGGCGATGTTCTTCCAGGAGCGCATGGTCCACCAAGCCGCGAAAGACCTCGGGCTGGACCCGGCCGAGTTCCGCCGGCGCAACTTCGTGCGCGCCGACGCGTTCCCGCACCGCACGCCGTTCGGGTTCCTCGTGGACTCCGGCCAGCCCGAGGCGTGCCTCGACGTGGGGCTGAAAGCCGTGGGCTACGAGGACTTCCTGCGGCAGAAGGAAGAGGCGCGCAAACGCGGGCGGCGCCTGGGCATCGGGATCTCCACGATGACCGAACCGCTCGGCGCCGGCAACAGCCGCGAGTACGACATCCTCGGCATCAAGATGTTCGACTCGGCCGAGCTGCGCGTGCACATGACCGGCAAGGCGCTGCTTCGGGTCGGGGTGAAGAGCCAGGGGCAGGGTCACGAGACCACGTGGGCCCAGATCGTGAGCCACGAGCTGGGCATCCCGGCCGACGACGTCACGGTGGAGGAGGGCGACACCGACACCGCGCCGTTCGGCATGGGCACCTACGCCTCGCGCAGCACGCCGGTCGCGGGCGCGGCGATCTCCATGGTGTCGCGCAAGATCCGGGCCAAGGCGCGCAAGCTCGCCGCGCACCTGCTCGAAGTGTCCGAAGAGGACCTCGAGTGGGAGCTCGGCCGGTTCTCGGTGCGCGGGGTGCCCGAGCACGGCGTGACCATCCAGGAGTGCGCGATGGCGGCGTACGGCAACATGCCCGACGGCATGGAGCCCGGGCTGGAGAACCACGCCTACTACGACCCGCCGAACCTGACCTGGCCGTTCGCGGTCTACATCGTCACGGTCGAAGTGGACCCCGAGACCGGTGTGTGGGACGTGCTCAACACCGTGGCCGTGGACGACTGCGGCGTGCGCATCAACCCGATGATCGTGGAGGGCCAGATCATGGGCGGGCTCACCGAGGCCTACGCGATGGCGAACATGCAGTTCATCACCTTCGACGCCGAGGGCAACTGCGTCGGCTCGAACTACATGGACTACCTGCTGCCCACCGCGTGGGAGACGCCGGGGTTCGAGCTGCACAGCGAGGTCGTCACGCCGTCACCGCACCACCCGATCGGCGCCAAGGGCGTGGGGGAGTGCGCCGCGGTCGGCGGGCCGGCGGCCTTCGTGAACGCCGTGATGGACGCCCTCGACGACACCGGCGTGCGCAACATCGACATGCCGCTGCTGCCCGACCGCGTGTGGGAAGCGCTGACGCAGCGCCACGACGTGTCCGGTGCGCCGCCCGTGCGGACAGACGACTGAGGTGCCTGAGATGTCTACTATGGACTCATCCGACGGCTGGGACGTCCTCACCCACGCCGGGGAGCTGGCCCGCCGCGGTGAGGCGTTCGCGCTCGCGACCGTGGTGTGGCGCCAGGGCCCGTCGTCGGGCAAGCAGGGCTGCCGCGCGATCATCACGGCCGAGGGCGAGCTGCGCGGGTGGATCGGCGGCGCGTGCGCCGAGCCGGCCGTGATCCGCGAGGCCCGGCAGGCGCTCGTCGAAGGCACGCCCCGGCTGCTGCTGCTCGGTTCGCTGGAGCAGTTCGGCGCGGCGGTGCCCGAAGGCATGACGGTGGTGCCGATCTCGTGCCAGAGCGAGGGCGCGCTGGAGGTCTACATCGAGCCGGTGCAGCCCGTGCCGCACCTGGTGGTGGTCGGGCGCTCGCCGATGGCGCACACGCTGGTGGAGCTGGCGGGTTCGCTCGGCTGGCACGCGCAGCTCGTCGAGCACACGGAGCTGGACGCGGTGACCGAGCGGTCCTTTGTGGTCGTGGCGACGCAGGGGCACCACGACGAAGAGTCGGTGGAGCGAGCCCTCGCCGCACGGCCGGCGTACGTCGGGCTCGTCGGCTCGCGCCGCCGCGGGGCGAGCGTGCTCGGTTACCTCGCCGACCGGGGCGTGCCGGGCGACGAGCTGGACCGCGTGCAGGTGCCGGCCGGGCTGGACCTCGGCAGTGTGTCGCACCGGGAAATCGCCGTGGCGATCCTGGCCGAGCTCGTGCGGATCCGGGCGGCCCGCGGGGTGCCGCCCGGATCGCCGGGGCAGGTCGAGGCCGCGGCCGTCGACCCGGTGTGCGGCATGACCGTGGAGGTCGACGACCCGGTGGTGTTCGAGGGCCACGAGTACAGCTTCTGCTGCGCCGGCTGCCGCGCCGCTTTCCTGCGCGACCCCGGCGCGTACGCCAAGAAGGAGAGCCGATGCTGATCCGCAACCAGTTCGAGGTCGCGCAGCCCGTGGACAAGGTCTGGCGGTTCTTCGACGACGTGCCGGCTGTGGCGACGTGCCTGCCCGGCGCCGAGCTGACCGAGGACCTCGGCGACGAGCACTACCGCGGCCGCGTGGGCGTCCGCCTGGGGCCGGTGTCGCTGAAGTTCGACGGCGTCGCGGCCATCACCTCGCGCGACGAGGACGCCCGCCGGCTCGTGGTCGACGCGAGTGGCGCCGAAGCCCGCGGCCGGGGCCAGGCGGCCATGGTCGTGACGGCGACGCTGGCCCGCGCGGACGTGGGCACCCGCGTCGACTTCGAGCAGGACCTGCAGGTGTCCGGCGCCGCCGCGCAGTACGGGCGGGGCATGATCGCCGACGTCTCGTCGGTGCTGATGCGCCAGTTCGCCCTCAACGTGCAGGAGGCCATCGCGCGCGCCGAACGCGGGGAGGCGGCGGCGCGCCACGCGGCGGCCCCGGCCCGCGGGTTCACGATCGGCCTGCAGGCGACGCTCATGGCGCTCAGGCGCGTGTTCCGCCGGTTCTTCGCGCCCTACCCGAGCACCCCGGCCTGAGGAGGCAACCGTGGTCCTGTGGTGGATCGGCAACGCCGTGCTGCTGTTCGTGGTGCTGCCCGTGGTGATCGCCCTGCTCAACCGCGTGCTGGCCGCCGTCGAGCGGATCCGCGCCGCGGCCGACGACATCCTCGTGGGCGGCGTGCGCCTCGCGGGGCAGCTCGAACCCGTCCCGGAGGCGCTCGCGCGCACCGACCGCACCATCGGCGAAGTGGCCGTCGGCGCGACCCGGTACGCCGGCAGCGTCGCGAAACTGCTGGGCTGAAGGAGTTCCGCCATGCCTGCCGCCGCCTGGGCCACCCTGGCCATCAGCGCGCTGATCATCCTGTTCGCCGCCGTCGGCCTGCTCCGCGTGATCCTGCACCTGCGCCACGTCCGCCGCACGCTCGGCAGCGTGCTGGGCGGCGTGCGCGTTATCGCGGAGGAGACCGCGCCCGTGCCCGCCGCGCTGGGCTCGGTCAACGCGAACCTCAAGCCGGTGCGCGACTTCTGCGAGTCGGTGTGAGAGGGGGAGTGTCGTGACCACGGGCTGGATCATCGGGTTTTCGATCGGGGTCGTCATCGTGCTCGTCGTGGTGGCGCTCGTGGTGCCGATCCTGGCGCTCGCGCGCTCCATCGGCCGGGCCGCGCCGCTCATCGACGACGAGCTCAAGGCGGCCGAACGCAACACCGCGCCGCTGGCCGAGCTGCGCACCACCATCGACCACGCCGAGGTCATCGTCGCCGGTCTGCGGCGCGGCCGTGAGCGGCTGGGAGGCTGATCCGGGTGTCCACACAGGACGAGACGTTGTGGTGGATCGCCATCGCCGCCGGGTTCGTGGTGATCCTCGTGGTGGTGGCTCTGCTGAGCCTGCTCATCCGCTACGTGAAGGTGATCGACCGCCGGGTCGCGGGCATCCGCGACACGCTGCACGGCGCCGCCGACAACACGCAGCACACCGACCTGATCCCCGTCACGGCCACGCGCGTCGACGCCGTGCTCGCCGAGGGCCTGCAACACCACCTGTTCCTCGGCCGTGTGCTCGGAAAGGTGAAATCGTGACCACCACCCTGATCGTGCTGACCGTCGTCGACATCGTCTTGCTCATCGCGGGCCTCGCGGTGTACTTGTTCTGGGTCGGCGGCCTGCTCGCCCGCATCGCCACGAACCTGGAGGACTGCGCGGACACCCTGCGGCGCATCAACACCCACGCCGAGGCGATCGTGCCGGGCGTCTCGCACATCAACCGCACGGGCGCGGTGGTGGCCGGCGCGTTGCCGCTGCTGTACGGGATGGCGGAGGAGATCGTGGCGGGCGCGACCTACGCGCCGCCGACGGAGGAACGCCCGCCCGCGCGCCCGGCTTCGGGCACGCGGCGTTCGCGGTTGCACGACGCGGTGGGGTTCGCGTCGCACTGACCCTGTTCGGCGCCGGCGCGGCGGGCCAACGCTTCGCGACAGTCCCGACACCAGCACCTTGACCAGCGCCGCCGCGACGACCTGTCGAATTCGCCATCGTGGAAGCGAGGCCATCCGAACTACCAGGTGATGCGTCAAGCCTGTGAAGCAGAGCTCTCCCGTTCGGCGAGAAACTCGTCGAGCAACTCGAAGAGCACCTCGAGAACATGTGCTTCCTGCTCGGGCGTGAGGACGGTCCCGCCCTGCCGATCCGGAAGGGCGATCTGCTCGATCTGGGCTTGCCAGGCGAGGTTGCGACTGACCTCATGGTTCGCCATCAGCCACTCGCGCCAACCATCCAGGCCAGGCCCGCCGTGTCGGCTGGCAGCGTGGTTATAACCCGCCATGAAGGCAGTCGTTCCGCTGAGCGTCGTCCGGCCGATGAACATGCCGGTGCGCTTGGCGAAGAAGGCGAAGTACTCGCGCTCACTCATCTCGATCAGATTTGTCACCCCCGAATTCTGCCGTGCCGGCTGTCGACTGCGGGCGGCAGCCGCAGTTTCCGCCCCGCCGCGATCGGGGGCATCGCTACAACCGGCGAACCCTCCGAGCGGCTGGGGCCGGTGCACGGGCAAGCGGGCAGGGGTGATCGTGGGCGAGACGTTGACCGGTCTGGCGAACGCGGCCGCCGCCGTGAATCCCGTGCCCTGGGCGCGTTCGCAGATGGCGTTCACGCTCGGGTTCCACATCATCCTGGTGCCGCTCGGGGTGTCGTGGGCGTTCATGACGCTGATCGCGAACTATCGGGCGGTGCGCCGCCACGACCGGGCCGCGCTGGTGCTCGCGCAGCGGTGGTCGAAGTACATGGCCGTGACGTTCGCGGTGGGCGCGGTGACCGGGACCGTGCTGAGTTTCGAGTTCGGGCTGATCTGGCCGCACTTCATGGGGACCTGGGGCGAAGCCTTCGGCGTGCCGTTCGCGTTCGAGGGGCTGTTCTTCTTCACCGAGGCGATCTTCGTCGCGATCTACATCTTCGGCTGGCGCCGGCTGAAACCGTGGACACACTTCTGGACCGGCGTGCCGATCGTCCTCGCCGGGGTGTTCGGCTCGATCTCCGTGGTCGCCGCGAACGCCTGGATGAACGCCCCCTCCGGGTTCACCGCGAACGCGCAGGGCGAGATCGTCGACGTCGACCCGCTCGCGGTGATTTTCAACGACGCGATGCAGCACCGGCCGGTCGACCGTCGTCCAAGGCCTCGACACGATGTTCGTCCCGCTGGCCATCGCGGCCTTCGGGATCGTGTTGCGCGGCGCGAGTTTCGCGTTCCGCAAGACGGTGGTCACCGTGCGCTTCCGGCGGGTCTTCGGTGGCTTGTTCGCCCTCTCGTCGGTGCTCGTGCCCTTCTGCTTCGGCGCGATCGCGGGCGGTATCGCGTCCGGTCGCGTGCCGGCCGGGGGCAAGGCCGGCGACCCGGTGGGCAGCTGGCTCAACCGGACTTCGCTCGTGACAGGTGGGCTGGCGGTCGTGTTGGCGGCCTACCTGGCGGCGGTGTACCTCGTCAGGGACGCACGGCGAGCCGGTGACACCGATCTGGCGGGCTACTTCCGCCGCCGCGCCGTGCTGAGCGCCGTCGCCGCGGCCGTGGTCGCCGTGATCGGCTTCGTCGTCTTGAGCGCCTCGGCTCCGCACGTCTTCGACCGGTTGATCTCGTGGGCGTTGCCCCCTGTCGTGCTCAGCGTCCTGAGCGGGTTCGGTGCCCTGGTGCTGCTGGTCCGCGGCGCGGCCCGCGGCGCGCGCGTGCTCGCCGTCGTCGCGGTCGCCTGCATCATCTTCAGCTGGGGTGTCGCCCAGTGGCCGTACCTGCTGCCGGAGAGCGTCACCGTCTCCGCCGCGGCCGCACCGACCGGAACCCTGATCACGTTGCTGGTCGCCGTGGGACTGGCGGTGCTGATCGTGCTGCCGGGCTTCGTGCTGCTCTACGTGCTTGACCAGCGCCGGCTGCTCCCCGAGGAAGGTGTCGAGGACGCCGCCGACCGGATCGTCGACACCGAGGCCGGCTGAGCCGTACCGCAATCACCTGCGAAAGGTGATTGCCGCGCCGCCCGGTCCATCGATCGTCGAAGCAGGCCCGCGACCTCGCGCGTCACGAATGTGAAGGAGCCCCCGTGAACGCCACGACCTCGCCCTTCCCGCGGATCGCCGACTACGCGTTCCTGTCCGACTGCCACACCGGTGCCCTGGTGGCGCCGGACGGGTCCATCGACTGGCTGTGCGTGCCCGCGTTCGACGCCCCGAGCAGCTTCGGCAACCTGCTCGACCGCGGAGCCGGCTCCTTCCGGTTCGGTCCCTACGGGATCAACGTGCCGACCTCGCGCGCCTACGTGCCGGGTACCAACGTCATGACCACCACCTGGCACACGCCCCGCGGCTGGCTGCTGGTCCACGATGCCCTGACGATGGGCCCCCGGCGCGGCCCCGACACGGTCACGCCCCACACGAGGCCACCCGCCGACAGCGACGCCGACCACCTGCTCGTGCGCACCGTCGAGTGCCTCGAAGGTGAGCTGGAGGTCGAGCTGGTCTGCGAGCCGGCGTTTGACTACGGGCGGGAGCCTGCCGTCTGGACCATCGTCGGCGACGATCACCGCGCCGACGCGACCGGGGCCGGCCAGACCTTCCGGCTGAGCACGGACATGCTCATCGGCATCGAAGGTGGCACCGCGCGGGCTCGGCACGTGCTCACCAAGGGCGACAAGGCGTTCTGCGCGCTGTCGTGGGCCGAGGGGCTGGCCTCGCCGGCCGACGTCGCGGAGGCGCAGGCCCGGATCGACGCGACGGTCCAGTTCTGGCGCAGCTGGCTCTCCCGGGCCCGCATCCCGGACCACCCACTGCGCCTTCCCCTCGAGCGCTCGGCGCTCACCATCAAAGGCCTGACCTACATGCCGACCGGCGCGACGGTCGCGGCCCTGACGACGTCGTTGCCCGAGGCGCCGGGCGGTGAGCGCAACTGGGATTACCGCTACACCTGGATCCGCGACACCACGTTCACACTCCAGGCGCTGCATTACCTGAACCTCGACTGGGAAGCCGGCGACTTCATGCAGTTCGTCGGCGACCTCGAGCCGAACAGCGACGGCGGCCTGCAGATCATGTACGGCATCGACGGACGCCGGGATCTGGCCGAGTCCACTCGCGACGATCTCGGCGGCTACGAAGGCGCCCGGCCGGTCCGCGTCGGGAACGGTGCGTTCGACCAGCGCCAGAACGACGTCTTCGGCGCGGTTCTGGACTCGCTTCTGCTGCACACCGCCAGGAGCAAGCACCTGCCGCGCCGGCTGTGGCCGCTCGTCCAATCGCAGGCAGCGGCCGCGACCGCGGTGTGGCGCGAGCCGGACCAGGGCATCTGGGAGGCTCGCGGCAAGCCGCAGCACTACGTGTCGTCGAAGCTGATGGGCTGGGTGGCGCTCGACCGGGCCGCCAAGCTGGCGAACATCCGCGACGACGGCAAGCTCGAGAGCCAGTGGCGCACGACGGCGGACGAGATCCGCGCGGACATCCTCGAGCACGGCCTGAGCGAACGGGGCGTGTTCCGGCAGCACTACGACACCGACGCGCTGGACGCCTCGACTCTGCTCGCGGCTCTGTTCGGCTTCCTGCCGGGTACCGACGAACGCATGCGCAAGACGGTCGACGCGATCGCCGACGAGCTGACCGAGAACGGCTACGTCCTGCGCTACAAGACCGACGAGACCGACGACGGGCTGTCCGGAAAGGAAGGCACGTTCCTCATCTGCTCGTTCTGGCTGGTCTCCGCGCTGGCGATGGTGGGCGAAATGGACCGGGCGAGCAGCCTGATGGAGCGCCTGCTGCGGATCGCGTCGCCGTTGGGCCTGTACGCGGAGGAGTTCGAAGTCGACCGCGCACGGCACCTGGGCAACTTCCCCCAGGCGTTCTCCCACCTCGCCCTGATCCAGGCGGCGAGCCGGATCATCCTGTCCGACTTCATGGCGGAGCTGTCACTGTGACCGAGCAGCGAACCGGGAACCGGAACGTCGTGGTGCTGGGCGGCGGGCTGGCGGGCGTCGCGTGTGCCCGGCGCCTCGGTGACGAGGGCATCGGGGTGACCCTCGTCGACCGCAACGACTACCACCAGTTCCAGCCACTCCTCTACCAGGTCGCCACTTCGCAGCTGCCCGCGGAAGACATCGCGCGCCCGCACCGGGTGATCTTCCGCGACCACCCGACGGTCGAGATCCGCACCGCGCGCGTCACGGAGCTCGACATCGCGAGCCTCGGCCTGACCTTGTCCGGCGGCGAGAAGATCAGCGGATCACACCTGGTGATCGCGGCCGGCGCGCAGCCCGAGTACTTCGGTGTCCCGGGCGCCGCCGAGCACGCGTTCCCGCTCTACTCGGTGGCGGACGCCGTGCGGCTCCGGCTTCACGTGCAGGACCTGGTGCGGGAGGTCTCGGAAAAACGGCTCGGCGAGGACGCCCTCGACATCGTCGTCGTGGGCGGCGGCCCGACCGGCGTCGAGATCACCGGCGCGCTCACCGAGCTGATGACCGCCCTCGCGGCCATGGAGCGGATCCCGACCTCCGGGCGGATCTTCCTGATCGACCGCGGCAGCAGGCTGCTCGGCGCCTTTTCCCACCGGTCGCACCAGTACGCGCACAAGCGGCTCATCGAGCACGGCGCCGAGCCCCGGCTCGACACGGGAGTCGCGGCGGTGCACGCCGACCGGGTGGAGCTCGACGACGGCACCGCCATCCGCACCCGCACCGTCATCTGGGGCGGCGGCGAGTCGGCGGCCCCCGTGGTGCAGGCCGCCGCCGGCCTCGGGACCGGTCGTGGCGGGCGCGTCGACGTGCTGCCCGACCTGACGGTCGACGGACACCCGGACGTGTACGCGATCGGAGACGCCGCCAACATCCCGGCGCGGAATAAAGGGACGCTGCCGCAACTGGGCTCCGTGGCCCAGCAGTCCGGCGAGTGGGCCGCCGCCAACATCCTGCGCCGGCGAGCCGGACAGCCGGCGAAACCGTTCCACTACAAGGACAAGGGCATCATGGCCATGATCGGCCGCAACGCCGCCGTCGCCGAGGTCGGCAAGCACCGGCACCAGGTCGACGGGCCCCTCGCGTTCGCCGCCTGGCTCGGGGTCCACGCGATGCTGCTGAGCGGGGTGCACAGCAGGGTCGACGCCTTCATGTCGTGGGCGTGGGACTATTTCGAGCGCGACCACGCCGCGATCGTCGAGTGGTCCACGAAACCCCACCGCATCGTCTGGGGAGACGACGAGGCGGACGCTCCGCACATCTCTCTCGACCGAGGCGACTCCACGACGTCGGCCGGCCGTTCCTGAGGCGGACGGCCGACGCGGGAGCACTTCGGGTCGCGACCGGCCACCGGCGCGGCTCGGCCGAGCCTGGTCAGCGGGACGTCCAGGGCGTGCGCCAGCCGCCGAACCCGGCCGTGATCTGGTCGGCCGCGGCCGGCCCCCAGGTTCCGGGTTCGTAGGCCTGCACCGGCGGCGGCGCGTCGAGCAGCGGCTGCATGACCCGCCAGGTCTCCTCGACGCCGTCCTGGCGGGAGAACCGGGTGCTGTTCCCGATCATCGCCGCGTGCAGCAGAACCTCGTACGGTGTCGGGCCCTCGCCGCCCTCGTCCGCGAACTCCATGTCGAGCTCGATCGGCGCGATGCGGGCCACGTCCGCGCGGAACGCGTCGACCTGGATCCGGACCCCGGTCGACGGGTCGAGCCTCAGGACGAGCTGGTTCGGCTGCGCCGCGTGTCCGACGAGCCCGAAACCCAGCTTGGGCGGGCGCTTGAACACCAGCCGCAGCTCGGTCTGCGTCACCGGCAGCCGCTTGCCGGTCCGGATGAAAAACGGCACGCCGGCCCAGCGCCAGTTCTCGATGTCGAGCCGCAGCGCCGCGAACGTCTCGGTGGCCGAGTCGCGGGGAACGCCGTCGATGTCGAGGTAGCCGCGGTATTGCCCGCGCACGTAGTGGGCCGGATTCGCTTCCACCACCGCTCGGAACAGACCGACCTGCGACTCCTTGAGGGTCACCGGGTCGCCCCGCGACGGCGGCTCCATCGCGGCGGCCGCCACCACCTGCATCAGGTGGTTGACGACGACGTCGCGCAACGCGCCGACCGGGTCGTAGAAATGACCGCGGTCCTCGACGCCGAAGCTCTCCGCCATCGTGATCTCCACGCACTCGAGGTAGTTGCGGCTCCACAGCGGCTCGAGAACGGCGTTGGCGAAACGCAGGTGGAGGATCTCCTGCAGCCCCATTTTCCCCAGGTAGTGGTCGACCCGGAACAGCTGCGCCTCGTCGACGTACTGGTGCAGCTCATCAGCGAGCGCACGGGCGGACTGCTGGTCGTGGCCGAACGGCTTCTCGATGACGAGCCGGGCACCGGTGGTCAGCCCGGCTTCGGACAGTCCCTTGACCACTCGGGCGAACAGGAACGGCGGGATCTCCAGGTAGAACACCGGTGTCGCGGCGCCCTTGACCGCGGTTCCGACCCGCTCGTAGGTGGCCGGGTCGGTGAAGTCGCCGCTGACGTAGGACAGCTTGGCGGCGAACCGCTCGAAGACCGCCTTGTCGAGGTCTCCGGTCGCTTCGATCGACGACCGGGCCCGTTCGATGAGCTGATCGAGTGTCCAGTCGTCGGCGGCCACCCCCACGACGGGGCAGTCGAGCAGCCCGCGGGCCTCGAGGCGGTAGAGCGAACGGAAGGTCATCACCTTCGCCAGGTCGCCGGTGATCCCGAAAATCACGAGGACGTCCGCCCGCGGCGGCTCGATGGCTGTCGATGTCATCCCTGCCTCCAGCTCCGTCACGACGCATCACGGGCTCCGGTCGTGTCCGCGAGCATCGTCGCCGCCGACCGAGCGACGCGGCCTCATCCGTGGGGGATGAGAGGGGCGCCTCAGCGCTCGTGGCCGATCCACTCCTCGGCCCAGCTGTGGTCGAACTGCGTTTCGTTGCAGCGCGGCCGGTAGACGGCGGCGAGCTCGCGGACGATCTGCTCGCGGTGCGCGGGCAGACCACCGGGGACCTCGTAGGTGCAGATGTGCACCTTCCACCGTGAGCCCGCGCGGGCGATCCAGCACTGCGCGCGCGGGTGCCGCCACGGGAGGCTCGCCTGGGACAGGTCGTCCGCGTGGTCGACGTACACCACGGCGTAGCGCTCGGGCCGGGATTCGGGCTCGGGGCGGTAGAGCACGGCGTACACCGCGGCGACGGCGGGCGGCGTCCACCCGCCGAGCAGACGGGGGCCTTCGAACGGGTACCCCGAAGCCGAGCCGAGGCGGATCATTCGTGTTCGCCGACGGCCTGGACGCGCCCGACCGGCAACGACGGCAGCCCGGCCTCCTTCGCCGCGCGGCGGAACTCCGCCGTGGCGAGCGTGATCGCCTTCTCCCGGTCGGGTGCCTCGACGAGCAGGCGCGCGCCGTAGCTCGTGGTGCCGATCCCGCTGGCGATCCCGCCCGAGGCCGCCACCGCGTCGGCCAGGCTCACGATCTCCTCGCGAGTGAACACGCGCTCGCCGTCCGCTTCGATCCCCACGCTCCACCGCATCGCCGGTGCTCCTCACCGAACTCGGGGCAGCGCTGCCGCGAGCTCCTCCAGGCTGCGCAGGTCGTGGCCGGCCACCAGCAGGTCCACGTACGGCGCGGCGATCCTCATCCCGAGCGGTGCCGGGCTGAGGGCGCCGCCGTGCGGGTTCGTCCACACCAGCCGGTGGCACAGCCGCGACAGCCGCTCCACCGCCTTGGCCAGCACCTCCGGGTCACCGCGGTCGAAGCCGTCGGAACAGATCACGACCACACCGCCGCGGCACCGGCCACGCCGGCCGAAGGTGCGCACGAACTCGTCGAGCGCGGCGCCGATGCGGGTGCCGCCCTCCCAGTCGACCACGGCTTCGGCCGCTCGCGCCAGGGCTTCGTCGGCGTCACGGGTGCGCAGCTGGTCGGTGATCCGCGTGAGGCGGGTGCCGAAGCAGAACACCTCGACCTCCGCCGCGGCGCTGCGGGCGGAGTAGGCGAACTGCAACAGCGTGCGGGAGTAGTCGGCCATGGAGCCGGAGACGTCGAGGACGAGGATCAGCGGCCGCAGCCGCACGCGGCGTTCGCGCCATCGCAGCGCGCGGGGTTCGCCGAACGTCCGCAGCGAATCCCGGACCGTGCGGCGCAGATCCGGTTCGCGGCCCTTGCGCGCGGGCCGGGTGCGGCGCGTGCGGCGTTTCGGCGGGGTGAGGCGAATCCGCGCCATGATGCGGCGGATCGCGGCGAGCTCTTCGGGCGTGCAGGTGCCGAAGGACTTGCGTTTCAGGCTGTCCACATCGGACGCGGTGAGCCCGAGCAGCGTGTCGGTCTCGTGCTCGTCGCCGGCGCGTTCGGGCTCGGGCAGCGCCAGCGTGGCGTCGACGCCCGACTCGGCGAGGATCGTGAGCAGCGCCGCGGGCGGTTCACCGGCGCCGAGGAAGTAACGGCGGAACGTCTCGTCGTAGCGGGGGAGGTCTTCGTGGCGCTTCAGCAGCGTGGTGCGGCCGCCCCAGTAGAGGTCGGCGAGGTCGGTGGTGTCGAGGACGGTCATCGCGCGGCAGCAGCCGAGCGCGTCGCCGGAGCCCACGGGGAGCCCGGCTTCGCGCAGCGCCCGCGCGAAACCCACCAGCACGCGGGTGAGCTCAGCCACCGGAGGCGAGTTCCGCGAGGTGCTCGCGCACCACGTCGAGGTCGTCGCGGTCCTTCACGACGGCGCCGAGCGTGTCGCCGGCGGAGCGTTCGTCGAGCGTGCGCTCGCCGAGGAACCGCAGCATGCGAGCCCAGTCGATGGTCTCGGCGACGCCGGGCGGCTTGGCGAGGTCGAGCTCCCGCAGCCGTCGCACGGCGGCCACGACCTGGCGCGCCAAGCTCTCCTCGACGCCGGGCTCGCGCACGAGCACGATCTCCACCTCGCGGTCGGCGCCCGGGTAGCCGAGCCAGTGGTAGAGGCAGCGGCGTTTGAGCGCGTCGTGCAGCTCGCGGGTGCGGTTGGAGGTGAGCACGACCAGCGGCGGGCTGGGCGCGACGATGGTGCCGATCTCGGGCACGGTGACCTGGAAGTCGGACAGCAGTTCGAGCAGGAAGGCTTCGAACTCGTCGTCGGCGCGGTCGATCTCGTCCACGAGCAGCACGGCGCCGGCGCCCGCGCGGACGGCCGCGAGCAGCGGCCGTTCGACGAGGAACTCGGGCCCGAACAGCTGCTCGACCACCTCGCCGGACTCGGCCTGGTGGTCCTGCAGCGCGCGGATGCGCAGCAGCTGGCGGGCGTAGTCCCATTCGTAGAGGGCCTGGGCGGTGTCGATGCCCTCGTAGCACTGCAGCCGGATGAGGCGGCGGCCGAGCACCGTGGCGAGCGTCTTCGCGACCTCCGTCTTGCCGACGCCGACCTCGCCTTCGAGCAGCACGGGCCGGTGCAGCCGCAGTCCGACCAGCAGCGCCGTGGCGAGGCCGCGGTCGGCGAGGTACGCGCCGTCGCGCAGGGCGGCGGTGAGCCCCGCGACGGTGTCCGGCTCGGCCATCCCGTTACGGCTGCTCGTCCGCGCCGAGCACGAGGTCACGCACCGTGCTCGTGCCGGGCTTCAGCTTCCCCTCGCGGGCGAGCTGGTCGTGCCACGCCGTGTGCAGGTCGCCGTTCTCGGCGAGCCCGCCGAACCCCACGGCCGACATGTTCTTGCACGAACGCTGGGGCCCGCAGGCCGCTTCCAGCTCGTCGGCGTCCTGGCCGCGGGCGCGCCAGACCTCGCGCAGGACTTGCAGCGCTTCGTCGTCCATGGGGCGAGTGAACACCGCGGGCGCGGTTGCGCAGCGCTGGATTAACCCTTTGCTTAAGGAGTATTGTCCAGGATCCGGGGTTACCGAGAGTATTTGACCATGACACTGGGCCAGCTCAACGCGTTCGTCCTGGTGGCAAGGCTGGGGTCGGTCACCGACGCCGCGAAGGCGCTCGGCGTGAGCGAGCCCGCGGTGTCGCAGGCGCTGGCCGCGCTGCGCCAGCACCACGGCGACAAGCTGCTCATCAAGCGCTCCGGCGGCATGACACTCACCGCGGGCGGCAGCCGGCTGCTGCCCATCGCGTCGCAGATGGTGGCGCTCGGCGCCGAGGCCGACGCCGCCGTGCGCCAGGCCAACGGCGTCGCGGCGCGCTTGCAGCTGGCGGTGACCAGCGAGATCGCGGAGTTCGTCGCCAACCCGCTGCTCGAGGCGTTCACGCGAAGATCGGGCAACGCCATCGACGCGTCGTCCGGGCTCGCGCGCACCGCCGAGTTGCCCGTGCTCATCACCAACCGGCTCGCCGACGTCGCGCTGGGCCCCGACGTGACCGGCGACGGCGGCGACCTCGACTGCACGCCGATCTTCCGCGCGTCACTCGTGGTGGTCGGCTCGCCGCACTGCCGCCACCAGGGCAGCCCGGCGCACTGGCCGTGGCTGCTCGACCCGGCGGGCGCCGACCCGGGCAGCGACACCGGCCGGCTGCTGGCCCGCCTCGGCGTGCCCGACGACGAGATCCAGGTCTTCCCGAACCAGACGGCCGCGTGGTCGGCGGCCGCCAGCGGGGGCGGGGTGTCGGTGGCGCTGGAGCACCTGGTGGCGCCGCAGCTGCGCCGCCACGAGCTGGTTGTGGTGCCGACGCGCCACACGCCCATGTCGACGTGCTGGTACGTGACCACCCTGCCAACCGACCGCCGCACGGGTGCGGCCAACTCGTTGCGGCACTTCCTGACGACGCCGGCGGCGATGCACGTGATGCGCGCGCCGGGCAGTGGCGTGCCGCCTTCGCGGTTCCGGCCGCCGGTGTACGTGACGATCTGGTCTTAGCCTTTTCGGTCAGGTCAGTTCGCGCACGCCGGCAACGTCGTACTCGGCCACTTCGGCGGCGAGGATCTCGGCGTTCTGCTCGTCGCTCGAGCCGCTGCCCCGGAACGCCTCGACGGCCGCCTGCGACTCCCAGCGCTCGAAGACGACGATGCGCCCGGGGTCCAGCAGGTCCGCGGTGAGGGAGAAGCCGAGGCAGCCCGGTGCGTCGCGGGCCTGCTCGACCACGCTCACGCAGCCGGCGAGGTAGGCCTCCCGCCGGCCGGGGTCGACGACCAGGTGCCCGGCGACGATGAGCATGTGCCGCTCCTTGGCTGCGGGCCGCCCGGAGCCGATTTTCGTTGCGGCGGCGGCGTTTCCGTGGTCTATCCGTTGTTTTTCAGTAGGGGAGCGGTTTACGCGCGTTGCCGGTCACGAGGTTCCCGATGCTCACCCCGACACCGAACCCCACCTCCGCCGCCCAGGCGAAGCCCAGTGCCGTCGTGAGCGCGATGCTCAGCGCCAAACCTGGCTCTTCCTTGCGGGACAACGGTTTCACTCCTTCGTTCGTTCTTCGTGGTGTGCTGGTCCGCGCCTGCACGGATGCTGTCATGTCCCCACCGTCCGTCGAGTCAGCGGCGTCCACGCTAACAACGTGAGCCGTGGTGGCCAGGGACTTCACCCGGACGTTGTAATCGACGAGGATCGTGACCGACAGCGACTCGACGAAGGAGTGACCACATGGGACTCAGGGACATCACCGCGTCCACGGCGGAGCTGTACACGGCGCAACGCGTCTACAGTGACCCGGTCGAGAAGGATGGCATCGTTGTCATCCCGGCGGCCATGGTGACCGGCGGCGGGGGCGGCGGGCAGGAGGCGCCGGACAAGGAAGGTGTCGGCTTCGGGCTCTTCGCGCGCCCCACGGGGGCGTTCGTCATCCGCGGCTCGGAGGTCACGTGGGTGCCCGCCGTGGACGTCACGGCCTGGGGTCTCGCGGTGGGTGGGATGGTGATCTCGCTGGCCTGGATCCTCACCCGCGCGACCCGGCGCCGGCGCGGCAGAAAGCGCTGACGGCGTTCCCGGGCGATTTCCGAGGCGATTTCTCCGGTGATTTCTCGGGCGACGCGGCCGGACGGGTCCGGACCCTTCGCGGCGGTCCGGACCTCGCCCGGCCTGTGGTGGGAGCGGTCAGTCGACTCGGAGCTCGCCCATCGGGCTCCAGCCGGCGCCGGGGGCGTCCAGGCTGACGATCTCCGGGGTGCGGGCGATGACGCCGGGCATCCACGCCATCGCGTCCGCGAAGTGCGGCGATTTCACGTGCGCACGGCCGGCGTCGGAGTCGGCGAAGGCCTCGACCAGCACGAACTGGTGGGGCACGTCGACGCTGCGCGACCACTCGAAGAACAGGTTCCCGGGCTCGCGCCGGGTGGCGAGGGTGAAGTCGTCGACCAGACCGAGCCAGTCCTCGCTCCGCTCGGGCCGGACGGTGAACTTGACGACGATGAAGATCATGCTGTCCTCCGAAAGGGGCACAGACGGCGCACGAGGCCACGCTGCCTCGTGACCGGGCGTGAGCCGGGCGCCGCGACCACCCGTACTCACGACCGGCCGCGGCCCCCGGCGGGCGTCCCGCGCCGGGAACCGAGTCCGGGTTCGCCGGGGCTGGTTACCTCGCCCCGGCTGCCGTTGACACGGCTGCCTCACTTGCCATCAGTGCTGGCAACCTGCCATCGCGGTGGCAGATCGCCCTGGAAACCGACTCGTCCGGCTGTCCGCTTGCCACGGGCTGTGGCACCTTGCCGTTCCTGTCGGCTGCTTGCCGCTGCGCCTCGCCCTTGCCATGGCGACTTGCCATGGGTGTGGCGACTTGCCGTCGCCACGGCTACTGCGGCTGTCGTGGCAACTCGCCGTTGCCGTGGTGTCTTGCCATTCCCACGGCTACTGCGGCTGTCGTGGCAACTCGCCGTTGGCTTGGCCAGTTGCCGTGGTTGTGGCGGCTGGCCCTTGCCGTCCGTCTTGGCGTTGCCATGGCGGCTTGCCATTGCCGTGGCGATTTGCTGTGGCCGCTTGCCGTTGCCGTGACGATTTGCCGTTGGCGTAGCTGGTTGCCACGTCGTTCCGGCAACTGGTGATGCGGCATGGTCTGTTGCCAGTTGGTGTGGCGTGGTGCCACGGCCCCTGGCAAGCAGCGAACCAGTTGGCGGGATGCCGTTGGGTTCGGCAATTTGCCATCTGGGTTGCCTGCGTGCCAGGCCATTGGCCGGTTCCGATGGCTTGTTGCCTGAGTAGCCGGCAACAAGCCGTACCGCAGGACACTTGCCGGCCGGCGTGGCATGGTGCCGATCGGCCGGCCGACTTTCCACCCCGCCGGCACAGAGCCCGGCCGCTCGCTCGACGGGACCGAAACCGGTTTCGCACCCGGTCCCGTCGAGCGGCAGCGCCCAGCCGGCAGGTCAACAAAGGTCAGCAGAGGCCGGCTGCGGTCAGTAGATGTTGGAAGGCCGCACCATGCCCTCCGCGAGGTCACCGAAGCCGGGAGCGATGATGGCGCCCGGGTTCTGGATGATCTCCTCCACCACGAGCGTCTCCGTGGTCAGCAGCAGAGCCGCGATGGACGCCGCGCTCTGCAGAGCCGAGCGGGTCACCTTGAGGGGGTCGATGACGCCGGCCTCGAACATGTCGCCGTACTCGCCCGTGAGGGCGTTGAAGCCGTGGCCCGGAGCGGACGAGCCGACGGCGGCGAGGACCTCGTCACCGTCGTAGCCGGCGTTGATGGCGATCCAGCGCAGGGGCTCGACCAGCGCGCGCCGGACGATGTCGCGGCCCACGGCGGCGTCGCCGGTGAGGTCGAGGCTGTCGACCTCGGCACGGGCCTGCACGAGGGCGGTGCCGCCGCCGGCGACGATGCCCTCCTCGATCGCGGCGCGCGTGGCCGACAGCGAGTCCTCCACGCGGTGCTGCTTCTCCCGCAGCTCGACCTCGGTGGCCGCGCCGACGTGGATCACCGCGACGCTGCCCGAAAGCCGCGCGATCCGTGCTTGGAGGCTGTCCTGGTCGTGTTCGTTCTCGGCGCGCTCCAGCTCCCGCTTGATCTGCTCGATCCGCGCCGACACCGCGGTGTCGGCGCCCGCACCGCCGACGAGCGTGGTGCTGCCCTCGGTGACGGTGATGCGACGGCACCGGCCCAACTGCTCCAGGCGCACCGCGTCGATGCTCTGCCCCGCGTCGCCGGTCACGACCTCGCCACCGGTGAATACGCCGAGGTCCGACAGCTCCGCGAGCCGTCGGTGCCCGAAGCCCGGCGCGCGCACCACGACCGAGCGGAACGTGTTGTGCACGTTGTTCGCCACGAGCATGCCCAGCGCGGGCCCGTCCACGTTCTCGGAGATGATCACCAGCGGCTTCTGCGTCCGGGTCACCTGCTCCAGGACCGGCATCAGCGTCTGCACCTTCGAGATCTTCTCGTTGGTGAGCAGGATGTACGGGTCCTCGAAGACCGTCTCCATGCGGTCCTTGTCCGTGGCCATGTAGGGCGAGATGTAGCCGTTGTCGAACTCCATGCCGTCCACGAAGTTCACCTGCAGCCCGAACGCCGGCGACTCCTCCACGGTGACCACACCGCCGAGCCCGACGCGGCCCATCGCCTCGGCGATGATGTCGCCGATCTCCGGGTCGTTGTTCGCCGAAAGCGTCGCGACGTGTGCGAGGTCGCCCGCCTCCGTCACCTCACGGGCGCCGGCCTGCAGCACCTCGACCACGCGCTGCACGGCCTTCTGGATGCCGTTCTTCAGCAGCTGCGGGTTGGCGCCGTCGTCCACGGCGCGCAGGCCTTCGCGCACGATCGCCTGCGCCAAAACGGTGGCGGTGGTCGTGCCGTCGCCCGCCACGCCGTTGGTCTTCATCGCCACCTCCTTCACCAGCTGCGCGCCCATGTTGGCGAACGGGTTTCGCAGCTGGATCTCCTTGGCGATGGTGACGCCGTCGTTCGTGATCGTCGGGGCTCCGGTGAGCTTCTCGATCACGGCGTTGCGTCCCTTGGGGCCGAGCGTCACCTTCACCGCATCGGCGAGCGCGTTCACGCCCGACTCCAGCAGCTGGCGGGCTTCGACGTTGAAGCGCAAGTCCTTGGCCATGTCTGTCCTTTCCGTACGGAGGTCGTGGTCGCGGCTGAACCTGCCGGCGGTCAGGGCACGAGGATCGCGCGGCCGCGGACGAGGCCGCGGTCCAGATCGTCGAGCGCCTTCTCGAAGTCGGTCAGGGCGTACTTACTGGTGTGCAGCGCGACTTTTCCTTGCGCGGCAAGCACCATGAGCTCGGCGAGATCCGAATAGGACCCGACGAGGTTGCCGACGAAGTTGATTTCGGTGGAGATGATGTCGATGGTCGGCACCGCCAGCGTCCCGCCGTAGCCGACCACGTAGTAGTTCCCGGCGCGTCGCAACATCTTCACGCCGGCCTCGATCGCGCCGCCCTCGCCCACGAAGTCGACGACGGCTTCCGCGCCTTCGCCGCCCGTGAGCTCGAGCACCGCCTGGGCTTCCGAGCCGTCGGCCACCACGAGGTGGTCGGCACCGAGCTCGCCCGCGAGCTTCAGCGCCTCCGGAGACCGGTCGACCACGATCAGCTCCGCAGGGCTGATCGCCTTCAGCGCCTGGATGCCGATGTGGCCGAGCCCGCCCGCGCCGATCGACACCACGCGCTCACCCGGGTGCAGGTGGGCCGCCGCCTTGCGGGCGGCGTGGTACGCGGTGAGCCCCGCGTCGGCCAGCGCCGCCACGGCCGCCGGTTCGAGCGAGGAGTCCAGCTTTACCACAGCCCGCGCGTTGGTGCGCAGGTATTCCGCGTAGCCACCGTCACGGTCGATGCCCGGGAACGCCGACTGTACACAGTGGACGTCATCGCCCGCGCGGCACGCCTTGCACAGCCCGCACGTGGCGAGCGGGTGCAGGATCACCGGGTCGCCCACGGACACCGACGTGACACCCTCGCCGATCTCCGCGACCCAGCCCGCGTTCTCGTGGCCGAGCGTGTAGGGCAGCGTGACGCCCGACTTCTCCGCCCACTGACCCTCGATGATGTGCAGATCTGTGCGGCACACGCCGGCGCCGCCGATCCTCACCACCACGTCGAGCGGTCCCTGCACGCGGGCGTCGGGCACCTCGACGAGCTCGGGGGTGCGGTCGTAACCACGTAGCTGCACCGCTTTCACGACGGTACCTCCTCTCGCACCTCGTCGCCGGTCCGGTAGTACCGCGGTTTCGTGCTGTCCTCGATGGACACGCGCACGCCCTTGGCGAACCGCAGCAGGCTCTCGCGCTCGGGGGACCGCTGCGCGTCGACCTGCCAGCCCTCGTCCACCAGCTTGCGCACGGCCCGCTCCATGCAGGCCAGGTGCGCCTCGCGCCGGAAGCCCGCCGGGAGCTCGGCGAGCCCACCGCCGGCCTGTTCGGGGACCGAGCCGCCGAAGCCGGCGGCGGTGACCTCGTCGCCGGCGCGCCCCTCCAGCACGATGTCGACCGTGTCGACGCTCGGCAGGCTCAGCACCGCGTCGTGCGCGTCGGCCACCATCAGGTACGCGAAGTTGGGCGCGCAGAAGTACGCGGGCAGCCGCAGCCGCACCGAAACCGAGTGGCCGCGGTCGTTGTGCAGGCGCACGCGGACGCCGCCCACGAACCCGAGGTCCGTGATCGGCTCGTGGAACTCGGGGTCCACGACGTCGGCCAGGGCACGCCAGACTCTGCTGGTCAGCGTTTCCGCTGTCGCCGCGGTCATGCCGGGACCTTCGAACTCGCTTCGGCGGCCGCGCGGGCACCGGCCATCCCGGCGGTCACCTCCGCGGGCACTTCGAGGTCGTAGAGCTGCGCGGCGTTGAGGCCGAGGATCTTCTTCTTCGCGTCCGTGGTCAGCGTGCCGTAGTCGCCCTGCATGTCCTCGGGGAACTCGAAGTCCACGAAGGACTCGACGAGCCACTTCGGCTGCCAGATCGCGTAGTCGCTGGCGAAGGTGATGCGGTTCTCCCCGAGCCAGTACAACAGCTCGCCCACGACCTGCGCGAAGTAGCGCGGCCGCGTGTGGATGAACGGCATCGCCACCGCGAGGCAGGCGTAGACGTTGGGTTCCTGCGTGGCGATCCAGCAGAAGTCCTCGAACCGGGGCAGGCCCACGTGCTCGACGACGAAGTTGAGGTTCGGGAACGCGACGGCAGCGTCGTCGATGTCGGCGACATCGGCCGAGTCCCGCTCGCTGTGGTCGATCGCGGGTCCTTTGTGGACGTGGACGTTGCGGATCCCGAGCTGCTCGCACTTCTCCAGGTACCGATAGGCCCACGGGTCGGACAGCTGCCAGCCCTTCGACTCGCCCTTCCACTCCGCCGTGTAGAGCTTCACGCCCTTGAGGTCCCACCGCTCGGCCAGCGCTTCGAGCTTGTCCAGCCCGGCCTCACCGTCGCGAGGGTCGAAGGCGCCGTTGACGATGAACTTGCCAGGGTTGTTCTCCGCGACGGCCCCGTCCTGCTCGGTCGTGTTGAACCCGTTGACGTAGAACTCGGTGAGGTAGGTCGGCTGGAAGATGGCCTTGTCCACGTAGCCCGTCGTGAACAGGTCGTCGATCAGCGTCTCCTCGGAGTACTTGCCGAACTTCTCCAGCGACCACAGCCACTCGGCGGGGCTGAGAGTGCGGTGGTGGTCGTAGAAGCACTCGATGAAGCCCTTGCCGTACCGGTTGGCCTGGTTGGCCGGCGAGCCGTCCCAGAAGTGCACGTGGCTGTCGACGATGAAATAGCTCTCGCCGTCCTTGCGGTACATGGGGAGTCCTTTCGCGGGAAGGGCCCCGGGGCCGGGGCCGGGACGGCGAGCACCGTCCCGGCCCGGCCCCCCTCGGGGCGAACCGGTGTCCGTGCGCGGGCTACTCGACCGGTTCGAGGTCGAAGTCGATGTACTCGGCCGCGTCCTCCGGGTTGGCGAACAGCACCGTCTCGTCGTCGAGGTGGACCATGCGCCCGTAGTGGGTCGACATGATCTCCTCGAAGTCGGTCTGCCCGAAGTCGAAGCCGATCGCCTCGGAGATCTCGTCCCAGTTGAAGACGATCTTGTTCGTGCCGTCGAGGCGGATCATGGACGGGTACTCCGCCACCGTGATGCCCGGCTTGCTGCGCATGACCTCAGCCACGACGTAGCCGTTCTGGTTGTTCATCAGGGTGACGCCGCACATGTTCGACGCGGTGCGGTCGACGCTAAACTGCCTGCTCGCGGTCATGAAAGCAGCCCTTTCGGTTCGTCGAGGGAGAGGTCGGACAGGAGGCTGCGCAGGCTGGCCACCGAGCGGTCCCAGGACTCGGCGAAGGTCACGACCTTCTCCTGCGGCTGCGACCAGATCGGCTGCAGCGTGCGGGCGGCGGCCTCGGACACCGGCACCCACTTCTCGAGCCACGACGTGAGCACCCGCTTGTTCTGCGCGGAGTGCTCGGCGTCGCTGGTGAGCATGCTGAACAGGGCCCGGGTGTAGGAGCGGTCGCGCCCGTAGTCGTGCTCGCCGGCACCGACCACCGTCGGCGTGACGTAGTCGCCGTTGCGGGCGGCCACCTGCATCACCAGGTGGCTGCGGAAGAGCTCACCCACCAGGGACTCGAACACCACGTTGGCGGCGAACAGCGACTCGGCCCAGTCTCCGATCGCCGTGAGGCGCTCGACGTTCTCACGCACGCCCTGCCACGCCGGGTCCTCGTGCCACACCGAACGGTGCACCGCGCCGTCGAAGTCGATCCCCGACTCGGTCAGGTCCAGGTTGTAGAGCGCGAGGTCCTGAGCGAAACGCAGCTTGTGCGCGGTGTTCACGGCGATCGCGTTGTTGATCATGTTCGTCGGCGCCGAGCGCTGCTCCGAGCAGAACACGTGCATGCCGAGCCCGTGCTCGGCGTGCATCCAGGCACCCAGATGCCGTTCGACGAACTTGCTCCAGCTCGGCGCCCAGTTCTGGTAGGCGCCGGCTTTCTTGGCGTTGTCGAGGTTGAGCTGGATCTGCCGGACGACATTGGAGTTGTTCCGGAAGATCGTCTGTTCCCACTCCTCGTTGGGGTCGAGGAACTCGTGCCAGTTGCCCGACTTGAGCTCCGTCCACTCCTTCGGGTAGCCGCCGGGGCCGTCCGCGAAGCCGTAGATCCAGCCCTGGGAGAGGTGCCGCTCGGGGTCGGGCTGGACGTCGAAGGTCACGTCCTCGTAAATCGTCGCACGCATCTTGCGCGGCTTGAAGTAGTTGTAGCTTCGGCTCTTCGAGCTCGGGAAGTCCAGCAGCCCGGCTTCGGCGCCCGTGAACTCCGGCTTCGGGAAGCTCTGCTGGGGCTTTTCCGTACTGACCATGAGCACACCTCTCTGTGTGTGTGGCCTGCTTCGGGTGGGATCGGCCCGCGGTGGTCAGTCCTCCGCCGCGGCCGTGATCGTGAACTTGTCGTAGAAGACCTGATCTGACGGCACACCCAGGCTTTCCAGCAGGGGCAGGGCCGCGTCGATCATCGGCGGCGGGCCGCACAGGTACACGTCGCATTCGGCGATGTTGTCCTCCCGCCGTTCGAGCACCTGGGTCACGAGCCCGGTTTCGCCTTCGCCGTCACCCGGCCAGCCTTCGGGAGCGGTGTCGGACAGACACGGCACGAACCGGAACTTCGGCAGCTGCCGGGCGAGCTCCGCCATCTCGTCGAGGTGGAAGAGGTCCCGCTCGGTGCGGGCGCCGTAGTAGTACACGACCTCCCGCTCGTTGCCGCTTTCCGCCATCTGCCGCAGCAGCGCCAGAATGGGGGACATCCCGGCCCCACCGCCGACGAAGACCAGCCGCCGGTCGGAGCTGACCCGCAGGGTGAACGTGCCGTACGGCCCGGTCACCTCCAGCGGGTCGCCGGCGGACAGGGGTCCTTCGAGCAGCCCGGAGAACTTGCCACCGGGGTAGCGCTTGATGATGAACTCGAGGATCCCGCCGGCCACCGTGACGTTGGCCATGGAGAACGAACGGTGCTCGTCCGTGCCCGGGATCTTGATGTCCACGTACTGCCCCGGGTGGAACCGGATGCCCGCGTCCTCGTCCACCTTCAGGCGGACGAGCGAGATGTCGTGGGTCAGGTCGGTGATCGACTCCACCGTGGTTCCCGCCGTGACGACCGGCAGGCCGGACCGGATCATGTCCTCGTCGTAGTTGGTCAGCTCGATCTCGAGGTCGGAGTACGCGTGCCCTCGGCAGAGCAGCACGAACCCTTCCTCGCTTTCGTAGTCGGCCAACGCGAACGTGGAGTACCGGTCCATCTGCAGGTCACCCTCGAGCAAGAAGGACTTGCACGCCGAGCACTGCCCCTCCTTGCAGCCGTGCATGAGCATGACGCCCTGCCGGAAGGCCGCATCGAGGATGGTCTCGTCCTCGTCGGCCTCGATGTCGATGCCGACCGGTTCGAACCGGATCTTGTGCTTGTCGCCCATGGACGCCGCTCCTGGGGATGGGGGTACCCACCGGGGCACCCGGGATTCGAACCCGGGAACCCCGGCGGGGACCGTTTCGGGGTGCGGCCTCAGGCCACCGTGACGTTCGGGTTCGCCTTGTACGCGGCGATGTGCGCCTCGCGCTCGGCGTCCGACATCTTGTTGAGCGCGATGTTCGGGCTGCCGAAGGTGATCCCGCGGACGTCGTTGAGAGTCCACAGCTTCTTCGGGTCGTCGAGGTCGAGGTGCGGCTGCGGGATGAGAGTCTTCCCGTCGTCGCGGACGTAGCCGAGGTCGGAGATGATGTCGGCGAGGTCCATGCCGTCGTAGAGCGTCTCCCACTCGCGCTTGCCCGTGAGCCGGCCCATGTTCGGGGTCTCGCGGCCCTCGTACTCGCCGCGGAACGCCGTGGTGTCGGTCCAGGCGCAGGTCTCCGAGCAGTAGGTGCGCCACTGGCCGTCGACCTTCTCGGTCACCATGTCCTCGCGGATGAGGGCGGGGACCATGCAGGTCCAGCAGCGGTGCGGGTACTCGTAGCCCACGTTCTCGAACGCGATCGGCTTGTTCTTGCCCGGGTAGCGCAGGCGGTTGTACGCCTCCCACCACTTGCCGAACTGGTTGTACCAGCCCGGGTACTTCGACTCGAACCACTCGAAGTCGGTGTCGGTCATCGGGTCGATGCGCCAGTAGTTCACCGGCCACCCGGTGGCGAAGAACTGCGCCACGCGGTGCACGTAGTGCTTGTTGATGATCCGGTTCCACGCCTCTTCGACGAGGTCGTGGGGGATCTTCAGGCCGTACTTCTCGAGCGGGATGAGG
The DNA here is from genome assembly GCF_019468465.1 of Amycolatopsis sp. DSM 110486. Classification (NCBI taxonomy): domain Bacteria; kingdom Bacillati; phylum Actinomycetota; class Actinomycetes; order Pseudonocardiales; family Pseudonocardiaceae; genus Amycolatopsis; species Amycolatopsis sp. DSM 110486. The sequence goes on along the minus strand of NZ_CP080519.1, from coordinate 9,712,807 downwards.
TAGCTGCGGTAGTAGTCGTCGTAGATCCACCGACGCCACATCTCCGCGTAGCTGTCACGGTCCTTGCGGCGGTCCTTCGTGCCGTACTCGATGAAGGTGCCGATGGCCGCGTCGACCACGCAGTGGTTGTTCCACCACGCGTAGCGCAGGTCGCGCTCGAGCAGCGTCCGGTTGTCCTCGTCCGCCAGCGCCATCAGCAGGATGGAGTAGCCGTTGCTGATGTGGCGGGACTCGTCGGACTGCACGGAGTGGAACACCGTGGGCAGCAGGTAGTCGCCGTTGGCCGCGGCCTCCGACGGCATGGCGACGAACAGGGTGTTCGTGAACGCGGTCTCGGCCACCACCGTCAGGTAGATGTTGGCGGCGGTGATCGCGTCACCGGTGATGAAGCCCTCGCCGAACTGCCGGCCGATCGTGCCGGCGTAGTTGTTCGAGAACGCCTTCTCCGTGATGTCGAACCCGGCGGGGTCGATGTAGTGGTTCATGTAGAGGCGCTTGAGGTTCATCTGGATCGTCGAGTGGCGAACCTCGTCGATCATCTGCACCGCGAGGCCGTTGTGCACCTCGGGGTTCGGCACCGCGTCGATCGCCATCGGCATCGCGCGGGCGGCCGAGATCTCCGGGAACGGGATGATGGACAGGAACAGCTTCTGCCACTCCATCCAGCGTTCCTGGACCTGGCGGAACATGTTGCCGCGGATGGCGCCGTCCATGGCGCCGAACACGCGGTTGTCCTTTTCCTCCTCCATCGGGAAGTAGGAACGAAGGATCTGCTTGAGCGGGTCCTTCTTGGGGGCCTTGTCGAACTTGTAGTCGGTCCCGAAGCGCTTCGCGGGGGTCGCGAAGGTCGGTTCCCACGACAGTTCCGTGATCTTCTTGTGGGCCTTGCTCAGACTTTGTCGACTCACGCCGTGTACCTCCACCTGATCGGTCGTCGGCAGTTCCTGGCTCGGCTTGGTTCGCGCCGCTCGCGGGTGGTGATCCGGTCCCCGGCCGCCTGGCCGCCGGGCACCGGATGCAGCTCGCACGTCGCCGTCCGGATGCAGGGAATGACACCGCGAGTACCCTGTGATGGTGGTCTCAATATGAGACAGGCAGTGGTCTGCGCTGCCGTTATGGTGACTGGCACACGACGTCGTGTGCCTGGCCGGGGCGCACGACGCCCTACTGCCGGGAGGTGAGGCTTTGACCGACGCAGGCGCCTCCATTTCGTCGCCGGACAGGCTGGCGAACGCCAGGGAGCAGTTCTTGTCCACGGAGGAGGTCGACGCGGAAAGTGTCCGCAAGACGATCCTCGCGTCGTGGTGGCGGTCCCGGACGCACCGGGTGGCCGCCGACCACGTGAAAACTCCGTATGTGGAGGATCCCAACCTCGAGACGCCGCTGCTGCAGAGCGCGGGCGCGGTGCTCGACGCCCTGGAGGACAAGCTGAGCGACCTCGCGGTGAGCGTGGTGCTCACCGACGACCAGGCGCTGGTGCTGGACCGCCGGACGGAGGACCGCGCGCTCGAGCGTTACCTCGACGGGGTGCAGCTCGCGCGCGGGTTCAGCTACGCCGAGGAGTTCGTCGGCACGAACGGGATCGGCACGGCGCTCGAAGGCAGGCAGGCGACCGCGGTGTTCGGTCACGAGCACTACGCGGAGAACCTCGACACGCTCGCGTGCGCCGGCGTGCCCATCCGTCACCCGATCTCGGGCCAGGTCCTCGGCCTGCTGGATCTCACGTGCTGGAAGAAGGACGCCGGCCCGCTGCTGCTGGCGCTGGCCAAGGCGACCGCGCACGACATCGAGACGGAGCTGACCACCCAGGTCGGCCTGCGCGAGCTGAGCCTGTTCTCGGCGTACCTGCGGGCGTGCCGGCGCGGGCAGGGGATCGTGCTCGCGGTCAACAACGATCTCGTGATGCTCAACGACCACGCCCGCCAGCTGCTCGTGCCCGAGGACCAGGCCGCGCTGCTGGCCCGGGCCGTCGAGGCGCTGAGCTCGCAGTCGGACCGCTCGCTGTCGATGGACCTGCCCAGCGGCGCCCGCGCGCGGCTGTCGTACACGCCGGTCTCGAGCGATGTCGGCCCGGCCGGCGGCGTCGTGCGGGCCCGGCTGCTGCAGGAGCCCGAGGTCGTGTCCGCGCGCACCGACACGCGCCAGCCCGTGCTGCCCGGCATCGTCGGCACGGGCGCGTTGTGGGTGCGGGCGTGTCACTCGGTCGGCCGCTTCGCGCGCGACCGGAAGTGGACCGTGGTCGAGGGCGGACCCGGCAGCGGCAAGCTCGCCGTCGCCCGAGCCGCACATTCCGGCTCCACGGCGAGCGCGCCGTGCGAGGTCGTGGAGCTCGACGGCATCAAGCCGGGGGAGTGGGAGGTCCCGGTGCGGCGCGCGCTGCGCAAGGGCCCGGGCACGGTGGTGTTCCGCCACCTGGACAAGCTCTCGCAGCAGGAGCAGCGGGCACTGGCCGCGGTGCTCGACGACGCGCGGCTCGACGCCCGCGTGTGGGGCGTCGCGACGGTGTCGGAGGGTGAGCAGGACGGTCTCGACACCGACCTGATGCGCCACTTCCCGACGTCGGTCACGGTGCCGCCGCTGCGCCACCACATCGAGGACGTGCGCGTGCTCGTGCCGTTCCTGCTCGCGCAGCTCGGCAAGGGCCCGCTGCTGCACTGCTCGCCGGCCGCGCTGCAACTGCTCCTGCGCAACGAGTGGCCGGGCAACGTCGCCCAGCTGCGGCAGGTGCTGCGCAAGGTCGTGCACACCCGCCGCGCCGGCGTGATCGAGCCCGAGGACCTGCCGCCGGAGTGCCGGACGGTGGTCAAGCGCGTGCTCAACCCGCTGGAGTCGCTGGAGCGCGACGCGATCGTGCGCAGCCTCCTCGACGCCGACGGGAACAAGTCCCGCGCGGCCCACTCCCTCGGCATGTCGAGGGCCACGATCTACCGCAAGATCCGGGACTACGGCATCGACATCCCGTCGTGAGCGGTCTCGCGTGGGGCGCTGCGATCGGGTGCGGGGAGGACGGCGCATGATCGACCTGGAGCACGACCACGGCGTCGCGGTGGTCCGGATGCACGAGAACCCTTGCGGGAGCATGGTTCCCGAGACGCTGGACCGGATCACCGCCGCGCTGGGCTACATCGGCGGCTCGTACGCGGTCGTCCTCACCGGCGGTGACGACGTGTTCGCCCGCGGCTTCGCCGGCACGGCGGACCGGCTGGAGCGGGCCGTGCTCGCCATCGCGAACCACCCGAGCCCGGTCGTCGCCGCGATCGGCGGAGACGCGCTGGGCGCCGGCTACGCCCTGGCGGCGGCCACCGACCTGCGCGTGATGGCTCAGGGGCGGCTCGGACTCGGCGCGGCCGCGCACGTGCCGCCCGCCGTCGAGGCGGTGTTGCGCCGCCACGCCGGCCCGGTCTGGCGCACGGTCCGCTCGGGCGAGCGCACGTTCACGCCGGAGGCGGCGCTCGTCGCCGGACTGGTGGAAACGTGTTGCGCCCCAACCGATCTGCTGCACGTGGCGGTGGAGCGGGCGGCGCGGCTGGCCGGCGGGGCGAAGCAGTTCTGCTGAGGCTCTTCCCGGTGCTCGGGCCTCAGCCGAACTCCTTGCGGATCTGCGGGAGCACCTCGGTGCCCAGCAGCTCGATCGCCTTCATCACCTTCGCGTGCGGCACGCCCGACCAGTCCATCTGCATGGCGTAGCGGTCGGCGCCGGTCAGCTTGCCGACGCTGATGATGCGCTCGGCCACCTCGTTCGGGCTGCCGACGAACAGTGCGCGGGCGCCCTCGGTGTACTGGTCGTACTCGCGGCGCGTGGGCACGGCCCAGCCGCGCGAACGCGCGCCCCACTTCATCGTCTCGAGCCAGTACGGGTAGAAGGTTTCCTTGGCGTCCTGGGAGTTCTCGGCGACGAAGCCGATGGCGCCCATGGTCACGTCGTGCTCGTCGTCGGCGTGCTCGCCGGCCGCGGCCGCGCGGCGGTAGAGGTCCACGAGCGGCGCGAAGCGCTCCGGCTCGCCGCCGATCACGGCGTAGACCACGGGCAGGCCGAGCAGCCCGGCGCGGATCGAGGACTCCGGGTTTCCGCCGGTGCCGACGGAGATGCGCAGGCGCCGGCCGTACGGGCGCGGGTAGATGTGCGCGTCGTTCAGCGGCGGGCGGAAGCGGCCCGACCACGTGATCGGGTCCTCGCGGTCGATGCGCAGCAGCAGGGCGAGCTTCTCTTCGAACAGCTCGTCGTAGTCGCCGAGGTCGGCACCGAAGAGCGGGAACGACTCGGTGAACGACCCGCGCCCGGCAAGCAGTTCCGCACGGCCGCGGCTGAGCTGGTCGAGCGTCGTGAACTGCTGGTACAGGCGCACCGGGTCCTCGGTGGAGAGGACCGTGACCGCGCTCGCGAGCGTGATGTGCTCGGTGACGCTCGCCGCCGCGGCCAGCACGGTGGCGGGGTTCGAGATGGCGTAGTGCTCCAGGTGGTGCTCGCCCAGGCCGTAGAACCCGAGACCGAGCTCGTCGGCGAGCTTGATGCGCTCCACCGTTTCGGCGAGCCGCTGCGCCACCGACACCTGCTCACCGGTCACCGGGTCGGGCGTCCGGTCGCCGAAGCTGTAGATACCGAGTTCCATGTCCACTTCCTCGCGAGTTCCTGGCGTCGAACCTACCAGGCTTTGATGACGCGTCAACATTTCTTGTCGGTAGTGTCCGCGGTCACGGACTCAACCTTCCCGCCCGCTCACCCGTTGATCACGGTGGACCGGGACGACAGGAGTTGTCGATGCAGGGAAAGACCTTCGCGACGGGAGTGCTGGTGGCCGTCGCGGCCGCGATGACGGCGTGCGCCGCGCCGCAGGCGGCCACCACCACCCCCACGCCGCTGGCCGAGACCTCGAGCCTCGCGCCCGCCACCACGGAGACCACGCCCACGTCGACCACTCCGCCTCCGCCCCCGCCCCCGCCGTGCGCGGTCACGACCGGCGCGTGCGCGAGCCTGTCACTGCGGCTCGCGTGGCTGCTCAAGGACGGCGTGGTCGTGCGCGGACCGGTCGCGATGGAACCGGGCGACGCGAGCCAGCCGACGCCCGTGGGCAGTTTCAAGGTCGCGTGGAAGGACAAGGTGCACACCAGCAGCGAGTACGGCGACCCGATGCCGAACTCGGTGTTTTTCGCGGCCGGCGGGATCGCGTTCCACGCCGGGCCGTTGGACAAGCCCTCCCACGGCTGCATCCACCTGGCCGACGCCGACTCGGCGGTGTTCTTCGCCGGGCTGCCGGTGGGCGCGTCCGTCGAGGTGAAGGCCTGATCTGTCCACTGTGGAACCGATGAGTTCCATAGTGGACTCAGTGTCGGCGGTGCGGTACCTCGGGGGAGTCGGTGTCCAGCGGCACAGACGAGCCCCGGACCAGTCCCAGTTGGACGGTCGGGCGGCGGCTCACCGTCGCGAGTCCCCAGTTGGTGGCGGTGCGCAGGCGGTTGCCCGGCATCGCCAGCAGGTGGTACGCGCGGGTCACGATCTTCGCGGGCCAGCCCGAAAGCGGCACGTGCAGCGGGTTGGCCGCCGCGCGGCCGGCGCCCAGGTCGACCACGAACCCGAGGTCGTGGTGGCGGTAGGTGCCGGGCCGGCCGTACCCGAGTGACGCGGCGACGTTCGTCCCCGCGAGCTTGCCCTGGCGTTGCGCGTGCTGCGCGGTCATCGCCGTGCACTCGCCCGGCCGTGTCAGGTCGGGCACGGCCGCGACGTCGCCGCACGCGAACACGTCCGGGTAGCCCGGCACGCCGAGCTGCGCGGTCACCACGACGCGGCCCTTGGTGGTGGGCAGGCCGACATCGGCGACGAGCGGGTCGGGCCGCACCCCGACGCACCACACGAGCGACCGCGTCGGGACGCGTTCGCCGGTGGTGAGCGTGACGGCGTCGGCGGTGGCGTCCTTCACCGACGTCTTCATCAGGACCTCGACGCCGCGCTCGCGCAGCACCGTGTCGGCGGTCTTGCCCAGGCGTGGCGCCAGTTCGGGCAGCACGCGGTCGGCGATGTCGAGCAGCAGCCAGCGCACCGGCTGCCCCGTGAGCTCGGGGTGGCGCGCGGCGAGCGCCTCGGTGAACGCCGGACCCTGGACCGCGACCTCGGTGCCGGTGTAGCCGGCGCCCACGACCACGAACGTGCAGCGAGCCGTGCGCTCCTCCGGATCGTCGGCCGCGGCGGCGAGCTCGATCTGACGGGTGATGTGGTCGCGCAGGTAGAGCGCCTCCGGCACCCCGCGGAACCCGTGGGCGGTCTCGGCTACGCCCGGGATCGGCAGGAGCTTGTTCACACTGCCGGCTGCGAGCACGAGCCGGTCGTAGGACAGCTCGTGGCCGCGGTCCTCGGGGTCGGTGTAGCCGATCGTGTGCGCGTCGAAGTCCACAGTGGTCACCGTGCCCAGCACCAGCCGCACGCCGCGCAGGGTTCCGGGGATCGAGACGGTGATGCTGCGCGGGTCGAGCAGCCCGGCCGAGACCTCCGGCAACAGCGGCAGGTAGAGGAAGTAGTCGGTGGGGTTGACCACCACCACTTCCACGTCGTCGTCCGCGGTCCTGCGCAGCCGCTTCGCCGCGTTGTACCCGGCGAACCCGCCCCCGACGATCACGACCCGCATCACGTCTCCTCCCCGTACGGTTGCCGGACACGCGGCGGTCACCCGGCGGCGGCCGCGGCAGCCCGGGTGCCGCCGGGTGCGCTCAGCCCTGCGGCTGCGTGATGTTGACCATCCAGCCGATGCCGAACTTGTCGACGCACATGCCGAACTCGTCGCCCCACATCTGCTTCTCCAGCGGCACCGCGACGTTGCCGCCGTCGGAGAGCTTGGCCCAGTAGCCGCGCAGCTGGTCGCCGTCGTCGCCGCTGAGGCTGACCGAGATGTTGGTGCCGGGGTTGTGGTCCATGCCCGGCGGCGTGTCGGCCGCCATCAACGTGAACCCGTTCTCGGTTTCGAGCTGAGCGTGCATGATGTTGTTCGCCGCGGGGGAGTCCGGCATGCCGGATTCCCCGAACGTGTTCACGGTCAGCGTCCCGCCGAACACGTCCTGGTAGAACTCCATCGCCTGCCGGGCGTCGTCGCGGAAGCTGATGTACGGGTTGAGGATCGAAGCCACCGGACACTCCTTCGTCGTGGAAGGGAATGAATCCTTGCAGAAGACGAAGGGGTGGACAACGGGGTCGCTCCGGCGGGTGAAGAAATCGCGCTTCGGTAACGGGAACGAGTGCCCTGCGATGGGGGGATTTCCGTTGCCGTGTGGCGGTTTTCGGCGTTCTCGGTGAAAAGATTTCCGTTATAACCGTGCTCACGGGTCGGTGGTGAGTTTTCCGCGAAGTTGTTCCAGAGTCTGTGACAGCAGGCGCGAGACGTGCATCTGGGAAATGCCCACGCGGTGCGCGATCTGGGTTTGCGTGAGACCGCCGAAGAAGCGCATCACGAGGATCGCGCGCTCGCGCTGCGGCAGTTCGCGAAGCAGCGGTTCCAGCGCCTCGTGGTTTTCGATGTGCTCGAGTTCCGCGTCTTCCTCGCCGAGGGTGTCCGCGAGCGAGAGGGGTTCCGCGTCGTCGTGCACGGGCTTGTCGACCGACAGCGTCTGGTAGGCGTTGCCGGCGATGAGACCTTCGTGGACTTCGTCGACGTCGAGCCCGAGGTGCTCCGCGAGCTCCGTCGGCGTCGGCGCGCGGCCGAGGGTCTGAGACAGCGCGCTCGAGCCGTGGCTCAGGGCGAGGTGCAGTTCCTTCAGCCGGCGCGGCACGCGCACGGACCAGCCGGTGTCGCGGAAGTGGCGGCGGATCTCGCCCATGATCGTGGGCACGGCGAAGGAGAGGAAGTCCGGGCCGCGGTCCGGGGTGAACCGGTCGATGGCGTTGAGCAGCCCGATGCGGGCCACCTGCACGAGGTCCTCGCGCGGCTCGCCGCGGCCGGTGAAGCGCGTGGCGATGTGCTCGGCGACCGGGAGGAACTCCGTCACCAGTTGCTCGCGCAGGCGCGGGCGGCGCGGATCGTCCGCGTCGAGGGCGACGAACTCTTCGAACAGCGGCACCGTGTGGGCGTACTCGTCCCGGCGCCGGGTGATCGGCTGCTGGTTCACCTGGCCGTCCCCGGGCCCAGCTCGAGGTGGATCGCCAGGGTGTTGCCGACGCCGTCGGGAGCCGTGGTGTTGGTCGATGACACGGCGGCGGCCAGCGTCGTGAGCACGTGCCAGCCGAAGCTGCGCTCGCTCGGCAGCCGCGCGTGCCCGGTGCGGGTCTCCACGGTGATCGCGATGCCCTCGGGTGCCACGTGGAAGCGGCAGGTCATGGTCTCGCCGAAGTCGGCGAGTTCCACGAGCTGCGCGCAGGCCTCGTCGACAGCCATCTTCGCGTCGGCGATCGCGTCGAGCCCGTAGTCGGCGCGCGCGGCCACCGCCTGGGCCAGCATCCGTACCAGCGGGATCTGCGCGGTCTCGGCGGGCAGACGCAGCTCGACCACCTCGGCGAGCAGGTTGTCGACCGCCGGCATCCCTTGGCTCGGCGAGCTGCCGGCTGCTTCGTTCTCCATGCCCCCCGCATACCCACTCGGTCAGGCTTCGACACCTCGGTTTCGCGACTCGTACGGGGTGGTGAGAGGGAGCGGCACCGCGTGCCGGACAGGTGATCGGGATGCAGTAATGTCGCCCGAGGACCCGTTAAAGCGCTAGCGGCCAGTAGTGGCGCGCGCCCGGGTCTCGCCTGGTCTGCAGCGCCCGTCAAGTACCCAAGAGAAGGGTCTGGGAAACATGACCGGCGGCCAGGAACGGCTATCCGCGCGGCTTGACGAAGTCACCGTGGCGATGGAGTCGCTGACCGCGATGCTCGACCACCAGGAACTCGATCTCGGCCAGATGCTGCAGGCGGTCTGCGAGCACGTGGTCGGTGTGGTGGCCGGGGCAGACATGGCCAGCATCACGCTGGTGCGGGACGGCGTCGGGGAGACCGTCGCCAGCACCGACCAGCGCGCGGTGAACTTCGACCGCGAGCAGTACCGCATCGGCGACGGGCCGTGCCTGCGCGCGGCCGAGACGGGGGCGCCCGTGCGGGTCGGCGTCGGCGCGGTGGCCGACCAGTGGCCGCAGTTCGCCTCGGCCGCCGACGAACTCGGCGTGGCGAGCTTCCTCGCCGCCCCGCTCACCGTCGACGGCGACATCAGCGGCGCGATGAACCTGTTCGGGTTCGGCGAACACGGGTTCAGCGACCTCGAGGTGAAAATCCTGGAGCTCTACACCGCCACGGTGGTGTTCGGCCTGCGCAGCGCGCGGCGCTACTTCGACGCGCAGGAGCTGGTGGCGCAGCTCAACCGCGCGCTGGACACGCGTGCCGTCATCGACCAGGCCAAAGGCATCCTGATGGCCGCTCACCGCATCACGGCCGAGGAAGCTTTCCAACGGCTCGTGAAGCGTTCGCAGGACGGAAACCGCAAGCTCTACGACGTGGCGGCCGAGTTCGTGGCCGCCGTGTCCAGTTTTACCTGACCCCGCCCCGCGCGGGTACGCGTGCCCGCGCGCGACACTGGGTATGTCCCCCAGGGGGATCTCAGTCCGGAAGCGGGTGAATCACATGGTGCAAGTGCGGGTCCAGGGTCTCGCCGTTGTCGCCCAGGAGGTGGCGCCGGTGGTGCTGCTGCGCGAGGAAACGGGGCAGCGCCGCTGGCTGGCCATCACCATCGGCGCACCGGAGGCGCAGGAACTCGCCGCCGCGCAGGAGCAGGTGACCTCGGCCCGGCCGGGCACGGTCGAGCTCATCCTCGAGGTGGTGTCGGCGTTCGGCCGGCAAGTCACGAGCGTCGAGGTCACCGAGCTGCGCGACAGCATCTTCCACGCCGACTTGGTGCTCTCGGACGGTGTGCGCGTGTCGGCGCGGCCCAGCGACGCGATCGCGGTCGGGCTGCGCGCCCACGCACCCATCGACGTCGCCGAGGCCGTGCTCGCCGAGGCCGCGGTGGACGTGACGGTGGCCGGCGGCGAGGACCCGGCCGAAGCGCTCGGCGGCGAGCCGGGCGTGGGCACCGAGGACGAGATCCGCCAGTTCCGCGACCTGCTCGACGAGGTCAGCCCGGACGACTTCCGCGACCCCGGACCAGGGCCCGCCTGAGCGGGAATAGCGATCGCCGCTCGTGATGTTGAAAGAGGCGGTCGATGCGTTTCGTGTCCGCCGGGCTCACCCCTCGTCGAGGCGGTGTTCCGTCCGGCTGCCTCGGCATCCGGCCTGCGCCGCGTCGCGCGATCTGCCGAGAGGCGGGCACAGCGCACCGGCCCGAGACGATGGCCCCCGACCTGGCTCCGGTCGGGGGCCATCTTCGTACCCGGGGATGATCTTCGGTCAGCCGCGCAGCTCCGGCGGCTCGCCGTCCACGCCGAGGTCGACCTCCGCGTCGAAGGCGTTGTGCTCGTGCCCGGCCACCGGCTGGGCGACGTCGGTCCCGAGGTCGAAGCCGGCGTGCTGGGCGGCCTCGGCGAGTCCGTCGTTCTCGTCGGACTCGTGCCGGTGGTGGTGGCGCTCGATCATCCCGACATCTTCGGCAGTCCGGACCCCGGCGGGCAACCAACGGAGGGTGAACGCGTCACGCGGGCTCGTGGGAGGTCTGCCCCAAGATCGTCTCCACGAGCTCGAGGGCGTGGTCGGTGCTGCGCGCGGTGAAGGTGAGGTCGACGAACACGTCGCGAAGCTCGGTGTCCTGGGCGGTGCGCTCGATGGCCGTGACCACGTCCGCCACGCCGGCGCCGGCCCGCGGGTAGACGCGCAGGATCGCGCCCAGTTCCGCGGGGTCACGGCCGGCCTCCTCGGCCAGCTGCCGCAGGTTCGCCAGCGGCGCCAGGATCGCGGTCGCCGGGTCGTACTCGGCCGGCGGCGTGATCACCGGCAGCCAGCCAGCCGCCCGCCGCGCGATCCGGCGCATCGCGGCCGGCGCGTACCCGGCGAGGTACACCGGCGGCGTGCGGAGCGGCTTGAACGAGTCGTGGGTTTCGGGCACGGTCCAGTGCCGGCCGCGGTATTCGGCGGGATCGGTGGTCCACAGTGCTTCGAGGGCGTCGAGGCATTCGTCGAGGCGCGCGCCGCGTTCGGTCATCGGCACGTTCACGGCCTCGTACTCCTCGGGAGACCAGCCCGTGCCCAGCCCAGGGACCAGCCGGCCACCGCTGAGCGCGTCGATCGTGGTGAGCGAGCGCGCGAGCAGAGCGGGCGGGTACCAGGGCGCGTTGAGCACGTTGGTGCCGAGCCGCACCCGCTCGGTCACCGCGGCCGCGGCGGCCAGCAGCGCGAACGGGTCGAGCCGCACGGCGAACTCGGCCGGGATCGCGTCGGAGCCGCCGTACCCGACCGTCGGGTGCACCGGTGCGAGCAGGCGGTCGCCGACCCACAGGCTCGCGGCACCGAGCTCCTCGGCACGCCGGGCGAAGCGGGTGACGCCCGAGCCGTCTCCGGCGAACGGGCCGAACTGGGGCAGGGTGAAACCGATGCGCATGGTGCTCTCCCGGCGTCCGCGGTGGTGGTCCCCGTGGTGATCTTGCCATCGGATCCCGGGTCCGCGGCCAGGGATGTGCGCCGGGAAACCGTCAGGTGGTGAGCCGCCGCTGGCCGGGGACGTGGACGGGTGAGAGGCCCGCTGCGGCGCCGGGGCGTTCGCAGCCGAGTGGCATGAGCTGAAGCAGGCGGCGAGCCGGGTGGGAGTCGCCGGGGTCCACGTAGAAGTCGGTGTCGAGGAGCTCGGCCAGCAGCTGCATGCGGCGCAGGACCTTCAGGCCGGCGACGGCGAGGAACGTGGTGCGGCCGAGGTCGATGATCACTACGCCGACCGTGCTGCGGATCCTGGCTTCGACGACCTCGGCGAGGTGCGGGGCGGTGCAGAGATCCACCTCGCCCACCACCTCCACCACGGACACGCCTGGCACGGGCCGGTGGACGTGCAGGTCGAGCAGGCGTTTCGGGTCGACGTGGCCGACCCTGGCGGAAGGAGCTTTCGTGCGGCGTAGGGCGCTCATCGCGGCCCGCCTCTCGTAGAACGCGCACCCGGGTCACGGCCGACCCGGGCCGGAGTTCGGGCATCCCAGCCGATCGGCGCCAACGCTCCCGGAGCGCGGTGAAATCGCGGCGGCTGGTGACTCAACCAAGACCCAGAGTAGTGCACGTGCACTAGAGCCGCCAGCCGCTGCCGGAGTGGTTACCTCCGAACCTGCTTGCCCGCCGCTATGTAGGCGTTGGAATCGCCGAGGAACGAGAACACGACGCCGATCACGGCTGCCAGCGCCGAGAGGTAGCTCAGCCAGGTGCCGCCATTGCCAGTGAGGAGCGACAGGACCTGCAGCGCCGTGAGCACGGTCAGCACGATCCGCGCCCAGTTGCGACCGGCGCGCAGCTTCACCGCGAACAGCAGGTACAGCAGCGCGATGATGACCGCGATCACGACCGCCACGATGAGCGCGATGTTCGCGGCCTGGTCGAGCTGCGCCTGGTCGAGGTTGGGATTGGTGCGGCGGGCGGCGTCGACGAGGTCGTCCTTCTGCCCGAACAGCAGCAGGGCGGCGACGATGCCGATCACGGTCGAGGCGACGAACGCCCAGAACGCGACCGTGATGGTGTTGGGCACGGCCGGACGTGGGGGTTCGCCGGAGAAGGAAGGCGGCGTGGAGTCGTCAGGAAACCGTGGCAGATCGCTCATGTGAGGACATTAGGCCCACTGCCGCGGGCTCGCACTACGACGAGGGGACGCTACCGGTGGCCGCCGCCAGGTTCGGGTGGATCTCCAGCACCGAGTCGAGGTGCAGCAACCCGATCGGCCGCAGCAGGCCGCGCTGCTGGGTGACGATGCGGAACGGGATCCCGGCCTCGGTCGCGCGGCCCCGGACGTCGATCAGCACCGAAAGGCCGCTGGAGTCGCAGAACGGCACCTCGGACAGGTCCACGACGAGCACGTCGGGGCGGGCTTCCAGGGCCGCGACGAGCTTGTCGCGCAGCGTGTCAGACACCGCGGTGTCGATCTCCCCGGCGGCGGTGACCACCATCGTGCCGGCGGCGGTCGTGGTGGTGATGTGGAGCGTGGGCAGGCGTCGCGCGCCGGCCGCTCTGAGGTCGTCGGTCACGACGGTTCCCTCCGCGATCACGGGCCCGCCGGGCCGGACGAGCACCCAGCAGGCCGGGTGCCCGGCTTGCGGCCGGGACAGGGTCTGGTGACGGCTGGGTGCTCAACCGTGGTTCGTCCGAACGTAACAGCCCCGGCCCCGCCTGGCAGCCCGAGGCGTCACCGGCGTGGCGGCCCGGCGTCGACGACGGCCAACGAAAGGTCGAGGGGGTCGAAGTGGATCAGGGATTCGAGCCACCAGGTCATGCCAGCCTCGGTCAGCGCAACGAGGTCGACCGTCGGGGGTTGGTCCCAGGCCGGGCTGGCGTTGCCGGCCACCGCGACATCGAAGGGGCGGCCGGCAGGGCGCACGGCGGCGACCAGCCGGGCCAGCTCCTCCGGCGGCGGTGGGTGCGGGCCGGCCAGCGGGAAGATGCCGTCGCCCGTGGTGGCGCGGGTGAGGACGCGCGGGTGGTCGGTGGACATCGCGGTCCAGACGGGGATGGGGTGCGGTTCGGGTGCGCCGGCGTCGAGGTCGACGTGGAAGTGCTCGCCGCGGTGGTGCACCTCGGCGCCCGACCAGATCGCGCGGGCGACCGCCAGAGCCTCGTCGAACTTCGCCGAGCGCGGGCCGAGGGGTTCGCCGAAGCGGCTGAAGTCGCCGGTCTCGTCGGAGCCGAGGCCGGTGCCGAGGATGAGGCGGCCGCGCGAGAGGCGGCTGACGGTCGAGGCCTGTCGCGCGAGCACCCACGGCCGGCGCCGTGCCGGGGGAGTGACCATCGGGCCGAGAAGGATCGTGCTTGTCGCCTGGGCGATCGCGCCGAGCGTGGTCCACGGGTCCGCGATCGGTGGCGCGCCGGGCACGACGTGGTCCCACAGGAACACCCCGTCCCAGCCTGCGGCCTCGGCCCGCACGGCGAGCTCGACGAGAACCGCCGGGTCGCCGAACGGTCCGAACGGCGGCAGGTACAAGCCGTGGCGCAGGGTGCTCACCGGGGTCTCCTCACGTCAGCGGTGCGGGAATCGGGCCACCGTAACGAGTCCGCGTTCAGTGGGCTGAATTGCCTTGCCCGACAACGGGAACCCGCGCACGGTTGCCGGTCAGCGGCACGAGGAGGGGCCGGACGTGCGGACAAACCGCCCCAACGATGGGAAACCGGGGCGGGGATCTTGTCACCGCGCCCGCGGTTTGGTTGTGTCGGTGCGGACCCCGGTCGCGGCCGCCAACGCGGGCACGGGTTCCCCACGGTGCCGATCAGGTGCCGTGTCCGCTGGGTTTTCCCCGTGAAACGAAGGAATCTGCATGCCGCGCTTGCGAAGAGTGCTGTGTTCGGTGACGGCCGCGTTGGCCGCCGTGACCGTGGCGGCCGGGTCGGCGACCGCCGCCTCCGGGCCCGAGATCACGCCGGCGGCGCCCGCCGCCCAGGCCCCTGCCGCCGTGTCGCGGACCGTCCACGAGTGGCTCACGAACCCCGGTGACGCCACGCCCGTCGATACGCAGCTGAGCTGGCAGAGCCCGGCCGCGGCGGCGCCGACGACGGTCCGCATCGATCCGAACGTGAAGTTCCAGACGGTGTCCGGCTTCGGCGCGGCCATCACCGACTCGTCGGCCCAGGTGCTCTACGGCCTCACGCCGGGCAATCGCGACGAGGTCATGAAGAACCTCTTCGACCCGCGCGCCGGCGCGGGCATCAGCTTCCTGCGCCAGCCCATCGGCGCGTCGGACTTCGCCGTCGGCCAGGACTACAGCTACGACGACCTGCCGTCCGGGCAGACCGACTACGACATGAAGCACTTCTCCATCGCCCACGACGAGGCGCAGATCCTCCCGCTCGTGCGCCAGGCGAAGAAGCTGAACCCGCAGCTGGAGATCGTCGCCAGCCCGTGGAGCATGCCGGGCTGGATGAAGACGTCCGGCTCGATGATCGACGGCAAGCTCATCGACTCGCCGAAGATCTACCGCGCATACGCGCTGTACCTGGTGAAGTTCCTGCAGGCCTACCGCAAGGCGGGCGTGCACGTGGACTACCTGACCGTGCAGAACGAGCCGCAGGCCCTGGAGCGCAACAACTACCCGGGCACCGACCTGCCGTGGCAGCAGGAAGCGAAGGTGATCGAGGCCCTCGGCCCCGCCATCCGCGCCGCCGGGCTCGACACGAAGATCCTCGGCTTCGACCACAACTGGAGCGAGCACCCCGGTGACATCGCCTCGCACCAGCGGGCAGGGGAGGACCCGCAGCCGGAGTACCCGTACGACCTGCTGTCCACCCCGGCCGCGAAGTGGATGGCCGGCACCGCCTACCACTGCTACTACGGCTCGTCCGACGCGCAGACACCGCTCAAGGCATCGTTTCCCGGCAAAGACATCTTCATGACCGAGTGCGAGGGCGGCGACTCGTCCACGATCCTCGGCGTGATGCAGAACTGGGGCCGCAGCTCGATCGACTGGAACATCGCGCTCGACGAGAACCACGGCCCGCACCTGGGCGGCTGCGGCACCTGTAACGGTACCATCACCGTGAACTCGCAGACGAAGGCCGTGACCTACAACGACCAGTACCGCGATATCGAGCACTTCTCGAAGTTCGTGCCGCCGGGCTCGGTGCACATCGCCTCGTCCGTGGTCTACACCAGCGGCAGCAGCACGCCGATCGAGGCGGTCGCGTTCACGAACCCCGACCACTCGACCACCGTGGTCGCGCTGAACACCGCGAAGACCGAGCAGAAGTTCACCGTCGTCTCCGGTGACCGCTCGTTCGACGCGACCGTGGGCGCCGGCGCCACCGTCACCTTCCAGTGGAGCGGCCGCTGACCGACCGGGTGGTGCGGGGCGGCGGAGAGCCCGCCGCCCCGCGTCGCGCGCGGTACGTTCGGGTTCCCGGACGAAGGAGCGGTCATGACGGGACTGCCCGCGACCATGCGCTCGTGGCGCGTCACCACGCCGGGCCCGATCGGCACCGGCCCGCTGCGCCTTTCGAGCGTCCCGGTCCCCGAACCGGCGCCGGACGAGCTGCTGGTGCGGGTGCTGGTGTGCGGCGTGTGCCGCACCGATCTCCACGTCGCCGAAGGTGATCTGCCGGTGCACCGGCCCGCGGTGACCCCGGGGCACGAGGTGGTCGGTGAGGTCGTCGCGAAGGGGGACACGGCGAGCGGGTTCGCGCTCGACGACCGCGTCGGTGTCGCGTGGCTGCGTCACACGTGCGGCGAGTGCAAGTTCTGCTTGCGGGGCGCGGAAAACCTGTGCCCGCAGTCGCGGTACACGGGCTGGGACGCCGACGGCGGGTATGCCGAATACACGGTCGTCCCGGCGGCCTACGCCCACCACCTGCCCGCCGGGTACACCGACGACGAACTGGCGCCCCTACTGTGCGCCGGGCTCATCGGCTACCGCGCGCTGCAGCGGGCCGAGGTGCCCGAGGGCGGCCGGCTCGGTCTGTACGGCTTCGGCGGCAGCGCGCACCTCGCGGCGCAGGTGGCGCTCGCGCAGGGCGCCACGGTCCACGTGCTGACCCGCGGCCGGGCGGCGCAAGAGCTCGCGCTCGAGCTGGGCGCGGCTTCGGCCGGTCCCGCGGACGCCTCGCCGCCTGAACCGCTGGACGCGGCGATCCTGTTCGCACCGGCGGGCGGGCTCGTGCCGGTGGCGCTCGCCGCGCTCGACCGCGGCGGCACGCTCGCAATCGCCGGGATCCACCTCACCGACGTGCCGGAGCTGAACTACCAGCGGCACCTGTTCCAGGAGCGGCAGGTCCGCAGCGTCACGGCCAACACCCGCGCCGACGCGCGGGAGTTCCTGGACTTCGCCGGCCGCCACCACCTCGAAGTGACCACTCGTCCGTACGCGCTGGCCGACGCTGATCAAGCTCTCGCGGACCTCGCCGCGGGCCGGTTCACCGGCGCCGCTGTGCTCCACGCGTGACGGGGATTTTCCCCCGGCTGCCGCCGTTCGGCTGTTGATCAGTTACCAAGACCTAGGTTACGGTGACCTAGATGTGGATCGACGTCCTGCTCCTCGCCAAGCTCGCCGCGCAGCCCCTGCACGGATACGAGCTGCGCAAGCAGGTCGAGGAATCCAGTGGCCGCGCGCTGTCGAACAACTCGCTCTACCCGACGCTGCGCCGCTTCGCCGAAGCCGGCGCGGTCACGCGCGTCGACGAAGCGCACGAGGGCAAGCCGCCGCGCCACGTGTACACGATCACCGATGTCGGCCGAGAGCTGCTGCACGACCTGCTCGCGGACCTGCCCGCCGAGCTCGCCGGTGACCCTGCCGAGTTCTTCGCACGGCTCGCGGGGTTCGGCTGGCTCGAACCCGAGGAACGCCGGCGCGTGCTCGACGCGCGAGAACACGCGCTCGCCGCCCAGCGCGAGCGCCTCACCAAGCTCGCCGAGGCGCAGGAGGACCCGTGGAGCCGGCTGGTGCTGGCCGAGGTCGGCCGCCGGGCCGAGCAGGAACTGAGCTGGCTCGCGACGGTGCGTGCGCGGGCCCGGAAACCGTCACCCGAGGAGGAGACCCGATGACCACCACCGAGCGTGCGCCGCGGCTGCCGTTCGACCGGCCCAACGTGCTCGAGATCGCGCCCCTGTACCAGGTTCTGCGCCGCGAAGGCCCGATTGCGCGCGTGACCACGCCGGCCGGCGACCCTGCCTGGCTCGTGACGCGGTTCGCCGACGCCCGCGCGGTGTTCGCCGACGCGCGCTTCGGCCGCTCGCACCCGAAGCCGGAGGAGGCCTCGGCGGTGTCGGACGCCGCGGTGCTGAGCGGCCCGCAGGGCGACTACGAGAACGAAGAGGCCGAGCACGCGCGGCTGCGGCGCCTGCTGGTGCCGGCGTTCTCGGCCAACCGGATGCGCAAGCTCGGCGAGCACATCCAGGAGCTCGCCGACCGGTGCCTCGACGAGCTCGAAGCCGCGCACGACGCCGCGGGCGGCGAACCCGTGAACCTGCACGACTTCCTGTCGTTCCCCTTGCCGGTGCTGGTGATCTGCGAGCTGCTCGGTGTGCCGTACGCCGACCGCGACAAGTTCCGCGACCTGTCCGACCGTATCGGCGTGCTCGACAGCGGCGGCGACGCGAAGCGCGCGATGGACGAGTTCGCCGCCTACATGGGCGAGCTGGCCGACAAGAAGCGCGCGGAGCCGGCGCAGGACGTCGTGTCCGACCTCGTCGCCGCGCAGGCCGACGACCCGACGTTCACCGACGACGACCTCGCCCGGCTGGGTGCGGGATTGCTCTTCGCCGGCCACGAGACCACGTCGAACCGCATCGACCTCGGCGTGCTGTTCCTGCTCACCGACACCGCGCGCCGCGACGCGCTGGCCGCCGACCCCGAGGGCCGCGTGCACGGCACCGTCGAGGAGATCCTGCGGATGTCCGCGCCGGGTGGCCTGGGCTTGCTGCGCTACGCCCACGAGGACGTGGAGATCGGCGGTGTCGCCATCCAGCGCGGTGACGCCGTGATGATCTCGACCTCCTCGGCCAACCGCGACGCGAGCGTGTTCGCCGACCCCGAGGAGTTCGACGCCGACCGCAAACCCAACTCCCACATCGCTTTCGGCTACGGCGGGTTCTTCTGCATCGGCGCGAGCCTGGCGCGCACCGAGCTGCGCGTGGTGTTCAGCACGCTGTTCCGCCGCGTCCCGAACCTGCGCCTGGCCGTGGACGTCGACGACCTCGACGTGCGCTCCAACCGCCTCACGGGCGGGGTTTCGAGCGTGCCGGTCACCTGGTGACCGCGCCGGGCCGCACTCCTTCCCGGGGTGCGGCCCGAGTCGTTCTATCGTTGGTAGAGATAATCCGTAGCGGCGCTATGACGTGCGTAACAGTGCTACGTAAGCGGGATATCTGAGCTACACTGGGTGCATGGACATCCGCACCCAGATGCTGGAGGCCGCCGAGAAGCTGCTCGACGCCTCGCCCGACCGCGACATCTCCACGCGCGCCGTGTGCGAGGCGGTCGGGGTCGGCGCGCCGATGCTGTACCGCCTGTTCGGCGACAAGAACGGCCTGCTCTCGGCCGTCGTGGACCACGGGTTCGACCGCTACCTGGCCACCAAGCGCGCGGCCGAGCCGTCGGCCGACCCGATTGCCGACCTCAAGAACGGCTGGGACACCCACATCGCCTTCGCCCAGGAGCACCCGGCCGTCTACCGGCTGATGTACTCCCCGGCGTTCACCGAGATCCCCAGTGCCGCGCAGGAAGCGCTGCGGCTGCTGCGGGAGGTGCTCGTGCGCTGCGCCGCGATCGGCCGGCTGCGCGTCGACCCGGACGCCGCCGCGCAGCGCGTGATGTCGGCGAACATCGGGGTGGCGCTCAACATGGTCACCCAGCCGGGCGTCTACACCGATCCCGAGCTGTCCCGGCGCGTGCGCGACGCCGTGCACGACAGTCTGCTCACGCCCGAGAACGGCACCGAGGAGACCGAAAGCTCGGCAGCGCCGCTGCCGACCGCGGCCCTGCAGCTCGCCGCGCTCCTGCGGACCGAGGACACCACGCTCGGCACGGAGGAGACACAGCTGCTGCTGAAGTGGCTCGACGGCCTGACCCGCGACTGACGAGTCCGAAGTGGACGGATCGCCCGGCCGGGGGCTCAGGGCTCGGTGAGCACGAGGTCCAGCAGGCCGGGGAAGCGCGCGTCGAACTCGGAGCGCCGCAGCCGGTTGTAGCGTCGCGGTCCGCGGTCGAGCTGTTCGAGCAGTCCCGTCGACCGCAGCACCGCGAAGTGGTGGCTCGCCGTCGCTTTCGACACCGGCAGGTCGAAGGTGCCGCACGCGCGCGAGAAGTCCGGCCCGTCCGAGAGCTCGCGCAGGATCGTGCGGCGGACCGGATCGGTCAGCGCGTCGAGTGCCTGCTGCAACGTCACCTCGGCCGGATCCGTGTGGGTCAGCGTTCGCGCCATGCCGCCTCCCAGCGTTCTCGTGTCACCGCGGCGTCCTCGCCGATGGTACCCGTGTCCGGCGAGTGGCTCAGACCGCGGAGATCGTGGCCGATCCCGTGTCCAGAAACGGATGCGACGCGGTCACGGTGATCGTCCCGGGAGTGTCGCGCATCGAGCGGATCCACACCGCCGCCGCGCCGCCAAGGGCACCGAAGTCCAGGAACGGATCGCCGATCAGGACTCCCGGCCCGTCGACCGCGACGCTGAGCACCCCTCGGGCGTGCGGGCGCGGTGCGCCGTAGCGGTCCACCGATCGAAGGGTGACGCGCGTGGTGTCCTGGCCGTCGGCGGTGATGGCGCCGTCGTCCGCGGCCACGGCCAGCGTGTCGAACGCCGGGTCGGCGCTGAACCTGCGGCGCAGCACCGTCTGCCCCTTCACCCGGCCCTCGATTGTCAGGTCCGGGCGCACTTTCCCGGTCACGGTGAGGTTCACCAGGAACGGCGGGTGCTTCAGGTGACCGAACCGCGCCCGGTCGGGGTGCACCGTGACCGGCCGCCGGCCCGCGACCGTGACCACGAGCTGGTCGCAGTTCGACCAGATCAGCGCGTTGCGACCGGGTCCGCCCCGCGGCGAGCCGGGCCCGAAGTCCCAGTAGAACGCGGGCTCGATCACGGCGCCGCGCGACGGGGCCCGTTGCGCGCGGTAGAAACCCGCGCCCAGCTTGGGAATCCGGAAGAAGTCGACCACGCCGGGGTACTTCACCCCGCGCAGCGAGTGGTACCAGCCGGACGGGTAGTCGAAGCCGCACCACGCGATCAGCCCGCAGTAGCGCGGGTCGGCCGCGGCGTGTTCGTGCACCCACGCGTGCAGCATGCTCTGCTCCCGCTGCACGGCGGCGGCGTCGGTGCGGCGGAAGTACGGCGCGCCCACGAGCGTGCCCACGGCTTCGCTCACCAGGTACGGCACGCCGTGGCGCGGCGGGCGCAGTGGCGGCGGCGCGTTGCGCGAGGGCGGGCGGCTGTAGTCGTTGAAGGAGAACACCCCGCCGTTCTCCTTCACCGGGTACAGCGGCGAGACGTAGCCCCTCTGCCCGGCGACCGCGCCGGTGCACGGCCGCATCGGGTCGAGCTCGGCGGCGAGCTGGTCGGTCTTGCCGTAGAGCGTGTACTGGCCGAGCGTCTCGTTCACGCGCGTGCCCCACACGATGATCGACGGGTGGTTGCGGTCGCGCACGATCATGTCGTGCACGTCGCGCACCGCGAGCTCCTGCCACGCGGTGTCGCCGACGTGGTCCCAGCCCGGCAGCTCCTCCCAGACGAGGATGCCGAGCTCGTCGCACGCGTCGAGGAACGCGGGCGACTGCGGGTAGTGCGAGCAGCGCACCATGTTGACGTTGAGCTCGTTCTTGAGGATCTCGGCGTCGCGCCGCTGCACGCGCTCGGGCATGGCGCCGCCGACGAACGGGTACCACTGGTGGCGGTTGAGCCCGAAGAGCTTGAGCGGGCGGCCGTTGAGGCGGAAACCGTCCACAGTGAACTGGGCGTCGCGCAGCCCGGTGCGCACGGGGTAGGTGTGGACCTTGCGCCCGGCCACCGAGAGCGTGACCAGGACGTCGCACATCTCCGGCTCGTCGACGTCCCACAGCTTCACCGCGTCGAGGCCTTCGAGCGTGACGGTCGTGTTCGTCTCGCCCTTGCGCAGCCCCGTGATGTCGGTGACCGCGGTGGCGATCTCCGTGCCGGCCTGGCTCAGCGTCGCCGTGAGCCGCACGGGTCCCTTCACCGCCTTCGCCGCGTCGACCGTGCAGTGCACCACCACCGCGCGGTTGGGCGTGAGCACGGCGATCTGCTGGGCGTACACATCGGACAGGTAGGCCTGTGGGGTGCCGTACAGGTTGACGGTGCGGTAGATCCCGGCCGGCTGGTAGAAGTCGATGGCCGTCGGGTTCGGGTACTCGGGCAGGTCCGGGGGAGTGTCCTGCTGCCAGCGGCCGTCGACGGCCACGGCGAGCACGTTGTCGGAGCCGGTGAGCAGCCCGGTGATCTCGCACGTGAGCGGCAGGTAGCCGCCGCTCTGCGAGGCGACGCGGCGGCCGTTGAGGAACACGGTGGTGGCGCTGAGGACCCCGTCGAACCGCAGGAACGCGCGGTTCTTGCGCAGCTGCGGCGGCACGAAGAAGTGCTGGCGATACACCCACAGGTGCTGCCAGTCGTTCGGGTGCCAGCCCTCCCACGACAACGGTGTGACGCAGTGGGGAACCGACACGAGCGTCATGGACCGGTCGTCGAAGTCGACTTCGGTGCAGCCCGGCACGAACGGGCCGAACAGCCAGTCGGCGCCGAACCCGCTCGTCGCCTCGACCGGCGCGGGCTGGTGCAGCGCGGCCGAGAGCGCGCCCGAGGCCGCGATGGCCGCGCCGGCTCCGAGCAGGAACGTGCGCCGGGCGTGACCGGTCTTCGGGACAGCCGTGCCCCCTGGTTTTTCCTCCGCCATGCCTACGCGCTCTGCCGGCCGCCGGACTCGTCGTACCCGGCCTGCGTGGCGAGGATGTCGACGGCGTGGTCGCGCAGCCAGGAGAACAACGTCGAGAGCTGGTCGCCGGTGCCACGGCCGAGCGGCGTGAGGCCATAGGTGACCTGCGGCGGCGTGGTGGGCTCGACCCGGCGCCACACGAGGCCGTCGCGCACGAGGGTGCGCAGCGTCTGCGCCAGCATCTTCTCGCTGACGCCTTCGATGCTGCGGCGGAGCTCGAAGAACCGCAGTTCCCGCTCGCGCAAGGCGATCAGCACCCACACGCCCCAACGGCTGGTGACGTGGTCGAGCACCGTCCGCGCGGGGCAGTCGGTGTGAAACACCTCATACCCGTCACGAGCCGACCGGCCCGCGAACTGCGTCCATTCCTCCATGTCGTGAGCTTACTTAAAGGTGCGTCCTTCCGGCCGGGGGACGCGCACGGCACCTTCGTGACCACTGTGGATCGTAAGGATTGGGGTTCGAAGATGATCGTGGTGACAGGGGCGACGGGGAACATCGGCCGTCCGCTGGTGGCGGCGCTGGCGGCGGCGGGCGCGCCGGTGACGGCGGTGTCGCGGACGGCGCCGGCCGGGCTGCCCGAGGGAGTGGTGCATCGGGTCGCCGACCTGGCCGCGCCGGAATCGCTGCGCGACGTGGTGGCCGGGGCGGACGCGCTGTTCCTGTTCCCGGGCGGCCCGGCTCCGGCGGAGCTGGCCGACGTCGCGAAGGCCGGGGGAGTACGGCGGCTCGTGCTGCTGTCCTCGCAGGGCGCGGCCACGCGGCCGGAGGCTTACGCGTTTTTCACGGCGTACGAACGGGCTGTGCGCTCGTCGGTGCCGGCGGCGACGATCCTGCGGCCGAGCGGGTTCACCACGAACACGCTGGGGTGGGCCCCTTCGGTGCGCGCTTCGCGCCTTGTCGAAGCTCCCTTCGGCGACGTGGCGCTCCCGTTCGTCGACCCGGCGGACATCGCGGCGGTCGCCGCCGCGGCGCTGCTGGACGACTCGCACGACGGCGCCGAGTACGAGGTGACCGGTCCGGAGTCGCTGACCCCGCGTGAACGGGCGGCGATGATCGGCACCGCGCTCGGCGAGCCGGTCCGGTTCGCCGAGCAGACGCCGGACGAGGCTCGCGCGCGGATGCTGGAGTTCATGCCGCCGCCGATCGTCGAGGCGACGCTCGGGGTGCTGGGTTCCCCGTTGCCCGCCGAACGCCGGGTGAGCCCCGACGTGCCGCGGGTGCTGGGCCGCCCGGCCCGTGCGTTCGCCGAGTGGGTGGCGGACTCCGTCGCCGCGTTCCGCTGAGGGACCGGCGAAGGTGCACCAGCCCGCCGCGCCGGCCGCGTCGATCTCCGCGTGGGCCGGCGCGCGGGCTGCGGTGGGCTCGCGTCAGGCGAGGCGCGCGGGCCCACCGACGAGGTCGACCAGGTCGGCCAGCGCCTCGCCCAGCGGCAGGTCGACGCGGACCCGCGCGTGCGCGTCGCCGCGGGTCTGGCCGCGGTTGACGATGAGGACGGGTTTGCCGGTTTTCGCGGCGTGGCGGACGAAGCGCAGACCGGACATGACCGTGAGCGACGAGCCGAGGACGAGCACCGCCGAGGATTCGTCGACCAGGCGGTAACAGCGTTCGACGCGTGGGCGCGGCACGTTCTCGCCGAAGAACACCACGTCGGGCTTCAGCACACCGGCGCACGTGGTGCAGTCGACGAGCGTGAACGTGCGTACGGCTTCCTCGGCGAGCTCGACGTCGCCGTCGGGGTTGATCCGGGTGGCGGTGCCGCCGAAGTCCGGGTTGGCCGCGCGCAGGCGGTCGTCCAGCTCTTCGCGCGGCGTGGTGCGGCGGCAGCCGAGGCAGATCACGCGATCGAGGTTGCCGTGCAGCTCCACCACACCGCGCGTGCCCGCCGCGCGGTGCAGGCCGTCGACGTTCTGCGTGATCACGCCGGACAGCAGGCCGGCTTCGCGCAGGGTCGCGATGGAGTGGTGCCCGGAGTTGGGCTCGGCGCGCGCGATGGTGCGCCAGCCCAGGTGGCTGCGCGCCCAGTAGCGGCGGCGGCCCTCGGCGCTGCTGGTGAACTCGTCGTAGGTCATCGGGGTGTGCCGGCGCAGGCTGCCGGACTCGCCGCGGTAGTCGGGAATGCCGGACTCGGTGGAGATCCCCGCCCCGCTCAGCACCACCACGCGGCCGCGGGAGACGACCTCGGCCACCTCGGCGACGCTTCCGGTGCGCGGGAGCGGTCCACCCGTGCCGGTCCAGGTCAGGGTCGGTCGTGTCCGCACCGGATCAGCTTACGCACCCACGAGGTCGCGTTCGAGGTCCTCGAGACTGCGCCCCTTGGTCTCCGGCTCAGCCGCCACACGAAGACGATCGCGAGGGCCGTCATCACGGCGAAGAACCCGAAGTTGAGCGCGGCCCCGAAGGCATCCAGCAGCGGCGGGAACACGAGCGCCACCGCTGCGGAAGGTGTTCACGGTCGGGATTCTGCTCGTGTTCTTCCAGAACTTCGTGGGCATCAACACGATCATCTAATACGCGCCCACGCTGCTGACCAACGTCGGGTTCGGCTCGTCCGGCGCGATCCTCGCCAACGTGGGCAAGCCGGCGCCGGTGAGCAGCCGCAGCCGCAACGGCTCCGCGCGCTCGGCCTCGTCGCGGGCGCCGGCGCGGACGACGGCCAGCTCGGCATCGGCCGCGTCCTCGCTGCCGCGCAGGCGGGTCAGGACGGTGCGGGCCGTGCGTTCGTCATGCTGGTTGACCGCGAGCCAGCGCGGGCTTAGCCCCACAGGATCCCGCCCAGTGCGCCGAAGAACCAGATACCGAAGTTCGCTGCCCGCCGCCCGCTCACTTTTCGATCATGACCCGCGCGGCGAAGATCGGCAGCGTGAAAGCGATTTCTCCTGGCAGGGCAACACAAATCCCCCGGACTTGCAGATTCCGGTTTGGCCGGGTTGTCGCTGGGTACTTCAAGGGCATGTGGTTCGCGTTGGGTACACCCGTGGTCCTGATGGTCGCCGCCGTGTTGATGGAGCGGTTCGAGCAGCACTGCACCCGGGTCCCGGCGAGAGCCGCGGCGGGCGAAGGCACGCCGGAAAGGCCTGCGCTTGAACGGGCAACGCTTCGCAGGACTACGGACCGCGAAGTTCCGCGTCCGGTGGCGGCGCCGACAGTGGCTCTGCCGCACTGATTTCCGCCCGGTGCGGACCACCAGGTGAATTCGGGAACGTGGTGCGGCGCCGGTCACGGCCGCGGGCGGCGGCCAGGGACGGAGACCGGCGTGGGCACCTGCGGGGAAAGGGCCGGGCTCCCACCGTCGGGGTGCGGGAGCCCGGCTCGTCTCGCGCGCGGGGTGATTACTGGGCCGCGCCCGAGGTGAGGGTTTGGTACCACGCGTCCCACGGGTGGTTGGTCGCCGCGTAGTTCGCCGGCGGGTTCGTGGCCAGGCCCGCCGAGTCGAAGTCCCACCCGCGGACCAGGTGCCCGCTCTGCCGGGCCGAGGTGATGAACGCCGACTCCGTGGCGGGGGCGCCGTAGAACAGCGCGTCCTGCTGCAGCTCCGCCGGGTCGCCCTGCTGGTACTCGTCGAACGCGACCTGCGGATAGCGCACGCGTTCGCCGGAGACGCGGTCGGTGGCGTAGCGCAGGGTCTGGGCGGGCGTCGGGCCGTCGGCGCCGGTCGACACGGTCACGCGGCGGGTGCCCGACGTGCCGGTCGCCTTCGGGAACAGCGCATCCGAGGTCTTCGCGTTGCCGCTCCAGGTCACGGCGCCCGACGCGTCGAGCGCGCCCTGCCACTGCCAGTTCTGGCTGGAAGACTGGCTGCGGTGGATCTCGCGCACACCGGTGCCGGTGAGGGCGACGGTGGGGGACACGCCGTCGTCGTACTTCTGGCTCGCCGACCAGGTCAGCTCGCCGTCGGCGCCGAGCTTCGCCGTGTGGGACCAGAGCGTGGCCGCGGTCTGCGACTGGTGGACCTCCACGAGCCGGCCCGAGTCGTCGAGCGCGATCGCGGGGGTCTGGCCGCTGTCGTAGCGGCCGTGGCGGTTCCAGGTCACGCGGCCGTCGGCGCCGTACGTCCCGGTCCAGTACCAGAGCGCGCCGGCGCCGGAGTCGTGCACCTCCACGACCTGGCCGCGGCCGTTGATGGCCACCGCCGGGTGGTAGCCGACGTCGCGGCGGTACTCGGCACGCGTGCCGCTGTCGCCCGAGAGGAGCGTGAGCACCTTGCCGCGCAACGAGTCCGTGGTCGCGCCGGCCGGGTAGTCCTTGGCGAGCAGCAGCCGAGGGCCGAAGGCGGTCTGCAGCTCCTGGTTCACCGCGGCCAGGTTGCCGGCGGCGAACGACGTGTTGTCGGTGAGGTCGTCCTTGAGGTCGAGCATCACCACGATCGGCGCGGCCGTGGGGTGCGCGGCCGACCAGGTGTTCACCACGGCGAGCCAGTCGCGCAGGTTGTTCGACGCGGGGTTGCCGGCGTGGTCGACGAGGTCGCCCGGGCTGCCGTGCCCGATGCCGTAGTCGTGGGTGGTGGCGTAACCGTTGTCGTGGATGTCGAACTCGACGAAGCGGACGCCGTGGTCGAGCTGGTAGGTGATCGAGCCCTTCGCGCCGTCCACGTCGCCGGAGTAGCTGTTGTGGGTGGCCTTGAAGGTCGTCGAGGTGAACGGTGTGGCCGCCGCGGTGGCGGGTGCCGTGACCAGCGCGAACGCGGTGGCGGCCGCGGCGAGCGCCACGGGCGCGCGGAAGCGGTGCATGTGTGGTGACCCCCAGGTCGAGTGCGGAAAGTGGCGAAATCGTAGCGATCATCCGCCGAGTTCATGGCATGTTCGGACGATGCCGGACAACAACGGGAAAATCTTTGCCGACCAGGTGGCCGACGGGCTGGGCGCGCTGCCCGGGGTCGTGGCGGTCGCGCTGGGCGGGTCGCGCGCCCAGGGCAGCGCCGGCCCGGACAGTGACTGGGACGTGGCGGTCTACTACCGCGGCGCGTTCGACCCCGGCGACCTGCGCGCGCTCGGCTACCCGGGCGAGGTGTCCGAGCTCGGCGAGTGGGGCGGCGGCGTGTTCAACGGCGGCGCGTGGCTCACGATCGACGGCCGGCGCGTCGACGTCCACTACCGCGACCTCGACTCCGTCGAACACGAGCTGGCCGAAGCGCGCGTCGGGCGGTTCCACTGGGAGCCGCTCGCGTTCCACCTCGCCGGCATCCCGAGCTACCTCGTGGTGGCCGAACTGGCCGTCAACGAGGTGCTGCGGGGCAGCCTGCCGCGTCCGGAGTACCCGCCGGCGCTGCGGGAGACCGCCCCGAAGTTCTGGCGCGCCTCGGCGGAGCAGACGCTCGGCTACGCGAAGAGCGCGCACGTCGAGCGCGGGCACACCACGGAGACGGCGGCGTCGGTGGGCGTCGCGGCGCTGCAGACCGCGCACGCCGTGCTCGCCGGGCGGGGCGAGTGGGTCACGAACGAGAAGACCCTCATCGAGCGCGCCGGGCTGCGCGGGCTCGACGACGTGCTCAGCGGCCTCGCCCACGACCTCGAAGGCGCCTTCGCGACCGCCGCGGCGCTGCTGCGGGCGGCCCGCTGACGGTCGAACGAAGTGGCTAGTGTCGACAGTTGAGGCCTCCAGCGCGATGACACCTCGATAACGGGACGATCAGTACCGAGAGGAATCGACGCGTCACTTCACTTGCGTGACCAGGAATTTTCCTTGTCGTGGAAGATCTTTTTCGTGGTCGATCATGGCGATCGTCTCACTGCGACTCTTGACACAGACTGGGCTGGGGCAGAGACTCTCCCGAAGTGTCGACACCTTGCGAATAGCAGTGCAGCCATCAGCAAGGAGGAGCAGTAGTGAGCAACCCAGAAGTCCGACCGGTTGGGGTGGCGGTCGGCCGATGACGTCGTCGAATGTATGTCTGGACGCGCGTGATCTGCTGCTGGGCCACAAGGCCCGGCGCGGCAACGCGTTCTCCACGGCGGTCCTCGACCTCAACCTCCAGATCATGGACGAGGAGTTCGTGGTCATCGTCGGGCCCAGCGGGTGCGGCAAGACCACGTTCCTCGAAGCCGTCGCCGGGCTGGTCCCGGTCGCCGGCGGTGCGCTGGAGGTGGGCGGCAAGGCCGTCAAGGGACCCGGCCCCGAACGATCGCTGGTGTTCCAGCACGCGTCGCTCTACCCGTGGCGCACGGTGCTGGACAATGTCCTCTTCGGACCGCAGGTGCAAGGCCGGCTCACGCGGGAGGTGCGCGCCCGGGCCGAGGAACTGCTGGAGATCGTGGGCCTCTCGCACGTCGCCCGCAAGTACCCGCACGAGCTCTCGGGTGGCATGAAGCAGCGCGTGAACCTCGCGCGGGCCCTGGCCACCGACCCCACCCTGCTGCTGCTCGACGAGCCCTTCGGTGCGCTCGACGCGCAGACGCGCGAGAACCTGCAGGACGAGCTCCTGCGGATCTGGCAGGCCGACACCGTCAGCTCGAAGAAGACCGCGATGTTCGTGACCCACGACGTGAACGAGGCCGTGCTGCTCGCCGATCGCGTGCTCGTGTTCTCATCTTCCCCGGCCCGCGTTGCCCTCGAGGTCAAGATCGACGCGCCCCGCCCCCGGGACGCGGCCTGGCGGCGCAGCTCCGAGTTCCTCGCCTACGGCGACCGGATTCTCGAGGCGCTGCACCACAAGCCGGCCGACGAGAGCGCGAACCCCACCCCCACCCAGGAATCCGCGGCTGCGGAAGACTCAGCGAGGAACCATGACAACGGCGTCAACACTGACCAGGCCGCCGAGCCCGCCCGGGCAACCCGCGGCAGTGGAGTCCAGGGGACTGTCCGCCTGGGTTCAGCGCAGGCGTAGCGGCCTGCTCGGCGCGGCCGGGCTCGTCATCGTCCTGGTGCTGTGGCAGGTCTGCACCGCCACCGGCGTCGTCGACGTCTCCTTCAGCAGCAGCCCGACGCGCATCGTCTCCTCCGAGATCGACCTGTTCGGCTCGGGCACCATCTGGCCCGCGCTCGGCGCGACCGGTCTCGAGCTGTTGTGGGGCCTGCTGATCACGTTCGTCGTCGGCATCCCGGTCGGGCTCGTGCTGGGCCGCAGCAAGATCCTGCACGACATGACCGAGCCGATGGTCAACATCCTCTACTCCGTGCCGTACGTGATGTTCCTGCCGATCATCATCTTCTGGTTCGGCATCGGCGACGTCTCGCGCATCCTCGTGATCATCTGGGCCGCGATCCTGCCGCTCATCATCAACATCACCGCCGGCGTGCGGAACCTCGACAGCGACTACACCCGCGTGGCCACGGTGTTCTGCACGCCGCGGCTGCGGTTCTTCTACGCCATCGCGCTGCCCGCGACGCTGCCGTACATCCTCGCGGGTGTGCGCCTCGCCGTCGGCCGCGCCTTGGTCGGCGCGATCGTCGCGGAGCTGTTCCTCGCGAGCCAGGGCCTCGGGTATTTCGTCCAGACCCAGACCTCGAACTTCAACATGGACAACGCCATGGCCGGCATCATCATCCTCGCTGTCGTCGCGCTGCTGCTCAACGGCGCCGTGCGGATGATCGAACGCCGCTTCACCCACTGGGCAGGTTCGCAATGAACAAGAAGCTTCTTTCGACGGTCGCCGCCACGGCGGCCCTGGCGCTCGGCCTGTCCGGCTGCGCCGGCAAGGGCGGCACCGACCCGGTCAAGGCGGACGCCAGCGGCGCCTTGCCGATCACCATCGGCTACACCGCGCTCGGCGCGGGCTACTCCGACCTGTACGTGGCCCAGGACGAAGGCATCTTCGCCAAGCACGGCCTCAAGGTCACGCTCAACCGGCTCAACGACAGCTCGCAGCTCGTCGCCGCGCTGTCGAGCAACAGCGTGAACATCGGGGTCGGCGTGGCAGCGGACTCCGCCGCCGCGATCATGAAGGGCTCCGACCTCAAGTACGTGGCGATGTCGGAACCGCACTACAACCTCGAGATGTGGGCCAGCCCCGACATCAAGACGATCAAGGACCTCAAGGGCAAGAAGGTCGCGATCTCCTCGCCCGGTTCGCAGAGCGACTTCGGGCTGACCGACCTGCTCGAGGCCAACGGCATGAAGCGCGAAGACGTGCAGGCGGTGTTCGTGAAGAGCGTGCCCGCCGAGGTCGCGGCGCTCGGCAGCGGTGCGGTGTCCGCGCTGCTGACCCAGCCGCCGAACGGCACGCAGAGCCGGGAGAAGGGCGCCCACCGCCTGGCTTCGCTGGCCGATCTGCAGTTCCCGCTCGGCGCGTACACGGTGCAGAACAAGTTCCTGCAGAACAACCGTGAAGCGGTGAAGCGGTTCTACGCCGCGGAAGCCGAGTCGCTGCAGTACCTGCGCTCGCACAAGGCCGAGACCGTGAAGGCGATCAAGAAGTACAGCGGCGTGCAGAGCGACGACCTGGCCAACTACGCGTACGACTTCTTCCTCACCGTGTGGTCGCAGACCCCCGAGGTCGATCCCAAGGTGATCAAGCAGGCGTTCGACGAAGCGGCGCACAACGCGAAGTCGACCCCGCCGGCGGACGTCACGAAGTACATCGACAGCACGCTGGCGGCGGCATGACCGTGCCGAAGACGGCCGCCGCCGTGTTCGAGGACGGCTGGGCGCCTTACCTGACGGATCGCGACCGGGCCGTGCTCGCGGCCACGTCGTGGGCCAAGCAGGCGCCGTTCGGCCTCGGCTCGCGCCCGCTCGTGGTGGCCGTCGACCTGTACTACGCCGCGCTCGGCCTGCCGCGGGCCGGCATCGTGGAGTCGGTCGCCGACTGGCCCAGCTCGTGCGGGGACGCCGGCTGGGAGGTCGTCGACCGCACCGCACCGTTCCTCCAGGCGGCCCGCGATGCCGGCGTGCGCGTGGCGTACTTCCACGCCACGCCACCGGAGTACGGGCGCTGGAACCGCAAACCGGCTCCGGCGCTCGCGCCGAAGCCGCGCGCGGTGGACGGCAACGCCATCGTCGCCGAGGTGGCCCCGGCCGAGGGTGACATCGTGCTTCGGAAGATCGGCCCGAGCTGCTTCTTCGAGACCCCGCTCGACACCATCCTCCGGGCGGGGGGCTACGACACGCTGCTCGTGGTCGGCGAGGCCACCAGCGGCTGCGTGCGCTCGACCGTGGTCGACGCGTGCAGCCGGGGCTACCGCGTGGGCGTGGTCGGCGACCTGTGCTTCGACCGGTTCGAGTCGTCGCACTGGCTGAGCCTGTTCGATCTCAACCAGAAGTACGCCGACGTGATCACCGCCGACGCGGCCACCGAGTACTTCCAGGCCGACACGCGACGAGGAGCAGCATGAACGACACCGGTCCCGACCTGCGGCGCTGGCTCGCCGAAGCCGAGCGCGAAGGCGAGGTCCAGCCGATCGAGGGCGCCCACTGGGAGCTGGAGATCGGCGCGCTCTCACAGGTCAACTACCGGCGCAGCAAGCCGAAGGCGATGCTGTTCGACTCCATCAAGGACTACTCCGCAGGCTCGCGGGTGCTGTCCGGTTCGGTCAGCAACCCGCGGCTGCTCGGCTCCGTGCTGGGCCTCGGCTGGGACAACACCGACGAGGACCTCATGGAGACCCTCGCGGTGAAGCCGGGCGAGTGGGCGGCCAACGCGGCCGAGTTCCGCGCCGTCACGGTGACCGACGGCCCGCTGCTGTCCCATGTGGACGACGAGATCGACCTGCTGAAGTTCCCTGTGCCGCGCTGGCACGAGGGCGACGGCGGGCGCTACATCGGCACGGGCTGCGCCGTGGTCACGCGTGACTACGACACCGGGCGGATCAACCTCGGCGCCTACCGCATGCAGGTGCAGGACGAGGGCCGCTCGGCGACCGTGAACATCGAGGCCGGCAAGCACGGCGCGCAGCACCTGCGCCGCTGGTTCGAGGCCGAGGGCCGCGCGCCGATCGCCGCGTCGCTGGGGCACCACCCGGCGTACCTGGTGGCGGCGGGCGTCGAGGTGCCCGGCGACGTGTCGGAGTACGACTACGTCGGGGCCATGACGGGTTCGCCGGTGCGCACGATCGCGGGCCTGGCCACGGGCCTGCCGCTGCCGCACGACGCGGAGATCGCGATCGAGGGCTGGGTGCGCCCGGCCGACACGCGCCCGGAGGGCCCGTTCGGCGAGTGGACCGGGTACTACTCCGGTTCGAAGGACCCGATCCTCGCGATCGACATCGAGAAGGTCTACTACCGCGACGACCCGATCCTGCTCGGGGCGCCTCCGGGCAAGCCGCCGCACGACTACTCGTACATGCGCACCGTGATGAAGTCCGCGATCATCACCGACTCGCTGCGCAAGACCGGGCTGCCCGGCGTGCGCGCCGTGTGGGCGCACGAGGCCGGTGGCGGGCGGTCGCTGCTGATCGTGGCGATCGAGCAGAAGTACCCGGGGCACGCGCGCCAGGCCGCGTACCTCACGGCGCAGCTGCCGAACGCCGCGTACATGAACCGCTTCACGGTGGTCGTGGACCACGACGTGAACCCGCGTGATCTCGGCGAGGTCGTGTGGGCGATGTGCGGGCGCACCAACCCCGAGCTCGACATCGAGGTCATGAAGCGGACGTGGGGCAGCCGCGTCGACCCGCTCACGCTGCCGGGCGAGATCGCGTTCAACAGCCGCGCGGTGATCGACGCGTGCCGGCCGTTCGAGCGGCTCGCGAGCTTCCCGGCGGTGGCCGAGTCGACCGAGGACCTGGTCGCTTCGGTGACCAGGCGCTGGCCCGAGGTGCTCGGCTAGTGACCGACGCGGGCGTCGAAGACCTGCGGAAGGAGCTGTTGTTCAGCGCGTTGCGCGGGTCCGACGGCGACTCGTCGCTCGCGTTCACGATCTTCCGTGAGCTCGCCACGAGCATCGTGGAGGGCAGGCTGCGGCCCGGTCACGAGGTCAACTCGGCCGAGCTGGCCCGGCGGTTCAGCACCTCCCGCACCCCGGTGCGGGAGGCGCTGCTCCTGCTGGAACGGGAGTCGCTGGTGATCGTGCCGCCGCGGCGGCGGCCGTACGTCTCGCCGGTGGACATGCGGCAGGTGCGGGAGATCTACGAGATCCGGGGCAGCCTCTACGGGCTGGTCAGCGAGCTGGTGGTCGCCCGCGCCACGGACGAGGAGATCGACGGTCTGCGTGCCTGGCAGAAGGTGCTGGCCGACGACGCCGAACGCGGCGACGTCCACGGCTACTTCTGGCACAACGTCGGGTTCCGCAACGCCGAGGCGAGCCTCTCGCAGAACGGCGAGCTGCAGCGGCGGCTGTCCTCGCTGGGCCTGCAGATGCACCGCTTCCGGCACCTGAGCCTGTCTCTGCCGGGCCGGCTGCTGCACTCGGTCGCCGACCACGAGCGCCTCGTCAACGCCTACGCCGACCGCGACGCGCCGCTCGCCGCGGCGGTGAGCCGGTCGCTGGTGCTGCGGGGTTACCGGGCGATCGAGCGGTCCGGCCAGGTGTGAGGCAGTCGTAGTGCCCGGCTTCCCGGCCGGGCGCGCGTAACCGCCGTCTGTGCGCGCGAGGCCCCGACCCGTGCACAGGCGCCGGTCACCCGCGTCCGGCCGGGACAGTCAGGCGTCGGGCGGGCCGGGGGAGCGCTCGACCTGCAGGCCCGACCAGCCGGACTCCTCTATCGCCTGCAGCCCGGCCGCGATGATGGACTTCGTCAGCGCCACGGCCAGCGGGGCGTCGCGGTCGCGGTAGGCCTCCAGGAGCCGCTCGTGGTCGTCCACGGAGCGCGTGAGGCGGCCGGGCAGTGACAGGCTCACGTGGCGCAACTGGAGCGTGCGCAGGCCCAGTGAGCCGAGCAGGCGGGTGAGCTGGTGGTTGCCCGCGACCTCCGCCTCGGCCTGGCGGAAGGTGACGTTGTGCCAGAAGTAGGAGTCCACGTCGCCGCGTTCGGCGTCCTCGCGCAGGTGGGTCTGCCAGTTTTCCAGCACGTCGAGCGCGCTGTCGGGGGCGTTGCGCACGATCAGCTCGCTGACCAGGCCGTGCAGGCTCGCGCGGATCTCGTACATCTCGCGCGCCTGGCTCAGCGTCACCGGGGCCACGCGCGGGCGCCGGCGGGCCGGGATGTCCACGAGGCCTTCGCGCTGCAGCGTCAGCAGCGCTTCGCGCACGGGCGTGCGGCTGCTGGTGTAGCGGCGGGCGAGCTCGACGGAGTTCACGTCGGCGCCCGGCGGCAGGCGGCCGTCGATGATCTGCACTGCGAGGTCCTCGACGATGCGGTCCACGAGCGAGATCTCGGTGCGCCCGTCCCGCAGGATGCGGCGCAGGACGTCGGTGCCGGGCCGTTCGCCGGTTTCGTCCGGCACGGTCACGGGGTCTCCTCGGGGGTCGTGGCCGCTCGCAGGACGTCGAGCATCTGCTGTGCGGCCGGGGGGTGGCTCGCGTTGAGCAGCCGGACGGCCGCGATGCGCCGGCGCGGCGCGGGACCGGCGATGTCCACGGCGACGACGTCGGGCCGCAGCGCCACCAGCGCGAGCCGCGGAGCCGCGCTGATGCCGACGCCCGCCGCCACCAGGCCCTGCGCCGACAGGTAGTCCTCCGTGGCGAAGCCGATGTCCGGTTCGAACCCGGCGAGCCGGCACAGCGTCGTGAACGCCTCGTCGTACGGCGGGCGGTGGCTGCGCACCACCCAGCTCTCGCCCGCGAGCTCGCGCAGCTCCACTTCGGACTCACCGGCCACGGGGTGGTCCACCGGCACGAGCACGCACAGGGGGTCGTCGGCCAGGTGGATCCACTCGATGTCGGCGGGCACCGAGCGCGGGTCGAAGTCGTAGTCCCAGGCCAGGCCCAGGTGGATCGAGCCGTCGCGCAGGTTCGCGGGCATGTCGGAGGCGTGGGCCGAGCGCAGCACGATCTTCGTGTCCGGGTAGCGCTCCTGGTACGTCCGCACCACGCGCGGGATGAGGTCCGCGCCGGCGGTGGGGAACGCGCCGAGGCGCACGTACGACTGCTGCGCCTTGAGGTCCTGCATCTCCTGCTCGATGTTCGCGATCGTGCCGAGCAGGCCCGTGCTGCGCTCGGCGAGGATGCGCCCGGAGTCGGTGAGCTCGATGCCGCGGGGGCCGCGGATCATGAGCGGCACGCCCAGCTGCCGCTCCAGCAGCGCCATCTGCTGCGACACGGCGGAATGGGTCATGAACAGGGCTTCGGCCGCCGCGGTGAACGAGCCGCGTTCGGCCACCGCCGAGAAGATCTGCAGTCGCCGAGCTTCGAGCACCCGAGTCCTTTCCCGACCGCTCTCGCGGTCCCGCCGTCAGCCACCGTGGGTGAGAGCGTCTTTGCGTCTGGTCACGTCACCGTCCCACGCCGGGGGAGCGAGCTCCCACAGGCCCACCCGGGAGAGCGCGCGGCGAGCGGTGAAGTCCACCAGGTCGTCGATCGTCTCGGGTCGAGAATAGAAGGCCGGGACCGGGGGCGCGATGATGGCGCCCGCTTCGGCCGCCGCGGTCATCGACTTGAGGTGCCCGAGGTGCAGCGGCGTCTCGCGCACCATGAGCAGCAGCGGCCGGCCCTCCTTGAGGCACACGTCGGCGGCGCGGGCGACGAGGTCGTCGGTGTAACCGGTGGCGATGGCCGAGAGCGTCTTGATGGAGCACGGGGCCACCACCATGGCCTCCACGGGGAACGAGCCCGACGCGATGGTCGCGCCGATCTCGCCGGGCCGGTGCGTGACGTCGGCCAGTTCGCGCACGTCCTCGGCGGACAGGTCGCACTCGTGGCGCAGCGTCACGATCCCGGCCTTCGACAGGATGAGGTGCGTCGAGAAGTCCGGACGCTCGCGGAGCAGTTGCAGAATGCGCACGCCGTAACACGCACCGCTCGCCCCGGTGATGGCCACGACGACGTTTCGCCGCGGAAGTCCTGTCTCCGTCAACGGGCACCTGCCTTTCGCTGTCACCCGGTTGTGGTGCCGGGCTCGGGTCATCGCATCACGCCGGGCCCCGCTCGCGCGAGGGGGCCGCTGTAAGAACTGCTTACCGGGGCCGACAGCAAAGCGCGCTGGTTGCCCCTGTCCTGGGCACCTAGCGTCGAGGACCAGCGAGTTTTCCCACACGTGGTCTTCGGCACTGAGAGGTGAGTCGGACGGACAGCGACGAGATCGTCCCCTACCCGGTTCTCGACACGCACGCGCACATCGTCCCGCCATCGCTGCTCGCGGCGCTCGAGAAGGCGCCCGCGTGCGGCTTCAGCGCCCGGCGCACGGAGAAGGGCTGGGTCGTCGACGTGCCCGGCATGGGCGAGACCCGCCCGATCGGCGCGCGGATGAACGAGACCGGCCCGCGGGCCGGCTGGCGCGCGCAGACGGGCGTGGCCACCCAGGTCATCTCGCCGTGGATGGACATCCAGTCGGCGTTCCTGGAACCGCCCGCCGCGCGCGACTGGGCCCGCACGGTCAACGACGCGATGGCCGAGTCCGTGGCCGAGCTCGGCGGCGGCACGACCGCGCTGGCGTCCGTGGCCACCGACGACGGCGAGCAGGCCGCCGCCGACCTGCTGGAGGCGTGGAAGCGCCCGGAGTTCACCGGCGTCATGCTGAGCACCGACCCGCTCACCGGTTCGGCGCCGCACGAGGAGAACTTCGAGCCACTGTGGACGGTCGCCGCGCGCGAGGAGATCCCGGTGGTGCTGCACCCGCCCACGTACGGGCCCTCGGGTGAGCTCGCCACGCTCGGCACGATGGGCAACGTCCACGGCCGGCTGATCGACAACACCGTCGCCGTGACCGAGCTGATCCTCCACGGCCTGCTCGACCGCCACCCCGGCCTCAAGGTGATCCTCGTGCACGGCGGCGGGTTCCTGCCGTACCAGGCGAGCCGGCTCGACGGCGGCTACCGCACCAAGGAGGCGTTCGCGGGGGAGCTCGAGCGGGAGAAACCGTCGGACTACCTGCGCGACTTCGTCTACGACACCGTCGCGCTGTCCGCGCCGGCCATCCGCTTCCTCACCGGGCTCGTCGGCTCCGACCACGTGGTGCTGGGCAGCGACTACCCGTTCGCGCTGGGCGACCCGCGCCCCGTGCACACCGTGCTGGACGCCGGACTGTCCGAAAGCGACACCGAGGCGATCCTGCGCACCAACGCCGAGAAGATCTTCCGGAGGCCCGCATGATCCCGTCCACCTCGACCGCGGGTCCGCTGGCGGTCCGCCGCTGGGGCGCGGGCGAGCCCGTGGTGCTGCTGCACCCGCTCGCCACCTCCGGCGAGCTGTGGACGCCGCTGGCCGAAGCACTCGCCGACGAGTTCCAGGTGTTCGCGTTCGACCTGCGCGGCCACGGCGAGTCCTCGTGGGACGGCAAGCCGTTCTCGATCGCCGACCTGGCCGACGACCTCGGCGCCGCGCTCGACTCGCTCGGGCTCGAGAGCGTGTCGCTGCTGGGCCTGTCGATGGGCGGCAGCGTCGGCGTGAACTTCGCCGGCCGCTTCCCGGGCCGCGTGCGTTCGCTCGTGCTCGCCGACACCACGGCGTACTACGGCGACGGCGCGCCGCAGGTCTGGGCCGAGCGCGCGGAGAAGGCCGTGTCCGTGCCGCGCTCGAAGCAGGTCGCGTTCCAGCTGGACCGCTGGTTCTCCCCGGAGTTCCGCGAGGCGAACCCGAACGAGGCCGACCGGATCGTGAAGATCTTCCTGCGCACCAACAGCGAGGCGCACGCCGCGGCGTCTATCGCGATGGGCGAGATGGACTCCCGCTCGCTGCTTCCGTCGGTCACCGCGAGCACGCTCGTGCTCGTCGGGGAGCACGACTACGCGACGCCGCCGGAGATGGCGGCCGCGCTGGCCGAGGGCATCCCCGGCGCCGTGCTGGAGGTCCAGACCGGCCTGCGGCACATGTCCCTGATCGAACGGCCCGCGCTCGCCGAGCGCGTGCGGGCGCACCTCAAGACCGGCACGACCGGCACGGAGACCGCATGAAACCCGGCAGGTTCACCTACCACTCGCCGCGCAGCCTCGACGAGGCGCTCGCGACGCTGCAGGTCTACGGCGACGACGCCAAGGTCCTGGCCGGCGGCCAGAGCCTGATGCCGATGCTCAACTTCCGCCTGGCGCGCTTCGAGCACCTGGTCGACGTGAACCGCGTCGGCGCCGAGTACGCCGAGCCGACGTTCGGCGACACGCGCATCACGATCCCGCTGCTCGTGCGGCAGCGCCGCGTCGAACGCTCGGCCGAGGCCGCCGCCGTGCTGCCGGTGCTCACCGAGGCGTTGCAGCAGGTGGCACACCCGCAGATCCGCAACCGCGGCACGATCTGCGGCAGCCTTGCCCACGCCGACCCGGCGGCGGAGCTGCCGAGCGTGCTCTCGGTGCTCGACGCGACCTTCACGATCGCTTCGTCGCGCGGGGTGCGCGAGGTGCCGGCGGAGGAGTTCTTCCTCTTCCACCTCACCACTTCGCTCGAGCCCGACGAGCTGCTGCTGCAGGTCAGCGTGCCGCGTCCGCCGGCGAACCAGTTCTCGGCGTTCAGCGAGTTCGCGACGCGTCGCGGCGACTTCGCGCTCGCCGGCGTGGCCGCGGTGTGCGAGGTCGACGCCGCCGGCGTGGTCACCGCGTGCCGCATCGCCGCGGCCGGCGTCGCGCCCACCCCGCACCGGCTCACCGACGTCGAGGCGCTGGTCACCGGCGCGTCGCTCGGCGACGACCTGTTGCCCGAGGCCGAAGCCGCCGCCCGCGCGCAGGTCGACCCGACCGGGGACATCCACGCGAGCGCCGAGTACCGCAGCCGGCTCACCGGCGTGCTGGTCAAGCGCGCGCTCGCCGACATCCGAGGAAAACTGGAGGCCACCCGTGCGTGACCACGCGACGGAGTTCCCCACCCGCACCCAGGACGAGACGCACACCGTGGGGTGCACGGTCAACGGCCGCGAGTACGAGGCCGTCGTCGACCCGCGGATGACGCTCGCCGACTTCCTGCGCGAGAAGCTGCGCCTCACCGGCACGCACCTCGGGTGCGAGCACGGCGTGTGCGGCGCGTGCACGGTGATCGTCGACGGCGCCGCCACGCGCTCGTGCCTCATGCTCGCCGTGCAGGCCGACGGTGCCCAGCTCGAAACCGTCGAGGGCCTGGCCGAAGACGGCGAGCTGTCGCCGCTGCAGTGCGCGTTCAAGCGCAACCACGCGCTGCAGTGCGGTTTCTGCACGCCCGGTTTCCTGATGAGCGTGACGGCGGCCTTGCGCGAGGAGAGCGTGACGACCGAGGAGCAGGCCCGCGAGGTGCTGTCCGGCAACATCTGCCGCTGCACCGGCTACACCGGCCTCGTGAAGTCCGTACTGGAAGCCTCTGCCGGAAAGGACGCCCAGGCATGAGCGACACCCTGGTCCCCGAAGGCACGATGATCGGCCGGCGCCTGGAGCGCCGCGAGGACGAGCGCCTGCTGGCCGGCCACGGCGGTTACCTCGACGACCTCGACCTGCCCGACGCGCTCGCGGCCGCGTTCCTGCGCTCGCCTCACGCCCACGCGAAGATCCTCTCCTTCGACGCCACCGAGGCGCTCGCGCTGCCCGGCGTGATCGCCGTGTTCTCCGGCGCCGACCTGATGGAGATCCAGAAGCCGCTGGCGCCGAAGGTGCAGCACCCTCAGCTGCGCGACTACCCGCGCCTGCCGATGCCGCCGGCCGAACTGCACTACGTCGGCGAGCCGCTCGCCGTGGTGATCGCCGAGTCGCGCTACATCGCCGAAGACGCGATGGAGCTCATCGAGGTCGACTTCGAGGTGCTGCCCGCGGTCGCGTCCACCGCCGCCGCGTTGCAGGAGAACGGCCCGCTGGCCCACTCCGGCGACGAGACCAACGTCGCCGTGCTGCTCAGCCAGAGCGCGGGTGACGCGGCCAAGGCGCTCGCCGAGGCGCCGAACGTGCTGTCCGACGAGTTCTTCGTGATGCGCGGCGGCGGCCACTCGATGGAGACCCGCGGCGTCGCGGCGCGGTTCGAGGCGGCGACCGGGCAGGTCACCATCTGGGACACCACGCAGGCCCCGCACTACGCGCGCCAGCAGCTTTCGGTCATCTACGAGATGGCCGAGGACGACATCCGCGTGATCGCGCCGGCCGACGTCGGTGGCGGGTTCGGCCCGAAGGCCCAGTTCTACGGCGAAGAGGTCGTGATCCCGTGGGTCGCGATGAAGCTGGGCCGCGCGGTGAAGTGGGTCGAGGACCGCCAGGAGAACATGGTCACCTCGATGATGGAGCGCTCGCAGACCCACCGCGTCGACGTCGGTTTCGACAACGACGGCTTGCTGCTGGCGGTCAAGGACGTGATCGAGCACGACCAGGGCGCGTACTGCGCGGGCCTGCAGGTCCCGTCGATCACCACCTCGACGGTGCCCGGCCCGTACCACGTGCCGAACATCGCGATCGAGCTGCGCGCGTGCTACACGAACATGGTGCCGACGTCGTCGGTGCGCGGCGCGGGCCGCCCGCAGGCGGTGTTCGTGATGGAGCGGATGATCGACCGGATCGCCGAGCACCTCGGGCTCGACCCGGCGGAAGTGCGGCGCCGCAACCTGATCCAGGCCGACGAGTTCCCGTACAAGGTCGGCATCATGTTCCGCGACGGCAGTCCGCTCACCTACGACAGCGGCGACTTCCCAACGCTGCTGGAAGGCACTCTCGAGCGCATCGGCTACGACGAGGCGCGAGCGCTGCAGGCCAAGCTCCGCCAGGAGGGCCGCTACCTCGGTATCGGCCTGTCGGTGTACATCGAGGGCTGTGGTCTCGGCCCGTACGAGGGCGCGAAGATCCGGCTGACCAACAAGGGCCGCATCCTCGTCACGCTCGCGGCGGCCGGGCAGGGCCAGGGTTACGAGACCGTCTACGCGCAGATCGCCGCCGACGGCATCGGGCTCGACATGGACTACATCGAGGTCAAGACCGGCGACACGGCCCGGATCCCGTTCGGGCAGGGCACGTTCGCCTCGCGCATCACGGCGACCTGCGGGCCGGCCGTGATGGACGCGGCGAAGCAGATGCGCGAGCGGCTGCTCGACACCGCGTCGGTGCTGCTCGGCTGCGACGCGTCCGAAGTGGACTTCGTCGGCGACAAGGCCTGCCTCGGCGGGGACCTGGAGAAATCCGTTTCCCTGCAACAGCTCGCGCAGACGGCGAACATCGGCAAGCACGGCATCACGATGCCGCGCGGCATCAAAGCCGGCATCGAGACGTCGAGCTACTTCTCGCCGGAGCGGGCCGCGTACGCCAGCGGTGCGCACGCCGCGCTCGTGGAGGTCGACCCGGAGACCGGCGAGATCGAGATCCTCAAGTACGTGATCGGCCACGACTGCGGCAACGTGATCAACCCGCTGCTCGTCGACGGCCAGGTGCTCGGCGGCTTCGCCCACGGCATCGGCAACGCGATGTACGAGGAACCGGTCTACGACGTCGAAGGCCAGCCGCAGGCGACAAGCTACCTCGACTACGCGCTCGTGTCGGCCACCGAGGTGCCGCCGGTCGAGCTGTTCCACATCCAGACCCCCAGCCCGCTCAACCCGCTCGGGGTGAAGGGCGCGGGGGAGGGCGGCACGATCCCGGCGCCGGCCACGATCGCCAACGCCGTGGAGGACGCGCTGCGCCCGCTGCGGGCCCGCGTCACGCGCGCACCCATCACCCCGGCGCGCATCGTCGACGCCATCGTGGCCGCGGCCGCGGGCCAGGACTGAAAGGCACCGGATGCTCATCGAAAACTCCTTCGACGTCTCCGCCGACCCGGACGAGGTCTTCACCTTCCTGCAGGACGCGCACAACGTCGCCGCCTGCTTCCCGGGCGCGGAGCTCGTGGAGGACCTGGGCGACGACTCCTACCGCGGCAAGGTGAAGATCAAGGTCGGCCCGGTCACGGCGGCCTACCAGGGCGTCGCGAAGATCGTGGAGAAGGACGGCGCCGCCCGCGTGGCCGTGCTGGTGGCCGACGGCAAGGACACCCGCGGAGCCGGCACGGCGAAAGCCAAGGCGACCATGCGCGTGACGCCGGCCGAAGGGGGAGCGCACGTCTCCCTCGAGACCGACCTGACCATCTCCGGCAAGCTCGCGCAGTTCGGCCGGGGCATCATGTCCGACGTGTCCGGGCGGATGGTCGGCGAGCTGGCTTCGCGGGTGCGGCAGCGGATCGAAGCCGGGGAAGAAGCCCCGGCCGTGGCTCCCGCTCCCGCCCCGGCCGCCGCGGTCAACGGTTCGGCCGCTCCCACGCCCGCCGCGACCGCTACTGCAACCCCGCCCCGTCCCGCTCCGCAGTTCGACGAAGCACCGCCGATGAAGGCGTCGGTGCTGATCCGCATCGTGCTCGCCGGTTACCTCGAAAGGTGGGCCGCGCGCCTGCGCAAGTCTGCCGAAGCCTGACCCGTCCACCGCCCGACCGATCCACGCTCCGCTCCCCGTCCCCCCGCTCGATGGCCGCCGCAGCCGTCCGTCATCGCTTGGAGCTTCCCCCATGGCCGTCACCGCCGCCGCCACGGCTCCTGCCACTCCCGAAACCGAACCCGTGCCGATCTTCGACATCGGGATCGACGACAAGGTCAAGGTCTCGAGCTCGATCGGGCTCGGGGTCCAGAACATCCTCGGCATGGCCGGGCTGCTGATCTTCCCCGCCCTGATCGGCACCGCGTTCAAGCTGTCGGCCACCGACACCGCCTACCTCTACGGCGTCACGTTCATGACGTCCGGGCTCGTGGTGATCCTGCAGTCGGTGTTCCTGCTGCGGTTGCCGATCGTGCAGGGCCCGTACGCCGGTTCGCTGGCCGCGCTGCTGGCCGTGGGCCACGGCAAGGGCGGGCTGGGCGCCG
Organism: Amycolatopsis sp. DSM 110486; assembly: GCF_019468465.1. Classification (NCBI taxonomy): domain Bacteria; kingdom Bacillati; phylum Actinomycetota; class Actinomycetes; order Pseudonocardiales; family Pseudonocardiaceae; genus Amycolatopsis; species Amycolatopsis sp. DSM 110486. The sequence goes on along the minus strand of NZ_CP080519.1, from coordinate 9,669,614 downwards.
CGTTCGGCTCGATGGTCGTGGCCGGCCTGATCTGGTGTGTGCTCGCGATCCCGATCAAGAAGTACGGGCTGGTCACGTACCTGTCGAAGTTCGTGCGCGACCCGATCATCTGCGGTGTGCTGGTGCTGATCCTCGCGACCCAGCTCACCAGCACCGCGTTGCCCAACGTGCTGGGCACCCCCGGTTCACCCGGGTTCCCCGGCATGAACCTCGTGTCGGGCTTGGTCACGGCGCTGGTCGTCATCCTGCTCACGTTGCTGCCCAAGGGAACCATCCTGCGCCGCGGTGCCGTACTGGTCGCGGTGATCGTCGGGACGGTCGTGTATGCGATCTTCGAACCGACGCATTTCGCGGGCGTGGTGCACAACGTGGGCTTCACGGTGCCGCGGATCTTCCCGTTCGGCTTCTCGGTCGACGGCGAACTCGTGCTGATCTTCTTCATCACGCTGTTCCCGGCGATCGCCGAAAGCATCGCGACCTACGACATCGTCGCCGGCTGGGGCCGTCAGGAGCTGTCCGGCTACCGCGTCTCGCAGGGCGTGTTCGGCGAGGTCGTGGGCAGCACCGTCGGCGCGGTCTTCGGCGGCATGTCCACGCTGGCCTACCCGGACAACATCGGCCTGCTGCGCGTGACGAAGGTCGGCTCCCGCTACGTGACGCTGGCGACCGGTGTCATCCTGCTCGTGCTGGGCGGTCTCGGCCCGTTCGACCACCTGCTGCAGGCCGTGCCCCTGCCCGTGCTCGCCGCGGCCGGCACCGTCCTGTTCGGAGTGCTGTTCGCGAGCGCCATCGACACGCTCTCGGGGGTGCACTGGTCCCGCGACAACCTCATGCTCGCGGGCTTCCCGTTCATCACCGCGATCGGCGGGCTGTTCGTGCCGCCCGCGACGATGAAGGTGCTGCCGCAGGTGGTGCAGCTGATCCTGCAGCAGCCGCTGATCCTCGGCACCGTGCTGCTGCTCCTGATGACGGCCGGGTACGGCTTGCGCCGCAAGGAGTCCTGAGACTTCTGACGCTCGGTCACAGTGAGCAGGCGGTGGCCAGCTCCGCGGGAGTCGCACCCGCGGGGCGGGCCACCGTCGCCGAGACCGGCGGCTGCACCCCGCGCAGCCAGCCCGCGAGCGCGGTGAACGCCGTGTGGAAACACGGGGCGATCGGGCGGAGCCGGTCCGGGAACGTGTCGACCAGCCCGTCGACGTGGTTGCCGTCCTGGATGCGGTAGTAGCGGTGCAGCGCGCCCCGCCCGGCGCGCTCGACCATCCGGTCGTAGACGTCGGAGTCGCGGCTGATCGGCAGGAGGCTGTCGAGCGTGCCGTGCAGGGTCACCAGCGGACGGCCGATGCGCCCGGTCAGCGCCACGCGCTCCACCGCGCGGTGCACCGCGGCCGGTCGCGCTGCATAGTCGTAGTCGGCGTCGCATGCCGGGGTTCCGCTGGTGCAGAACGGGATCCCCGCCGCGAGGGTGCCGTCGAAGCCGGGATCGACCTCGGCGCGGTAGGTGCGTTGCGTGAGGTCCCAATAGACCTGGTCGTGGTAGGGCCAGAGGAACTCCGAGCCCGGCGCGAAGCCCGCGTCGAGGATCGCTTGGTGCGCCTGGGGGTCGCCGGCGGCGTAGGCCGGGTACTCGCGCAATGCCGGGGGCAGGAACGTCAGCAGGTTCGGTCCGTCGGCCGTCCAGAGCGTGCCCTCCCAGTCGACACCTCCGTCGTAGAGCCACGGCCGGTTTTCCAGCTGCCAGCGCACGAGGTAACCGCCGTTGGACAGCCCGGCCGCGATGGTCCGCGCCGGCGCGCGGCCGTAGTGCCGGCCCGCGGCGAGCTTCGCGGCGACGGTCAGCTGGGTGACGCGGTCGTTCCACTCGGCGAGCGCGTCGCCGGGACGCCGTCCGTCGGCGTAGAAGTCCACGCCGGTGTTCCCCTTGTCCGTGGCGGCGAACGCGTAGCCGGCGGCGAGCACCTGATCGCCGATCGCGCGGTCGTTGGCGTACTGGCGGCGCGTGCCGGGGGAGCCGGAGACCACGAGCCCGCCGTTCCAGTGGTCCGGCAGGCGCAGCACGAACTGCGCGTCGTGGTTCCAGCCGTGATTGGTGTTGGTCGTCGACGTGTCGGGGAAGTAGCCGTCGACCTGAACGCCGGGCACGCCGCTCGGCGCGGGGAGCGCCGCCGAGGTCAGGCCCGCCCAGTCCGCCTGGACGGTGTGGCCGGTGGCGAGCGTGCCGGTGGTGGTCAGGTCGGCGAGGCACGCCTGTTCCTGGTGTGCCGCACCGGGAACGGGGACCGGCGCGCACCGGGCCGCGGTCGCCGCCGGGGCCGCGAGGACGGTGCCGGCGAGCAGGCCGGCGAGGACGAGGGGGAGCCGCCGCGTACGCATGCCGGAACCGTAGGTCCGGACCACTGCGGGCGGTATCCGGCGGGACCACACAAACCGGGCGCGAGTTGTGGTGGTCGGCACCGTGGGAACGCGGAGTCGGCGTTCCTACGCTGAGCGTGACGGTGCTCACCGAGGTCACAAGGAGGTGGTCGGTGTGCGGAAGGTCCTCACCGGGCTGCTGGTGTCGGCTCTGCTGGTGCTCCTGCCCGGGTTCGCGTCGGCGGCGACGATCAAGGAGGTCACGGGGTTCGGGGCGAACCCCGGCGCGCTGAAGATGTACGAGTACGTGCCCGACGGGCTGCCCGCCGGGCGGCCCGTGGTGGTGGCGTTGCACGGCTGCACGCAGAACGCGACGGGCTACGGCCAGGGCACCGGCTGGGTCGAGCTGGCCGACCGCTGGCACTTCTCCTTGGTGCTGCCCCAGCAGCAGTCCGCGAACAACATCACGAGCTGTTTCAACTGGTTTCAGGCCTCCGACAGCACCCGCGGGTCGGGGGAGGCCGAGTCGATCGCGCAGATGGTGCGGCGCGCGGTCGCGGACACGGGGGCCGACGCGTCGCGGGTGTACGTCACCGGTCTGTCGGCGGGCGGGGCGATGACGTCGGTGCTGCTCGCCGCGTATCCGGAGTTGTTCGCCGGCGGCGCGGTGGTGGCCGGTCTGCCGTACGGCTGCGCGTCTTCGGCGCTCGACGCGTACTCGTGCATGTACCCGGGCAAGGACCTCACGCCCGCGCAGTGGGGTGCGAAAGTCCGTGCGGCGGCGCCGTTTTCCGGCACACGGCCCACGGTGAGCCTGTGGCAGGGCACTGCGGACTTCACCGTCGCGCCGGTGAACCTGCGTGAGCTCACCGAACAGTGGACGAACGTCGCTGGCGTGGCCGCCACACCGTCCACAACGGACACTGTCGGCGGTTTCCCGCACGCGGTCTACCGCGACGGCTCGGGCCGCGCCGCAGTCGAGACCTACTCGATCACGGGCATGGGCCACGGCCAGCCGGTCGCTCCCGGCACGGGTCCCGACCAGTGCGGGCACGCCGGCGCGTACCTCCTCGCGGTGGGTGTCTGCGCGGCGGCGCAGGTCGGAAAGGCGTGGAACCTGGCCTCCTGACGCGGGGACCGGGTCGCCTCCGCTTGCCTCAGCCGCGCCACGGGCGGATGATGGGCGACTCGGTATCCCCGAGGTCAGGGAGGCGCGCGATCGCCGGTAACGCTGCCGAACCCGGGCGCACGGTGCTCAGCCGTGCGTTCGCGATCCTGGATTCGTTCCTCGACGGCCGCCCCGAGCAGACGCACGGCGAGATCACGCGAGCCACCGGGTTCGCGCCCGCCACGGTGTACCGGCTGCTCGCGGAGCTCGTCGGCTGGGGCGCGCTCGAACGCACCGGCCGCGGCCGCTACCGCGTCGGCCTGCGGCTGTGGCAGCTCGGCTCACAGGCGCCGAGCGGGCGGGAGCTGCGCGACGTCGCGCTGCCGTTCCTGCAGGATCTGCTGCAGGTGACCCACGAGGTCGTGCACCTCGTGGTGCTCGACGAGGGCCGCGCGCTCTACCTCGAAAAACTCGAGGCGCACCCGGACGTGGCGGTCACGTCGCGCGTCGGGAAACGGTTGCCGCTGCACGCGACCGGGCCCGGCAAGGTGCTGCTCGCGCACGCGCCCGCCGAGTGCGTCGACGAGGTGGTGTCGGCCGGCCTGGACCGCCGAGCCAGCGGCACCATCACCGATCCCGCGCAGCTGCGTGGTGTGCTCGCCGAGATCCGCCGGTCCGGTTTCAGTATCTCGCGCGACGAGATGACCGACGGCGCGTCGTCGGTCGCCGCGCCGGTGCGCGGGCTCGCCGACGAGGTCATCGCCGCCATCTCCGTGGTCGTGCCCAGCAGCACGCCGAACCTCTCGCCGCTGATCCCGGTCGTCCGGATGGCCGCGCTCAACGTCTCGCGCGCGATCCAGACGGCCTGAAGTTTTCCGTCCAGTGAGAGTGGGGCTGGGCGCGGCAGACGGACGTACCGGACACTCCTGAGCCACACACGCCAGGGAGGTTCCTTGCCCGCCACCGTCCGAGACGCCGCGTTCGACGTCCTGCGCCGCTACGGCGCGACGACGTTGTTCGCCAATCCGGGCTCGACCGAGATCACGCTGCTCACCGACCTGCCGGGCGACTTCGAGTTCGTGCTGGCGCTGCACGAGGGCTCGGTGGTCGGGATGGCCACGGGCTGGGCGCTCGCCGCGGACCGGCCGGCGGTCGCGATCCTGCACACCACGGCGGGCCTGGGCAACGCCGTGGGTGCGCTGGCGACCGCGCGCGTCAATCGGGCGCCGCTGGTCGTGCTCGTCGGGCAGCAGGACCGCCGCCACCTCGCGCTGGAGCCGTTCCTCGCGGGCCACCGGCTCGACGACGTCGCCGCGCCCGCGCCCGTGTGGGTGGGGGAACCGCCGCGGCCGCAGGACGTGCCGGGCGCGCTGGCCCGTGCGTGGCACGAGGCCCGCGACCACCGCGGCCCCGCGCTGGTGATCGTGCCGATGGACGACTGGCTCGCACCGGCCGCCGACGACGAACCGCTGCCCGCGCCGGCCCGGCTGGTCCGGACCACCGCGGCCGAGCCGGAGGTCGTCGCCGAGCTCGAGAAGTTCTTGGCGGAGGCGGAAAAACCGGTGCTCGTGGTCGGGGCCGGCGCGGACGACGCGGAGACGTGGCACGCGCTGGAAGCGCTCGCCGAGCGACTGCAGTGTCCGGTGTGGCAGGAGGCGTTCGGCGCCCGCGCCGGGTTCCCGCAGGACCACCCGCGGTTCGCCGGGCACCTGCCCGCGGGCCGCGCGGAGCTGCGCAAGGTGCTCGCCGGCCACGACGCCGTGCTCGCCGTGGGCGCGCCGGTGTTCCGGCAGTACCCGCGCGAGCCCGGCCGGCTGATCGGCCCGGGCACGCGGATCGCCGTGGTCACCGACGATCCCGACGAGGCCCACCGCAGCCCGGCCGACCTCGCCGTGCTCGCGCGGCCCGCCGCCGTGTGCGGTCCGCTCGCGTTACGCCTGCCTGCGCGTCCGGCGTCCGCCGAACCGCCGGGACGCACGATCGACCTGCCCGAGCCACCCGTCGACGGGTTGGCACCGGAGCACGTGTTCGCCGCCCTGGCCCGGCGGATTCCGCGCGACGCGGTGCTCGTGGAGGAAACCCCGTCGAGCCGGCCGTTGCTGCACGCGCTCGTGCCCGCTCGCGCGCCGCTCGGTTTTCTCAGCGCCGCCATGGGCGGCCTCGGTTTCGCGGTGCCCGCGGCGATCGGCGTGCGGATGGCGCGCCCGGACCGCCCGGTGGTCGCGGTCGTCGGCGACGGCTCGTCGCTGTACGCGATCCAGGCGCTGTGGAGCGCCGCGCACTACGGCGTGGGCGTGCTCGTCGTGGTGCTCGCCAACGGCCGGTACGCGATCATGGACGAGCTTGCCGCCCGGCACGGTGAACGCTCGGCCGCCCCCGGTGCCGCGCCGTGGCCCGTGTTCGACGAGATCAGCGTGAGCGGTCTCGCGCGCTCGCTCGGGTGTCCCGCCCGGCGGGTCGAGACCCACGAGGAACTGGAGTCCGTTTTGGACGAAGTGCTGCCGGCGCTGGCGCGGGCCACCCGGCCGCTCGTGCTCGACGTGGCGGTGGCGCGGTGAGCGCCCCGCCCGGCCCGCTGCTCGGCGGGGTCCGTTGGCAGGGAAGGATCTTCTCCGGCGGCTGGGTGCCCGGGTCCGGCGGCGAGTACGACTCCGTGGAACCGGCGACGGGCCAGGTACTCGCGCGCGTCGGCGCGGCGTCGGCCTCCGACGTGCCCCAGGCGGCCGAAACCGCGCGGCGCGCGCAGCACGAGTGGGCCGCGCTGCCCTACGATCAGCGCGCCCGGGTGCTGCGCCGCGCGGCGCGGCTGTTCGAAGATCACGCCGACGAGATCGACGAGTGGCTCGTGCGCGAGTCCGGGGCCACGCGGCCGTTCGCGCGGTTCCAGACGGTCGCGGTCGCGGCCGAGGAGTGCCACGAGGCCGCGGCGCTGGCGGCCCACCCGTACGGCGAGCTGCTGCGCTCCAACCAGCCGCGGCTGTCGATGGCGCGGCGAGTCCCGGCCGGCGTCGTCGCCGTGATCTCGCCGTTCAATGCGCCGATCATCCTCTCGATCCGCGCGATCGCGCCCGCGCTGGCGCTGGGCAACGCCGTGCTCATGAAGCCCGATCCGCGCACGGCCGTGTGCGGCGGCGTGGTGCTGGCCCGGGTCTTCGAGGAGGCGGGCCTGCCCGAAGGTCTGTTCCACCTCTTGCCGGGCGGGGCCGACATCGGCGGGGCTCTCGTGGAGGACCCGCTGGTGCGCGTGATCGCGTTCACCGGCTCCACGCGCGCGGGCCGGCAGATCGCCGCGGCGGCGGGAGAGCGGCTCAAGCGCGTCCACTTGGAACTGGGCGGAAACTCGGCACTGGTGGTGCTCGACGACGTCGATGTCGAGCAGGCCGTGTCCGTCGGCGCGTTCGGCTCGTTCAACCACTCCGGGCAGATCTGCATGGCCACCAGCCGCCACCTCGTGGCGGAGAAAATCGCCGCCGACTACGCGGCCGCGCTCTCCGAGCACGCCGCCCGCCTGCCCGTGGGCGACCCGGCGCGGACCGACGTCGCCGTCGGCCCGATCATCGACGCCGGGCAGCGCGACCGCATCCACGAGATCGTGACGAGCAGCGTCGACGCGGGCGCGAAGCTGGCTGCCGGCGGCACGTTCGAGGGCCTCTTCTACAGCCCGACGGTGCTCACCGATGTCCCGCTGACCGCGCCGGCGTACGCCCAGGAGATCTTCGGGCCGGTGGCCCCGGTCGTGCCGTTCTCCACAGTGGACGAAGCAGTCCGCCTGGCCGGCGGTACCGAATACGGGCTGTCACTCGGCATCCTGACCCAGGACGTCTCGAAGGGGCTCGCGCTCGCCGAGAGGATCCCGTCCGGACTCGTGCACATCAACGACCAGACCGTGAACGACGAGGCGCTCGCGCCGTTCGGCGGGGTCGGCGAGTCGGGCACGGGCTCCCGCCACGGTGGTGCGCGGGCCAACCTGGAGGCGTTCACCGAGATCCAATGGGTCACCGTGCGTGGTGACCTCCCGCGCTATCCCCTCTGACGCACCGGTTCCCCAGTCCCCTCCGACGACGCAGGTGATGACATGACGGTCTCCTCCCCGATCGACCCCCAGGCCAAGTACGCGCGCTGGGTCGCCCCGCTCTGCTGGACGGCGGTGGCGCTCGAAGGGTTCGACCTCGTGGTGCTGGGTGTGGTGCTGCCCGCGCTGCTCAAGGTTCCGAGCTGGGGCTTGGACCCCAACTCGGCCTCGCTGATCTCCGTGGTCGGCCTTCTCGGCGTGGCCGTGGGCGCGCTCACCATCGGCCCCGTGAGCGACCTGTTCGGCCGCCGCGGCACGATGCTGCTCACGGTCACGAGCTTCTCGGTGTTCACGTTGCTGTGCGCGGTGGTCGACGGCCCCTGGCTGTTCGGGCTGCTGCGCTTCCTCGCCGGGCTCGGCCTCGGCGGCGTGCTGCCGACCGCGCTCGCGCTGATCACCGAATACGCCCGCGTGGGCCGAGGCGGCAGCTCCACCACGGTGCTCATGACCGGTTACCACGTGGGCGCGGTGCTCACCGCGTTGCTCGGGATCCTCGTGGTGGAGCGGTATGGCTGGGAGTGGATGTTCGTGATCGGCGCCGCTCCGGCGGTGATCCTCGTGCCGCTGATGGTGAAGTTCCTTCCGGAGTCGGCCGAGTTCCTCAAGGCGCGCGGCACCCGCGCGGCCCGGCCGCCGCGCGAGCGCAACCCGATCGGCATCCTGTTCCGCCACGGCTACGGGCGCGCGACGATCGCGTTCTGGGTCACGTCGTTCATGGGGCTGCTGCTCGTGTACGGCCTCAACACCTGGCTGCCGCAGATCATGCGCGAGGCCGGTTACGAGCTCGGCGCGGCGCTCGCCCTGTTGCTGGTGCTCAACGTCGGCGCCGTGATCGGCCTGCTGATCGGCGGCCGTGTCGCCGACCGCCTGGGCTACCGCCGTTCCACCATCGTCTGGTTCGCCGCGGCGGCCGTGTTCCTCGCATTGCTGAGCATCAAGCTGCCAGGCTTCAGCGTGTACGTCGGCGTGCTGCTTGCGGGGATCTTCACCTTCAGCGCGCAGGTGCTCGTGTACGTCTACGTCGCCCGCGTGTACCCGGTGGCCGCCCGCGGCACGGCCCTGGGCGCGGCCAGCGGCATCGGGCGCTTCGGCGCGATCTCCGGCCCGCTCGTCACCGGATTCCTGCTCACGGCCGGGCTGGCCTACCCGTGGGGCTTCTACCTCTTCGCCGTGGTCGCGGCCGTCGGCGCGGTCGCCATCGCGATCGTCAACCGCGATCCGGCGCCGGACGCGCCGCTCGAGGTGACGGCGGAGGAGGAAGCCGCGACGCGCACCGAGTGACGGCCGGGGTCAGGCCCGCTCGTCGAGATCCGCGAGCTGAAGGGATGCGTCGAGGACCAGGTTCCGCAGCCAGGCGTGCAGCGGATCGGCGTCGAGCCGTGGGTGCCAAGCCATGCCGTACGCGAAATCCTCCAGCTGCTCGGGGCGGCGGCGACACGCACTTCCCGCTCCGGGACGTGGTCCACCAGGCGGCTCGGCAGGACCCCGATGAGCGGGGTGCCGGGCAGCGCCGCGATCGCCCCGGTGAAGAACGGGACCCGGAGTCCCGGCCGCGCCGTGATGCCCAGCGTCGCGAGCCGGGACTCCGCGAGCATTCGTTCGGCGCCCAGGACCACAACGCTCGCGTGCGGGTACGACGCGAGATCTTCGACCGTCAGGCGGTCCGCCGTCAGCGGGTGGTCGCGCGACAGGACGCAGACGAACCGCTCGGTGAACAGCGGCTGCCAGCGCAGGGGAGCGGGCGGCGGCACGGGGGTCAGGACGAGGTCGGCGCGGCCGTGCTCGAGGTCGTCGAACGACTCGGGCGAGAGCCAGCCGGCCTGCACGGAGATGCCCGGCGCCTGCCCGAACACCTGGCGGAACAGGCGGTTCCCCAGGACGACCGCCGCGTAGTCGGTGAGCTGCACGCGCACGACGTCGGTCACGGAGCCGGGTGAGAACTCGTCGCCCCGCACGATCGACCGCTGTACGACGCCATCCAGGCCCTGGGCCTCGACGTCGACACCGTCGTCGGTGGCCACCGCGGCAGCGACGGCACGACGTGGGCCCACGCGGCGCCGCTCGAGTACCTGAAGCGGGCGGCGGGGTACTGACGGAGTCCTTTGTGGAGAGTCTCCGCCGGGGCCGGGAAAGGGAGGAATCGCCCATCCGCGGAGACTTCCGCGCAGGCGTTCAGCCGAAGTTCAATCGGTCGCCACCGGCCGGATCACCCGGGGATCAACCGCGGCCGAAAGCCTGTCGGAGCTCCCCGCCGTGCCCGAAGCCGGAAGGATTCCGATGACCGAGACCCCGGAGAACGACAGAACCGGTTTGACCCGCCGCAGGCTGTTCGGCGCCGCCGCCGGTGGGCTGGCCGCCGCCGCGGCCGTGCTGCCGCCGAACGTCCGCACTGCCTTGGCGTCCCCGCCTCCGGCCGGTGGTCACCTGCGCGACATCAAGCACGTCGTGATGCTGATGCAGGAGAACCGCAGCTTCGACCACTACTTCGGCACGCTGTCCGGCGTGCGCGGGTTCGACGACCCGCACGCCCTGCGGCTGCCCGGCGGGCGTTCGGTGTTCCACCAGCCCGACCCGACGCACCCGGACGGCTACCTGCTGCCGTACCGACTGAACACGAAAATCAGTGCGGCGCAGGCGATCCCGTCCACGAGCCACGCATGGGGCGTGCAGCACCAGGCGTGGAACGACGGGAGGATGGACAACTGGCTGCCGGCGCACCTCGCGGCCGACGGTGCCACCAAGGGTCCTTACACCATGGGCTACTTCACGCGCGAGGACATCCCGTTCCAGTACGCGCTCGCGGACGCGTTCACCATCTGCGACGCCTACCACTGCTCGGTGCTGGGCCCGACCTGGCCCAACCGCTTCATGTGGTTGTCCGGCACCATCGACGCGGACGGCGAGTTCGGCGGCCCGTCGCTGGAGACGGGGAAGGTGCCCGACGGGCACTTCACCTTCAAGACCTACCCGGAGCGGCTCACGGAAGCGGGCGTCAGCTGGAAGGTCTACCACTCGCCGGGCGGCGCGACCGGGCTCCCGCCGTTCAGCGCGATCAAGCAGTACGCCGAGGCGAAACCGGGCACGCCGCTCTACGACCAGGCCATCGCGCCCTCACCGCTGGGCCAGTTCGAGTACGACGCGCTGCACGACCAGCTGCCCACCGTCAGCTGGCTGCTGCCGCCCAGCGCGTATGACGAGCACCCCGCCAACCTGCCGGCTGCCGGCGCCACGTTCGTCGCCGGCAAGATCGACGCCATTGCCGCCAACCCGGAGGTCTGGGCCAAGACGGTGTTCATCCTGTCCTACGACGAGAACGACGGGCTGTTCGACCACGTTCTGCCGCCGACTCCGCCCCCGGACACGCCCGGCGAGTTCGTCAACGGCACCTCACCCAGCGGGGTCAAGGGCGGCGGCCTGCCGACCGGGCTGGGCTACCGCGTGCCGTGCATCGTCGTCTCGCCGTGGACCGCCGGGGGCTGGGTGAGCTCGGAGGTGTTCGACCACACCTCGCAGCTGCAGCTGCTGGAACACGTCACCGGCGTGCGCGAACCCAACATCACCGACTGGCGCCGGCGCACCACCGGGGACCTCACGTCGGTCTTCCGCTTCCACGACGCGACCAAGCACGCCCCGACCCTGCCCGATACCCAGGGCCAGTACACCCTGGCGCAGTACGAGGTCGCGCAGCTGCCGAAGCCCGCCGCGCCCGCCGGCGGGCAGGAGGTGCCCCACCAGGAACGCGGCTACCGGCCGCAGGTGCGCTGAGGAACGGCTCGACGACCGACGGCGCCTGCCGGTCCGGTTGCGCCCGGACGAGACTTACGAGATCTGGGTTCCGGTGGCCGCATTGCCTCGACACGAGCACTTCGAAGATCTGGCCCGGGCGCTCTTGTCCGTAGGGCGCAAGGACAAGTCGTGAGCCGACAAGAACGTTCCGCCGTTCGGCTACGTCGCAGGTGGCGGAAGCACCTGGCGTCGCGTTGCGGCGAAAGCACCGGACCGGATTTCACCAGGGGTCCGACGTGGACTCGGCCGGACGGCGGGAAGGCGCCGTCCGGCCGAGGGTTCGGGGAACGCTCAGTTGTAGAAGTGGATGTAGCGGAAGTCGCCCTTGGTGAGGTCGTGGACGAGGTAGTGGCCGTCGCCGGCCCAGTTGTAGTCCTCGACCGTGACGGTGGAGCCGTGGACGCTGTCGACGACGGCGACGTGGCCGTAGCGGCCCGCGTCGGTCTGGGCGATGGAGCCCGGGGTGGGCGTGTTGTCGACGCGGTAGCCGTGCTTGCGGGCGTTGTCGTCCCAGTACTTGGCGTCGCCGTAGTTCGAGGCGCTCTCGCCGTGGCGGTCGATGGTGAACGCGGCCCAGGAGACGCACTCGCGGTTGTACATGTTCCAGTCGTCGACGACGGAGTCCTGCGAGATGTTGCGCCACTTCGCGGGGTAGTTGTCGCCGATGAGGTTGGCCTTGGCCGACGGCGCGAGGGTGCCGAGCCGGGCGGCCATCGACATCGGGCGCGCGGCCGCGGTCGCCGTGGCCGTGGCCGGCGTGGGCGCGGTCGGCGTTGTCGGCACAGCGGCCGAAGCCGGCACAGCGGCCGCCGCGCCGGTGGCCGTGAGCGCGGCCGCGGCGGCGAGAGTGGCCAGGGTCCGGGTGAGACGGCGCATGGCGGTGCCTTTCCGGGGAACGGGGGATCGGGGGAGTGCCGCGGCGGACGGTAACCAGCCGCGGACCGCGCGCTCCAGACCGAAGTGGACAGCCGGTGCCCGGCGCCGAGAATTCGCAGGTCGGCGGCTCGTGTTCACAGAATTGGCGTCACCACGTCCACCACGCGCCGTGGATGCCGGGCCGCGTGTCGCGGGTGGCGAAGGTGACGGCGTGGGTCGTGCCGACGCGCAGCGGGTCGCCGGTGTGGCGGGGCCCGTCGGGGCCGCGGCGTTCGAACGAGCGGACCCGCCGCGGCAGCCGCAGGCCGAACTGCACCTGGCACACGTATTCGCGCACCGGCCGCGTGAAACGCCGGCCGTACTCCTGCGCCGGCGTGCCGGGCGGCAGCAGGATCTCGTACTCGACGGCCGTGACCTCACCGGCCGCGAGCACGCGGTCGAGCAGCAGCTCACCGGCCGTCATGCCCGTCTCGCGATCCACCCGCACGCGCCCGACGCGCGCGAACCGCACGCCCTGGTAGCGCGGTTCGGCCGGCAGCGAGCCGTCGGCCTGGTGGTAGGTCATCATGCGGTCGACGCCGTCCATCGTGGCCTCCGCGACGAGCCGCACGTGCAAGGCCCGCTCGCATCCGTCGTCGTCGATGGCCACGCGGTCGTGCACCGACCAGAACGCGAGCTGCCCGTCCGGCGGCGGTTTGAGCTCCACCGTGAGCGGCCGCAGATCGGGCCACAACCGGCGGCGCTCCACGCGGTCGGGCGGGTGGCCGAGCCAGCGACCACGCGGCGCGCGCGGGCCGAGCAGCGACGTGAGTGAGCCGGGGGAGAGCTCCAGCACGGCTTCGAGCTGCGTCACGGCGTTCAGCGACGCCTCGCGCTCGGGCCGGGAGCGGCCACGGCGCCAGTAGGACAGGGCGGAGCGCGAGAGCGTCACGCCTCGGTTGGCGAGGTGGTGGCGGACCCGGTCGAGGGAGAGCCCGGAGTCTTCGATCGCGGCGTCGAGCGTGACCGCGAACGAGCCGGGGTGCTGCGCAGACACGACTTCAGCATGATCAACAGGGCCGTTGTCCGGAACCGACGAAAGTCGGGGTCACCGCCCGTGACGTGCCGCTTGGTCTCAACCTTTCGCCCGTCCCACCCGTTGGACGGGGAGGAACTGTCACCGGGGAGCTGGGGAAGTGCGTGGCGCAGGACGAAACGCGGGCGCGGGAACCGTTGCGTGCCTCGCGGAAACCGTTGCCGGAGCGGAGATCCGCGAGGAGGAAGAAGGGCTTCCTGCGCACCGACGGCTGGCGCGTCTACGCGCTGCCGGTCATGGTCGTGCTCACCGTGCTCGTGCTGGTCAACACGGCGTCTACCTCGGCCCCGTCGACGGCGGCGCAGCAGCAAGCCCCGGCTCCCGGACAAGCCCGCGCCGAGTCCCGGTCCGAGTCCTCCGTGGTCTCCCTCGAGCCGGGCGTTCCCGAGAACCCCGCGAAACCGGCCGATCCCAACGCCCCCACCGCCGACCTGCCCGCCGGCGGCCCGTACACGCAGACCGGCCGGGGCAAGTGGCACGTGATCCCCGGCTCCGGCCCGAAGATCGGCACCGGCCGCCTCTACCGCTACACCGTCGAGGTCGAGGACGGCATCGACCCGGCGAGCTACGCCGGCGACGACAGCTTCGCCGCCGCCGTGCAGGGCATCCTGTCCGACCCGAAGAGCTGGACCGCTGACGGCAAGGTCGCGCTGCAGCGCGTGGACGCGAGCGATCCGCACCCGGACTTCCGCGTCAGCCTCTCCACCCCCGACACCACGCACCGCGCCGACGCCTGCGGGTTTTCCATCACCTACGAGGCTTCCTGCTTCCGCCGCAGCATGCGCCGCGTGCTGATCAACCTCTCGCGCTGGGTACGCGGCGCGAAGGCCTATGGGGCGAACATGACCGCCTACCGGCAGTACGCGATCAATCACGAGGTCGGCCACGCGCTGGGCCACTCCCACGTCGGCTGCGGCGGCACCGGCCAGCCGGCGCCCGTGATGATGCAGCAGACCTTCGGCGTCGCCGACGACTACGTCGCCCGCCTCAACAACGTCCCCGGCGGCGACCAGGGCGCCGTGCCGGCCGACCACCGCGTGTGCGCCACGAACTCGTGGCCGTTCCCCTAGGACCACCGAGCTGTATAACGACCTACACGGCGGCCGGTGAGGCAGCGGTCAGCACAGAGCAGTGGCTGGCACAGAGCAGTGGCCGGCAAAGCGCGCAGTGATCAGAACGGCGCCGTGGTGCACGCCGGCGGGCCGATTTCCTTCCACTTTCCGTTCTCGCGCGCCACGAAACGCAGGCACACGAGCTCGTTCTTCACCACCTGCTGTCCGATGTGGATGATCTGCGCCGCCGTGGTGCCCGAGGATGTCGGCCCGCGGCTCCAGCCGCGCCCGAAGACCTGGAAGTACCCGTACTTCGCCTTGATCGGCTGTTGCCGCAACGCGATGACCTGGTTCACGTACAGGCCGCTTCCGTCCGTGGTGTTGCAGAACGACGCGGTGCAGTTCTTTTCGGTCTTCGCCGACGCGGTGCCCGTGAACAAGGTTGCCGCCACTGCGGACAGTGCGCCGATCACGGCGATCTTCCTGGTGATGGACATGGTCCCCTCCGGTGTCGCGGTCCACGCCCCTGAACGAAGTGGACCATCCGGCTGAAACGTAGATGATCACCACCCCCGATGTTGCACTTTGACTCGAAGTGTCACACCATCGTGCGACGACTGCGCGATCACAGTGCGATCAAGGGAGGACGGCGACCGCCACCTTCGCGAGCCGCTCCGGATCCGCGATCACCTCGTACGCGGCGACCCGCCCCGCCGTCACCGACACCTTGAGCACGCCCGTCAGCCGGCCGTAGGGCGCCAGCACCAGCCCGACGGTGCCGTCCATCAGAGCGGGCTCCGCGAGGCGCGCGTGGTCGGCGAACGCGGTGGTGCCGCGCGCGACGGCGTCGGCGCCGCGGAGGACGGCGGCGGCACCCGGCGGCAACGCGGCCGCGTCGGCGTGCCGGACGACGTCGGGAGCCAGCAGTTCGAGCAGTGCGGCGAGATCACCGCCGCGGGCCGCGGCCAGGAACGCTTCCACGACCTTCCGGTGCTCACCGAGCCCGGACCCGGCCGCGGGAGTACCGCGCACCCGCAGCCGCGCGCGGCTCGCGAGTTTCTTCGCCGTCGCGGGCGAGCGGTCCAGGATCGGGCTGACGGCCTCGAACGGCACCGAGAACAAGTCGTGCAGCACGAACGCCACGCGCTCGGCGGGTGCGAGCGCCGCCAGCACCACGAGCAGGGCCCGGCCGACCTCGTCGGCGAGCGCGAGGTCCTCCTCCGGGCCTGCGACGCCGCGGTCCGGCAGCTGCTCGAACGGTGTCTCCCGCCGCGCGCGCAGCAGGTCGAGGCAGATCCGCGAAACGACGGTGGTCAGCCACGCTGCCAAGTTGTCGACCTCGGATGCCGACGCCAGTCGCAGCGAGAATTCCTGCACGGCGTCCTCGGCTTCGGCCGCCGAGCCGAGCATCCGCCGCGCCAGCGCGCGCAGCCGGGGCCGTTCCGCTTCGAACCGGGCCGCCAGGGTTTCGAGCGGGGTGTGGGTCAGTCCTGCAGCTGCGGCGTCAGGCGCGCGAGCACGGCGCGACCGGTGTCGGTGAGGGACACGAACGCGCTGTCGCTCGGCAGCGTGTCCCCGCCGCCGAGCGGCCGGCCGGTGACCGCGAGGTACTCCAGGGCGACGGCGGCCGACAGCCCGCGGGTGGTCGCGGCCAGGTGCGTCAGCTGCGGCACCGCGACGCTGGTCTGGACACCGAAGTGACGGGTCGAGACCACCCCGAAAATCTCCTCTTGGTATTGCAGGGACTCCATCTCCAAGTACACCTCCGCGGTCGGCCCGGCCGCTGCGAGCACGGCGAGATTGTGCCGCTGCATCGGCGTGAGCGTGGCGGGATCAGGCGAGTCGGGCAGCAGCACCGGCTCCAGTCCGCCCGCGGGCTCGTCGCCGCCGAAGACGAAGCTGTGCCTGCCCACGTGGCCGGCCGCCAGCGTGCACGCAGAGCGGTCGCCGAACTCGTCGCGCTCGGCCGCGGTCACGAAGCAGCCAGGCCGGATCTTCAGATCCCGCCGGCCCGGCTCGGCGACGCGGATGGTCCGTGCGCTTTCGTCGTGACGGCGCGGCATGCAGCTTGTGGATCGTCACGCGATCATTCGCCCAGCCACGCCAGAACTCATCGCCCGGCGGCAATGCTTCCAGTGGGTTCTCGGCTTAGCGCTGCTTTTCGTTCCGATGTTCATCAAACGCCGGCTCGAGGGGAAGCGGCTTAGCCGGATCCGACGGACTTCCGCCCCGTAGCCACTCGGGCGGTGAGGCCCTCGAGGATCCGGCGAAGGCCCCAGAGGTACTGCTCGGTGGAGATGTAGCCGGCCATAGTCGCCGCCGCTGCGGCACTGAGCGGGAAGTGTTCAGGCGGCCTCGCCGAGAAGGCGAGCTGGCGGATGGCGATCCGTTCCGACTCCGCCGGCAGCGGGACCTTGTGCTGCACATCGGCGACTTCCAGGACGAGTGAGCCGAAGATGTAGACGAACAGCAGGTAGGACGCCCGCGCGGCGTCGGTGGCGTCGAGTCCGGCGTCGGCCAGCAACTGCAGGAGCCGTTCGGTGAGGGCCTGCGCGATGGGCCCATCCATCCGGCTGCCGACCATCAGGCTGACCGCGCCCGGATGTGCGGACAGTTTCGCTCGCAGTTCCAGGGCCAGTGCTTCCACGCGTTCGCGCCAGGGCTGCGCACGGTCGGCGAAGACGTCGTGGTCCACCTCGCCGAGCAGCCGCTCGACGAGCGCATCGACCACGGCGGCCTTGTCCGGGAAGTAGGTGTAGATCGCGTTCGGGACCACGCCGACCCGCGCGGCAATCGCCCGCACGGACGCCGCATCCGGGCCCTGGTCGAGCAGGCTCAGCGCCGCGTCGAGGATCTCGTTCTCGGTGAGGGCGCGCCGCGGACCGCGAGGGCGTCGCCTACCTGATTCGGACAATGGTGCCTTCCTCCTCTTGACTTCGGTACCACCAGGGTAGACGGTTCTTTGTACGGCGTACAAATCATGTACACCGTCCAGTGATCAACGGTGAAAGCGAAGGTCACGATGCGCACAACTCACGTCGACAGACTCAGGGGTCCCCCTCTCGAGACCGCAGGGGCAACGATGACGGCGGTCGTGCAGGACCACTACAGCGCCGCTCCCGAGGACCTCTTCCGGGTCGCGCAGACCGACACACCCACTATGGGGGACGACGACATCCTGGTGAGGGTGCACGCGGCCAGCGTGGACCGGGGCACCTGGCACATCATGTCCGGCCTGCCCTATCCGATCCGGCTCGCAGGCTTCGGACTTCGCCGCCCGAAGTACGCCAACCCAGGCCGGAACCTGGCCGGAACGGTCGAGGCGGTCGGCCCCAGCGTCACCGGCTTCGCCCCGGGCGACGAGGTGTTCGGGATGTCCACCAGCACCTTCGCGCAGTATGCGACCGCCCGCCCTGGCAAGCTCGCCCCGAAGCCGGCGAACCTCTCCTTCGAACAGGCTGCTGCCGTTCCGGTCTCGGGGGTGACCGCCCTGCAGGCGGTCCGCGACCACGGACGCGTCCGGGCCGGTGAGACGGTGCTGATCATCGGCGCCTCGGGCGGTGTCGGTACGTTCGCGGTGCAGATCGCGAAGGCATTCGGCGCGGACGTCACCGGCGTTTGCAGCCCCAGCAAGGTGGAGATGGTCCGCGCCCTGGGCGCCGACCACGTTATCGACTACACCGGCGCCGAATTCGCCGACGGCGGACACCGCTACGACGTCGTCCTCGACATCGGCGGCAACGCCCGGCTGTCCGATCTACGGCGGGTTCTGACACCACGGGGACGACTGGTCATCGTCGGCGGAGAGAGCGGCGGCCGGCTGCTCGGCGGCAGCGACCGCCAGATCCGGGCGAAGCTGCTTTCGCCGTTCGTCCGCCAGCAGCTGGGCACCTTCGTCGCGAAGGAGACCGCCGTCGATCTGATCGCGCTCGGCGCGCTCATCGAGGGCGGAAAGCTCACCCCCGCGATCGACCGCACCTACCCACTGGCCGAGGTCGCTGCGGCCATCCGCCACCTGCTCGACGGGAAGACCCGAGGCAAGCTCGTCGTCTCCGTCCTCCCCCCGGCACCCGCCACAGGGAGCACACCATGACCGATCCCCGTACGCCCTACCCGGTCCGCGTCGACGCGGCGCTCGAGCCGTCGGGCTCCCGCGGCCTGTGGCTGGTCAAATGGCTGCTGCTGATCCCGCACTTCGTCGTGCTGTTCTTCCTGTGGGTCGCCTTCTCCGTAGTCAGCGTGATCGCGTTTTTCGCCATTCTGATCACCGCGCGCTATCCGCGATCGTTGTTCGACTTCAACGTCGGCGTGTTGCGCTGGACCTGGCGGGTGAACTACTACGGCTACAGCGCCCTGGGCACCGACCGCTATCCGCCCTTCACCCTCGCAGAAGTGGCCGACTACCCGGCGCACCTCGACGTGCCCTACCCCGAGCGGCTGTCCCGCGGCCTGGTGCTGGTCAAGTGGTGGCTGCTGGCCCTGCCGCACTACATCGTGCTGTCGATCCTGGTCGGCGGCGGACTGTGGGCAAGCTCCGGCGCTACCACCGACGGTGGCTGGAACGCCGGCGCCGGCGGTGTCGGCCTCCTCGCGCTGCTCCTGCTGATCGCCGCGATCGTGCTGCTGTTCACCGGCCGGTACCCGAAGTCGCTGTACGACTTCGTGCTCGGCATAAACCGCTGGGCGCTGCGCGTGGCCGCCTACACCGGACTGATGACCGACCGCTATCCGCCGTTCCGACTTGACCAGGGCGGCGCCGAGCCGGTGCCCGCCGACCCCACCCCACCGTCGCCTTCTGGACCGCCGGCCGCAGGGCAGCCGGCCGGTGAAACCCTCGGGGCCGGGTAGCGGCAGGCTGGCATGTTTTGCCTGAAGGGTACGAGCTGGTCTCATATGCGCAGCGCGTTCTCCCGCAAGCGCCCGTGCTGGTCTCAGACATGATTCGCGCCATCAGATCGTCGCTTTAAACAAAGGACCGGACGTTGTCCTATGTGGACAGTCCGGTCCTCGTGCCAAGCGTCAGCTGAATGGTCCCAAGGTCGGTTTAGGGCTTCGGGTCGACGATGATCGGCAGTCCGAGGTTGACAGTCCCGGCCGGTTGGCGTTCGTGGGCTCGGTCGAGGCTGACTAGCCCCCGGGACGGAGCTCGAACCGGGCGTATCGGCGGGACGGGTACCAGCGACACGGGTTCCGGTCCCCCGCCGCGCCTGCGAACCGCCCCAGAAAGGTCTGTGCCATCCGCGCAGGCTGGGGAGAGTCTCAAAAACGATCGTTTGCGAGACACGCGCGGCTGATCGGCGTTTCCGCAGGAGAGACCTCTAAAGCATGCCGTGTCCGCGCCAATGTCACGTTCTCGGGGTTTTGCAGTGATGGCGTCACCGAGCGCGGCGTCTAGACGATGCCCGATGCGAGGGAAGGCTGCCGCATCGCGGCATAGCCACGCCCGAGCACTCGATATGGGTCAGCCACTGTTGTCACCGACCGCTCCCTTCCCAGGCTCGTGAACGGATTCTCGAGCTGGTCGCATGACAGTGCTCACCCAAACGCGGGGCGCTCGCGGGGAAAGTCCCGCGAGCGCCCCGGCACTCACCTCACGTCAGATCCGAACACTTCACAGCGTCCGGATCTTTCGCTCCGCCTGGCGACCACCTCACGTTCGCGAACGACGCCGAGAACGCACCGTCGGTGTAGACCAGGAACGGCGTGTTGACGTTCTCGAAGTCGAGCCCGTTCGCGAAGCACGAGAGCGGGATCTTCACCGTCGACTTGCTCCCCGCCGGCAGATCCGTGAACAGCTTGGTGGCGTTGACCTCCGAGAAGCACGGGTAGACGCAGTGCATGCTCACCACGGTGCGGTTCACCGGTGGCGAGTTCACGATCACGTCGAACTCGAGCGCCCCGTCCGCGTTGGGGTACCCGCGCAGGTCGCTGGTCGCGGGGCTCTGCAGGTACAGCTGTGCCGCGCCGGTGCCGGTCCACGTCGTCTTGAGGCCGTCGGCCTGCACGTTGACGTCCGCCGGAGTCACGGTGATCTCCGGGTGCTCCGCGGTGCCGTCGGGCCCGATCTCGGTGCCGCCCCAGTTCGAGGCCGAGCCGATGTAGCTCTTGTACGGCGCGATGTCCGTGCGGTCGAAGATCGACAGGTCCTCGGTCGCGGTGCCCCCGCCACCGGTCGACCCGCAGGTCGTCGGGCCCTCGGCCTCGTCGAGCTTCGCCACGGTGGCGCGCTGACCGGTCTTGAGGCCGTAGCCCAGCGCGAACAGCGGGTCGTAGTCCGGGCTCCACGGGTTGAGCGGCGTCTGGCACGCGCTCTTCGGCCACGAGTAGGACAGCTTGCCCTGGTACCCCGTGCCGTCCTTGCCCTTGACCATCATGTCCGCCACGCCGCCGCCCTCGGTGCCGGGCAGCCAGGCCGCCACGAACGCGTCGGAGCGATTGATCTCCTTGTTCAGGTAGAGCGGACGACCGCCGACGTAGGCGGTGACGACCGGGACACCCTTGCCGCTCACCTTGTCCAGCACGGCGAGGTCCTCGGGGTAGAGCTTCGCGGCCTCCAGCGACTTGCGCTGCAGGTCGCCCACGCCCTCGGCATACGGCGTTTCGCCGATCACGGCGATCACCGCGTCGTAGCCGGTCGGGTCGACGTCGCCCTTCTCGCTGAAGGTGACGTTGGCGTCGCCGAGGTCTTCCTTGAGCCCGCCCAGGATCGAGGTGGCGTTGGGGAAGTCGGCGTTGGTGTTGCCGGTGCCCTGCCACGACAGCGTCCAGCCGCCGGTCTGGTTCTGGATGCTGTCGGCGCTCTTGCCGACCACCAGCACCTTCGACTTCGGCTTGAGCGGCAGCACGTTGCCGTTGTTCTTCAGCAGCGTCTGCGACTCGCGCACGGCGTCGCGGGCGAGCCAGTTGTCCGTGAGCGCCTCGTCTGAGTTGGCGTAGGAGCGGTCCGACGGCTTCTGCTCGTCGAGGATCCCGGCGCGCAGCTTCACGCGCAGGATGCGGGTCACGGCGTCGTCGATGCGGGCCATCGGGATCTGGCCGTCGTTGACCTGCGCGACGGTGTTGGTGATGAACGCCTTCCAGTCGGCGGGCACCATCACGAGGTCGACGCCGGCGTTGATCGCCTGAGGGCAGCTCGCGTTGGTGCAGCCGGGGACCTGGCCGATGCCGTTCCAGTCCGACACGACGAGGCCGTCGAAGCCCATCTTGCCCTTGAGGATCTGGTTCAGTGCTTTGTCGCTGCCGGTGAGCTTGCCCTCGTTGATGCCGAGGTCGGCGTTGGTCCAGCTGTTGAACGACACCATCACGGTCTGGGTGCCGGCGGCGAGCGCGCCGTAGTAGCCCTGACCGTGGATGTTGATCATGTCTGCCTCGGACGAGGGGTTCACGCCCTGGTCCTGGCCCTTGATCGTGCCGCCGTCGCCGATGTAGTGCTTGGCGGTGGCGATCACGCCGTTGTAGGTGATGCGCTTGGTGGCGCCGTCCTGCAGGCCGTTGATGGCCTCGTAGCCGTAGGCCCGGGTGATGCGCGGGTCCTCGGAGAAGCCCTCGTATGTGCGGCCCCAGCGGTCGTCCTGCACCACGGCGAGCGTGGGGGCGAAGGCCCAGTCCTGGCCGGTGGCGCGGATCTGGCGCGCGGTGGCGTTCTCGACGTCGCGGACCAGGCACGGGTCGTGGGCGGCGCCGAGCGCGATGTTCTGCGGGAAGACGGTGGCGCCGTAGACGTTGTTGTTGCCGTGCACGGCGTCGATGCCCCAGATCACGGGGATCTTCGTGCGGCTGGTCTTCGACGCGCTCCAGTACGCGTCGGCGAGGTTCAGCCAGTCCTGCTGCGTGGCGTGCTTGTTGCCGCCGGGCCACGAGCCGCCGCCGTTGAGCACCGAGCCGATGGCGTACTGCTTGACCTCGTCGGGGGTGATCGCGTTGATCTCGGGCTGCGTCATCTGCCCGACCTTCTCCTCCAGCGTCATGCCGGAGAGGATCTTCGCGATGCGCGCCTCGTCTTGCGGGTTCTTCTGCATCAAGCTGTCGACCTTCGGCCAATCCGAAAGCGTCGGCAGGGTGTTCTCGATGCGCGCGCAGCCGTTCTTGTCGAGCGCGGGCTGCCCGATCTCGGGCTGCGCCGCGGCCGGTGCGGCCGGTGTGGCGGGGGCGGGCGCCGCGTTCGCCACACCGCCCAGCAGGGTGAGGCTCGCGAGCGCGGCGAACGTGGTCCTTCGGGCCCGGGACCACCCGGGGGATCTTCTGGCCATCGACAGTCCGTTCTGCAGAGGGCGGCGGGGACGGGCCCAAAGCGGGCCTTGGCGATCCTGACCGGACAAAGAGGATGGCGTCAAGAGGTCCGGACCCTACGGAAGTCCGTTATTTCTCGCCTCGAATTAAGGTGTGATCGCACCTGGGTCACGGATGGACCAGACCAGTGCGCGCCCCGGGCAGACCCGGGTGGCCGCGAAGGCAGACTTCGCCGGATCGTCAGCGGATCGCGTAGGTGGGGAGTACCGCGTGCACGCCCCAGGTCTGGTTGGCGACCTGGGTGACGCGCAGGTCGACCACCGGGCTCGCGAGCGCCAGCGCGGTGGGGCGGTCGAGGTCGTAGAGCTTCTCCAGCCACGTGAGCATCGCGCCGAGCGCCTCGGCGGTGGCCTCGTTGAGGTCGGTGTGGAAGCCGAACGTGATGCGCCCGGCGGGCGCCTCGGCGTGGATGCCGGGCACGGGCCGGTCGGTGGTGAGGTCCAGGGTCAGCTCGGTGGTCATCGGGCACTCGATCGCAGTGCCGCCGACCTCGCCGTCGCCCTGGGCCGCGTGCCCGTCGCCGGCGAGCAGCCGCGCGCCGGGGACCGTGACGGGCAGGTACAGCGTCGAGCCCGCCACGAGCTCGCGGCAGTCGATGTTGCCGCCGCCTTCCGGGCGCGGCGGCACGGTGGAGTGGTCGCCCGGCTCGGCCGGCGGCAGGCCGATCACCCCGAGGAACGGCGCCAGCGCCACGGTCTGGCCGCGGTCGTTGGTGCCGGTGCGCTCGCCGGCGTCGAGCTCCCACAGCAGCCGTCCGGGCGGGCCGCCGGCGACGCCGAGCTTCTGCGTGAGCCAGTTGTCCTTCGACGCCGACACGGTCCAGCCCCAGTCGCCGGGCCGCAGGTCGTCCAGGTGCACGGCGAGCACCGCGCCCGGCTCCGCGCCGCGCACGGCGATCGGGCCGGTGAGGCAGTGGCCGCGGCTCGGGTCGATCATCCGCGGCCGCTGTTCGCCGGGTGTGCGCTGGCGTTCCAGGAACCCGTGGCAGTCCAGCGATCCGACCACGACCGTGTCCCCGGGGTCGACGGTCAGGACGGGCTCGGTGTCCCGGTTGAAGACGTCGATCGTGGTTTCACGGGTCGGGTCGAGGTGGTGCCGGGCCATGTGCGCGCTCCCTGGGGTCGGTGCTCGCCCCGGATCGTCGCACGGACACTCGTCCGCCGGCGCCGCCGAGTGAGAAATGCCGCCAGGCGGCCGAGACGTTCGCCGGCGGCGCGGTGGTCGCGGGGCGTCTGGTGTTCGAGCTGCCAGGCCAGGTTCGGGGTGATCACGGTGCGCTCCCTCGTCGTCGGGCTGTCGTGGGGACGACAAACCGGAGGGCCCGAAACCGACACCGCGCGGCTAACTCGTGCGATTCGCCCGTTCCACGGCGGCGCCGGCGACCACCGACGCGAACACGCTCAGCGCCACGATCAGCTCGGCCCAGAGGAACGCCGTGTAGTCGAGCAGCGTGCCGATCGGCGGCGAGCCCGGAGCGGCGTTGCGGAAGGAAGCCAGCGCGAACAACGACGCGGCCATGAACCCGAACGCCGGCCACACCAGCCCGCGGCGGCGCGCGACGAGGTGGCGCGCACCGAGCGCCACCGCGACGGCGATCGCCCACATCGCGAACATCATGAACAGCGCGAACACGAGCACGCTCGTCGCGCGGGTGAGGCGGATGTCGAGGCCGCCGGAGCTGTCGGAGCCGGTCACCGTGAGGCCGAACAGACTGTCGACCTTGTCCAGCGTGAGCAGCACCGGCACCGGCTTGCCGTCCTGCACGGCGGCGAACTGGATGTGGCTTTCGTAGCCGTCGAACGGGTAGTCGGTGATCGCGCCGCCCGCCAGCGCGATCGGCAGGTCGGCGCTCGCGATCCGCTCGTGGGCGGGGAGCGTCTGGTCACCGCGCAGGCTCGAGGAGTTCAGCAACGTGAGATCGCTCGCCGGCGCGACCCCGTCGTCCTCGCCGAGCCGCCCGCGCGGCACGACGAGCACCCGCAACGTCACCTCCCGCGCGACCGCGTCGACCTTCTGCACGGTGGCGTTCACGTCGATCCGGTCGGGCTCGTCGGTGCCGATGGAGTGCCACGTGTCCCCGGCCGTGCGCTCGGCGGAGTGGACCCACACCCCGGCCCCCGCCGCGAGCCCGATGCCCACCAGTACGCCCGCGGCCCAGGCCACGCCTTTCCACCTCATGGCGGTGATGGTGACACCGGCGGTCCCGGCGCGCCCCTCCGCTCACGCAGGCGGGTGACCCCGGACGGCAGGGGAGACGAACCGGTTCGTATCCTCAATCCATGGCGTTCTTCACGGTGGCCCGCCACGGGCGGTGGACGTTCTCCGGGCCGGACGGCGAGCCGTTCCCGTCGATCGGGGTCGCGCACGCGCACGACACGAACCTCCGATACCAGCACAACCAGGACATCTGGCGCACTCGGTACGGCGGCTCGCGCGAGAAGTGGCTTCGCGACGGCCTGGGCGCGGACCTGCGCGCCTGGGGGTTCACCACGGTCGGCTCGACCGCGGAGTACATCAGCGGCACCGGGCTCGGCGTCACAGGCACCGTCGTGGACCTGGGGCACGCGGAGGACCTGCCGGGCGCGGACGTCGCCGCGGCCGGTTTGCCGTACGTGCAGGCGTTGCGGGTGGCGGAGATCGAGTCGTGGAACGGGCACCCGGCCTACCGTGATCCGCGTTCGCCCGCGTTCGCCGAGTACTGCGACCACCTGGCCCGCACGCTGTGCCGCCCGGAGGATCCGTTGCTGCTCGGGTACTTCCTCGTCGACGGGCCGGCCTGGGCGCGCCACCCGACGGGTGCCGGCTGGCCCGGCCCGCTCGCCGAGACGGCCGAGGCCTACTACGCCACGGCCACCGCGGCGATCCGCCGCCACGACCCGAACCACTTGATCCTCGGCGACCGCTTCGGGACGAAAGCGGGCGCACCGGACGAAGTCCTCGATGCCGCCGCGAAGCACGTCGACGTCCTGTCGGTGCAGACGTTCCCAGGCCCGGGCGCGCTCGACACGGCGCTGGAGACGCTCGAACGCTGGCACGCGAGGACCGGCCTGCCGGTGCTCGTCGCCGACACCGGCAACTGGTGCCCCACGCGGCTGAGCCCGCACCGCACCGGCGGCATGCGCGACCAGGCCGACCGCGCCGCCGGGTACGTCCGCACCGCCGAGGCGTTCGCCGCGCTGGACTGGTGCCTGGGCTGGCACTGGTGCGCCTACGTCGAAAACCCGCATCGTGGCTGGGGCCTGAAGGATCCGTGGGACGAGCCCTACGACGACCTCGTCGGCGCGATCACCGAGGTCAACCGGCGCGTGGCCGCCGGGTGGGCGGTGCGCGGTGCCTGACGCCACCCGCCGCAACCCCCAGACCCACCGCGCGATCCTCGACGCCGCCTGGGACCTCATCGTCGCCGGCGGCTGGGCCGCGGTGAGCGTCGACGCCATCGCCGCCCGCGCCGGTGTCGGCAAGCGCACCGTGTACCGCTGGTGGACCGGCAAGGCTGCCGTGGTGCTCGAAGCCTTCCTCGACCACGCCCGCGCCAACCCGGTCACCACGCGCGCCACCACCGCCGAAGGGCTGCTGCGCGCCCACGCCCGCCACTTCGCCGACCTCTACGTGGACACGGTGCTGGGCCGTGTCTTCACCGGCCTGCTCGGCGCCGCTCAGCAGGACCCCGACCTCGCCGCCCGCCTCGACGAGCACTGGTTCGAGCCCCGCCGCGCCCCCGTCCGCGCCGCGGTACGCGAGGTCGTCGGTCCGGACGCCGACGTGGACCTGCTGCTGGACTTGGTCTTCGCGCCGCTGCACTACCGCTTGCTCACCGGCCGCCGGCCGCTCGACCACACCTACGCGGACGCCGTCGTCACGGCGGTCCTGCACGGGGTACTAGGTTGACGACGAGAGCCAGCAAGCTGATCGACAGGAGTGACATGCGCAAGGAGAAGGTGGACGTCCCGGCCGCCGACGGGGTCGCCGACTCGTACCTGGTCGTTCCCGACGGCGGGCCGCACCCCGGGGTGCTGCTGTTCATCGACGCGTTCGGGCTGCGGCCGCGGATCGAGGAGATGGCGGAGCGAATCGCGGAGGCCGGCTACGCCGTGCTCGCCCCGAACCTGCTCTACCGCGGTGGCCCGGCGCCGCAGATCGACGTTTCGGAGCTGGGCGATCCGGACAAGCGGGGCGAGATCTTCGGCAAGATCATGCCGCTGATCCAGGGACTGGGCACGGACAACGCGATCCAGCGTGACGCCCAGATGTACCTCGACTTCTTCGCGGCGCAGGAAGGTGTCGCGGAGGGACCGGTCGTGATCACGGGCTACTGCATGGGCGGCACCAACGCCCTGCGCGTGATCGAGGCGTTCCCCGAGCGCGTCAAGGCGATCGCGGCGTTCCACGCGGGCGGGGTGGTCACGGACGGGCCCGACAGCGCGCACCTGGGCGTCGGCTCGATCACCGGCGAGGTGTACTTCGGGCACGCCGACCAGGACCACTCGATGTCGGCCGAGCAGATCAAGACCTTGGAGGCCGCGCTCGACGAGGCCGGGGTCACGTACCGCTCGGAGGTCTACGAGGGCGCGACCCACGGGTACACCATGACCGACACGGCGGCCTACGACGAGGCCGGCGAGAAGCGGCACTGGGAGAACCTGTTCGCGCTGCTGGAGCGCGTGAAGTGAGCCAGGGGCGGGGCGGCTCGCGAAGAGCCGCCCCGCCCGCTGGTCAGTCCCGGCTGCGGTGGAAGATCATCCGGTAGCCGACGAGGATGATCAGCGCGCCGAGGATGGCCAGGCCCCACGTGCGCAGGTCGAAGAACGTGCCCAGCTGCACGTGGAACAGCGTCTTGCCGACCCAGCCGCCCACGAACGCGCCGCCGATGCCGAGCAGGATCGTGATGATGCAGCCGCCGGGGTCCTTGCCCGGCATGAGCGCCTTCGCGATCAGCCCCGCGATCAAGCCCAGCACGATCCAGCTGATGATTCCCATGACTGTCCTCCCGGCCGCGGTGCGGCGTCGAACTCCGGCGCGAACCGCGCGTTCTTGAGCGCACAGGATCGCAGGCACCCGAACGGGTGGCGCGGCGAGTGGACCGGACGTGACCTGGATCTCACCCGGAGGCTAGCGGGTGGCCGGATCGAGAGTATCCACAGTGGACAGGCGACCCGCTCGATCGGCGGAAGGTGCGGACATCTGGGACCGTGAAGGTACAGACCCCGTCCGACCCCGCACGCGCCGAACAGAGGAGCGGTCCATGACCCAGTCCGTACCGGTCACGAAGAATCCCGACAAAGGATATCTGGCCGTGCTCGGCTGGAGTCTCAACGCGATCGAGGCGCTCGACCGCTTCGACCGCCGCTACATCGTGGTCGCGCCCGACTGGGCGGAGCAGTACTGCGCGGAACACGGCATCCCTTACCTGCCGTGGAACTTCGAGAGACTCAACGACCGGTCGATGGAGATCGCCGAGACCCTGAAGCAGGAGGGGGTCGACGTCGCCATCCCGCTGTTCGAAGAGACGGTGGAGTGGGCCGGCGCGATCAACTCCGTGCTGATGGACAACCCGCGCCTGTTCGGGCAGGCGATGTTGTTGCGGGACAAGGCTTTGATGAAGCGCCGCGCGCAGCTGGGCGGCATCCGCGTCGGCATCTTCGAGGAGGCCCACGCGCGTGACGACGTGGTGCGGTTCCTCAAGCGCGTCAACCAGACGCTGCTCAAGCTCGACGGCGACCCCAACGACCCGATCCACCTCAAGGCGTTCGACAAGGCCGGCTGCCTGGGCCACCGCGTGATCCGCACGCCCGACGAGATCGACATGATTCCGGAGGAGGAGTTCCCCGTCCTCATGGAATCCCACCTCGACGGCTGGGAGTTCGCCGTCGAAGCGTGGATCCACGACGGGAAGATCAAGTTCCTCAACATCTCCGAGTACGTCACGCTCGGGTACTCGGTGTTCGTGCCCGCGACGCCGGAGCTGGAGCGCTACCGGCCGCAGATCACCGCGCAGATCGAGAAGCTCGTGAAGACCTTCGACATCGAGTTCGGGTTCGTGCACCCCGAGTACTTCGTGACCAGCGACGGCGAGATGTACTTCGGCGAGGTGGCTTACCGCCCGCCGGGCTTCAAGGTTTTCGAGCTGCTCGAACGTGCCTACGGCTTCAACGCCTACCAGGCGTTGGCGCTCGCGTTCGACCCGAAGACGACCGAGGAGGAGATCGACGCGTTCTTCCCGCGCGAGGTCGTCGACGCGGCCGGTGTCGCCGGCTGCTTCGGGGTCTACCCTCGGCGGCGGGTCGTCAGCGAGCTGAGGATCCCGGAAGAAACCGAAGACGACGACTACTACGAGTCCCACGACCTGTCGGCGCCGCCGGAGGAGACGGTGACCAAGCGGACCGCGTTCGGCACCCACTGGGGACTGCTGTACTTCTTCGGTGACGACGCCTACCGGATGCGCGAAACGCTGAAGAAGCAGGAAGAGCTCGACTTCTACGTCTGAGCACCAGACGGGAGAGCCGACCGGGGTAACACCAGTGAATCCGAACGCCGACGCCACGGAGGGCACCACCCTCGCCAAACGGGTGGCTTCGCTCGACGACGCCGTCCAGGCCATGGCCGAGACGCGCGACTTCGGCAAGCACACGAAGCTGCGGCGCGTGCTGGAGGCCCTGCGGCGCGTGCTGCTGCAGCCCGGCGGGGCCGCCGCCGTGCAGGCCCGCGCGCAGGCGCTGGACGAAGCCGGTCTCTACCAGGGCACCGACTGGGCCTCGCCGGAGATCCTCCTGCCGGCGCTGGTCGGCCCCGGGCTGCACAGCGGGGAAGCGGACACCGTCGTGATCGAGGCGGCGAGCGAGCTGCGCATGCTCGCCGTCGCGCTGGGGGAGTACACCCACGCGACGCTGTCCGCCGAGGACGCCCGCGGGTTCCTGTCGCAGGTCCTGGCGATGAACCTGGAGCTGCTGTTCACCCCGCCCACCGAGGCCGAGCGGGCGCACGAGGGCCGCACCGCGCAGCTCATCCGGGCGCTGTTCCGCCACGTGGCCGACGGGATCGGCTACGCCAGCGTGCTCGACAAGCTGGTCGAGGAGATCTGGCGGATCCTGCGCCAGCGCCCGATCCAGGTCGAGCAGGTGCAGTCGCTGATCACGCGGATCTCCGTCTACCGCGGCGACCCCGAGGTCGACCTCGGCCCGAACTCCGGGCAGGGGCTCGACCGGCTCATCACGAGCCTGTTCGGCACCACCGAGGCCTGCCGGGAAGACCCGGGCTTCGAGGTCTTCCGCTCGCGGCTCGAGGCGATGGACGCCGGTGGCCTGCAGTACGAGGCGTCCGGCTTCGCCCGCGCGATGCACGACACCGGGCTGGTTTCGCCCTACCACGCCGAGCTGCTGCGGTTCGTGCGCCACGAGGGTGACTACCTCGTCGCGGAGGCGCTCGGGCTGTCCGACACCGGCCGCAACTGCCTGCTGCGCTACCGAGATCTCGTGCACCAGCTCATCGCCGACGCCGTACACCCGGAGACCGCGCAGTGCGTCTACGGCCTCGCGCTGCTGCTCGACCGCGGCATCCTGCACGAGCCCCCGGTGGTTCCCGCGTTGTGGCGCCAGCTGGCCCTCACCCTCGGCCCGGCCGCGCGTGAACGGCTCACGGCCGTGTTCGGTCCCGCGCCCGAGGCGAAGGCGCGCCTGACCGCCGGCGTGCTGTCGATGCTCGGCCTGCCGCTCGGCGTCGGCCAGGGCGACAACCCGACCTGCCAGTCGGCCCGCGCGCTGTCGATGTGGGCGGGCAACGACCCGGACTACCTGCTGCAGATGGTCGTGTGGGCGGCCCGCGACGACGAGATCACCATGCACTTCGAGGGCCAGCCGATCTCCTCGCGCGAAAGCGAGGGCGGCATCGCGCGCAAGCTGCCCGTGGACCTCGACCCGGTGTCGTTGCTCGTGGTGCCCCACCTCGACCGGATCTACGCCGAGATGGGCCGGCGCTGTGTCGACCGGCCCGGCGACCCGCACCGCTGGGTCAACCCCGAGTTCCACGGCTGGTGGGCGTTCCGCGGCTTCCGCATCAACGTCGACGTCGCCACCGGGAACCTCATCGACCTCGACGAGTTCCTGCGCGCCTTCCATGCCAGCTACCACCCGGCCTACAACGGCGACCAGCCGCTGATCCACCCGCAGCCGGCCGGCGTCGCCGTCACCGACAGCGCGGCCCGCTACGTCGGCTGGCACGCGATCACGATCCTGCGCGTCGCGCCCGACCCGCACGACGTGATGCGCGTGTACTTCTTCAACCCCAACAACGACAGCGGACAGGACTGGGGCGACGGCGTGGTCGTCTCCACCGCCGGCAACGGCGAACGCTTCGGCGAGGCCTCACTGGCGTTCGACCAGTTCGCCTCGCGGCTCTACCTCTTCCACGTGGACCCGCTCGAACACGGTGAGCCGGAGAAGGTGCCGGCCGAGGACGTCGAGCGGATCGTGGGGTACCTCGAGCGCAGCTGGGGCGCCGACCGGCTGCCGGCGGGGAGTCTGCAGGCCGCGCCGCCGCCTCACTGAGCCAGATAACCCCCGTCCACGACCAGCTCGGAACCGGTCACGAAGCTCGACTCGTCGCTGGCCAGGAACAACGCGCCGTTGGCGACCTCCTGGGGGTCGCCGGCGCGGCCCATTGGGGTCTGGCCGATCACGAACTCGTTGATCTCCGGGTCCTGCGCCTCGGTGAGCGGGGTGCGGATGAAGCCGGGGTGCAGGGAGTTCACGCGGATGTTCTCGCGCGCGTAGGTGATCGCCGCGCTCTTCGACATGTTCCGCACCGCGCCCTTGGTCGCGTGGTAGGCGTGGGCGCCCGCGACGGCGACGGTGCCCCAGATCGACGAGACGTTGATGATCGAGCCGCCGCCGTTGCGCTGCATCAGCGGGACGACCTCGCGCATGCCGAGCCACACGCCGGTCTGGTTGATCGCCACGACTTGCTGCCACTTCTCGAGCGAGAGCTCGTGCAAGGACTCGTACGCGATCACCCCGGCGTTGTTGGCCAGCACGTCGACGCGGCCGTGGCGGTCGGCGACGTCGCCGACGACGCGGGCCCAGTCGGTGTCGCTGGCGACGTCGAGGCGGTGGTACTCGACGCCGTCGGCGAACCCGTTCGCTTCGCTGCGGCCGGTGGCGATCACGGTGGCGCCTTCGCGGGCGAAGGTGTCGGCGATGGTGCGGCCGATGCCGCGGCCGGCGCCGGTGACGAGGGCGACCTTGCCCTGCAGACGGTTCATGGTTCCTCGCTCGAAGCACGGAAGAGGGGAGGCTGTCCGGCTCAGCTTCGCCCGTCGCGTGGACGTCGTGGTCGTTCAGTGTGAGACGCGGATGTGTCATTTTGCGACAGCGCGTGGCGGGCGGCTCCCGCGTGGTGATGCTGGGTGGACCGGCGCCCGGACGGGCACCGGACACCCCTGTGACCTCGCTGTCGAAGCGGGATTCCCCTCCAGGAGAGCCCATGACGTTGCCCGAGCCGACGGACCTGCTCGGCCAGATCTACGCCGGGTGGGCGGTCGAGATGAACCGCCACCCGGACATGTCGGTGGAGCTGCTGCGGATCGTCTTCGACGACTGGCAGCGTGCGACCGCCGAACCCGAGGGCGTGTCCTACGCCCACACCGAACTCGGTGGCGTGCCCGGCATCTTCGTGACGCCCGAGGGCGCCGACGCAGACCAGGTGCTGTTGTTCTTCCACGGCGGCGGCTTCGCGCTCGGGTCGTCCGCGAGTCACCGCAAGCTCGCCGGCCACCTCGCGAAAGCCTGTGGCACCACGGCTTTCGTCGCCGACTTCCGCCTCGCGCCCGAGCACCCGTACCCGGCGGCGCTGGAAGACGGTGTCAAGGCGTTCGACGCGCTGCTCGCGCGCGGTCACCGCGTCCGCGATATCACGCCGGTCGGCGACAGCGCCGGCGCGAACCTCGCCGTCGCCACCGTGCTGAAGCTGCGCGAAGACGGCCGCGAGCTGCCCGCCCAGGTCATCACGCTCTCGCCGTGGCTCGACATGGAGAACAGCGGGACCACGATCGAGACCAACAACGACACCGATTTCCTCATCGCGCGCGAAGGCCTGCAGGCCAACATCGACCGCTACCTCAGCGGCGGCGCCGACCCGCGCGACCCGCTCGTGAACCCGCTCTACGCCGACCTCACCGGCTTCCCACGGCTCTACATCAGCGCCGCGGACACCGAATCGCTCTACGAGGACAGCGTGCGGTTCCACGCGCTCGCGACCAAGCACGGCGTCGACGTCACCTTCGTCGTCGGCGAGGGGATGCAGCACGTCTACCCGTTCCTGGCGGGCCGCCACCCGCGCGCGGACCAGGAGATCCGGACCATCGCGGACTTCTACCGCTTGGGCCGCTGAGACTTTTCCACCATCACCGAAGGGATCACCATGCCGTCCACTCAGGACACCAGCTTCGACGCCATCGTGATCGGCGCCGGCTTCTCGGGGCTGGCGATGCTGCACCACTTCAACCAGCTCGGCCTGCGCTCGGTCGTGCTCGACTCCGCGGACGGCGTCGGCGGCACGTGGTACTGGAACACCTACCCGGGCGCCCGCACCGACAGCGAGTTCTACTACTACTCGTTCTCCTTCTCGAAGGAGGTCCGCGAGGAGTGGACGTGGCAGGAGCGCTACCCGTCGCAGCCGGAGGTGAAGGCGTACCTGGAGTTCGTCGCGCGCCGGCTCGACCTGTACAAGGACATCCGCTTCGGGACGAAGGTCGAGACGGCCGTCTACGACGAGGACGCGAACCTGTGGTCGGTGACGACCGCCGACGGCCAGGTCCTCACCGCGAAGTACCTGGTCAGCGGCATGGGTGTGCTGTCCGCGCCGAACCTGCCCGACATCCCGGGCGCGAGCACGTTCGCGGGCGAGAGCTACCACACCTCGCGCTGGCCGCGTGATCGTGAGGTCGACCTGCGGGGCAAGCGCGTCGGCGTGCTCGGCCTCGGCGCGTCGGGCGTGCAGCTGGTCCCGGTGGTCGCCGAGACCGCCGGTGAGCTGTTCGTGTTCCAGCGCACGCCGAACTACGTCGTCGCGAGCTCCAACCGGGCTGTCGACGAGCAGTGGATGAACGAGGTCCGCGAGAACTACGACGAGAGCTTCGAGAAGGCGTTCGACCACGGGTTCGCCGTGCCGTTCGTCAAGCCGGAGCTCGGTGCGAAGGACGCGAGCGCCGAGGATCGCGAGCGCGTGTTCGAGCAGGGCTGGGCCGAGGGCGGCTTCCACTTCATGCTGGAGACGTTCAACGACCTGGCCGTGGACCAGGAGTCCAACGACCACGCGTCGGACTTCATCCGGCGCAAGATCCGCGAGACCGTGACGGACCCGGCGACCGCGGAGCTGCTGTGCCCCAAGGACTACCCGTTCAACGGCAAGCGCCCGCCGGGCGGCCACAGCTACTACGAGGCCTACAACCGCGAGAACGTGCACCTGATCGACGTGAAGTCCCGCGGCATCGATGAGATCACGCCGGACGGCATCGTGGTCGGCGGCGAGCTGTACGAGCTCGACGTGCTGATCTTCGCGACCGGCTTCGACGCCATGACCGGCACGCTCACCCGCATCGACATCGTCGGGCGCGACGGCGAGGTGCTGCGTGAGCACTGGGCCGACGGCATCAAGACCAACCTCGGCCTCTCGGCCCACGGCTTCCCGAACTTCTTCATGATCCTCGGGCCGCAGACGCCGTACGCGAACCTGCCGGTGGCCATCCAGGCCGGCGTGGGCTGGATCGCCGACGCCGTCGAGTACGCCCGTGAGCACGGAATCGAGCGGCTGGAGTCCACGGCGGAGGCCGAGCGCGAGTGGGCCGAGGAGGTCAACCGCGCCGGCTCGGCGACGATCATGGCCAGCGGCGCCAAGGCCAACGCGTGGTTCATCGGCGCGAACATCCCGGGCAAACCACTGGAGTTCAACGTCTACATGGGAGGCGCGGACACGTACTTCCGCCGCTGCGCCGAGATCGCCGACGCCGGCTACCCCGGGTTCGTGCCCCAGACCGCCGACGCGTGAGACAGGAGACGGCCATGCCCCGCTTGGCGGGCAAGACGGCGATCGTGACCGGTGCGTCGTCCGGGATGGGCCGGGCGACCGCGGAGCTGTTCGCCGCGGAGGGTGCGCGGGTCGCGCTCACCGACGTGGACGCGGACCAGGGCGCGGCGGTGGCACGGGAAATCGGCGCCGCCGCGCGGTTCCACGCGGTGGACGTGCGCGACGAGAAGTCGATCGAGCGCGCGTACACCGAGATCGTGGCGGAGTTCGGCAAGCTCGACATCCTGGTCAACTGCGCCGGCGTGATCGGCGTGGACAAGCCCACGCACGAGGTCACCGAGGCCGAGTGGGACGCGCTGTTCGCAGTGGACGTGAAGGGCGTGTTCTTCTCGACCAAGCACGCCGTGCCTCACCTGATCGAGAACGGCGGCGGCAGCATCGTCAACTACTCCTCGATCTACGGCCTCGTCGGCAACGACGAGTTCACGCCCTACCACGTGGCCAAGGGCGCGGTGACGATGCAGACGCGCCAGGACGCGGCGATGTACGGCAAGTACGACATCCGCGTGAACTCCGTGCACCCGAGCACCGTGCTCACCCCGCTGGTCGAGGGGATCGCCGAGGCGTACGAGGGCGGCCTGCCCGCCTACGAACGCATGATGACCGCGAACCAGTCCCTGCGCCGGCTCGGGCGCCCGATCGACGTCGCCTACGCCGTGCTCTACCTCGCCTCCGACGAGGCCGCCTGGGTCACCGGCGTGAACCTCCCCGTCGACGGCGGCTACACCGCGCGCTGAGCGCGCCGAGAAAGGACGACAACCATGACCGCACTGGCCGAATCCCCGGCCGGGCTCTTCGCCGGGCACGAAGTACCGCTCGGGCTCTACCTCAACGGCGAGTGGACGCACCCGGGCAAGACCTTCGAGGTGCTCAACCCGAGCACCGGGAAGCCGCTCGCCGAGGTCGCCGACGGAGGCCCTGACCACGCGCTGGCCGCGCTCGGCCACGCCGTGGCGGCCCAGGACGCGTGGCGGCACTGGTCGCCGCGCGAGCGCGCCACGCTGTTCCACCGCGCCCACGCGATGCTCGTCGAGCGGGCCGACGCGTTCGCCGACGTGATGGTGCTGGAGAGCGGCAAGCCCCGCGCCGAGGCGGCGGGGGAGTTCGCCCTGTCGGCCGGGTTCTTCCTCTGGTACGCCGAGCAGATCGCCCACCTGCACGGCACGTACGCGCCCGGCTCGCCCGGCGGGTACCGCGTGGTCACCACCCACCAGCCGGTGGGTCCGAGTTTCCTCGTCACGCCGTGGAACTTCCCGCTGCTGATGGTGGCGCGCAAGGGCGGCGCGGCGCTCGCGGCCGGCTGCACGGTCGTGGTCAAGTCGGCCAAGGAGACGCCGCTGACGGCGGCGCTGTTCATCCGGACGCTGCACGACGCCGGGTTCCCGCCCGGCGTGGTGAACCTCGTGCACACCAGCGACTCCGCCGCGGTGTCCGACGTCGTGCTCGCCGACCCGCGGCTGCGCAAGATCAGCTTCACCGGGTCGACCGGCGTCGGCAGCCTGCTGCTGGCCAAGGCGGCCCAGCACATTGTGAACTCCTCGATGGAGCTCGGCGGCGACGGCCCGTTCGTGGTCCTCGACGACGCCGACGTGGACCTGGCCGTGCGCGAGGCGATCGCGTGCAAGTTCCGCAACGCGGGGCAGGCGTGCGTCGCGGCCAACCGGATCATCCTGCACCGCGCGATCGCCGACGAGTTCACGGAGAAGTTCGTCGCGGCCACGCGGGCGCTGCGCGTCGGTGACGGGTTCGAGGACGGCGTGGACGTCGGGCCGATCATCACGCCGCTCCAGCTGGAACGCGTGCAGTCCCTGGTGGACACCTTCACCGCGGCCGGCGCCGAGCTGCTCGCCGGCGGAAACCGCATCGAGTCGGCGGGCAACTTCTTCGAGCCGACCGTGCTGCGGTTGCGCGAGGCGGATCCCGCGCTGTGCAACCAGGAGCTGTTCGCCCCGGTCGCCGCGCTGTTCACCGTGGACTCGGCGAGGCAGGCGCTGGACTTCGCCAACGACACGACCTACGGACTCGCGTCGTACCTGTTCACGAAGGACCTGTCGCGCGCTTTCGCGATCGCCGAACGGCTCGACTTCGGCATGGTCGGCATCAACCGCGGCATCATGGCCGACCCGGCCGCCGCGTTCGGCGGCGTCAAGGAGTCGGGCCTCGGGCGCGAGGGCGGCCACGACGGCATCTACGAGTTCCTCGAGCCGAAGTACCTGGCCGTGACCGTGAACGAAGAGGAGGTGGGCGCGTGAGCTCCGAAACCCTGGGCCTGCTGCGCCAGCCCAAGACCGTCCTGTTCGGACCCGGCCGCCGCGCGCAGCTGCCGTACCTGGTGAAGCCGCTGGGCCGCACGGTGCTGGTGTGCACCGACGAGCGGATGGCCGGCAGCCCCGAGTTCGCCGGGATCCGCGACTCGCTGACCGGCCAGGGCCTCGACGTGCGCGTGTTTTCGCGTGTCGAGCCGGACCTGCCGCGCGAGAACGTGGAGGCGCTGCTCGCGGAGGTCGACGGCGGCGAGATCGACGCGGTGATCGGCCTGGGCGGCGGCAGCTGCCTGGACTTCGCCAAGGTCGCGTCGATCATGCTCAAGCGCGGCGGGAACGTCGCGGACCTCTACGGCGAGAACCTCGTCGAGGGCCCGGGTCTGCCGCTGGTCACCGTGCCCACCACGGGCGGCACCGGCGCCGAGGTCACCTGCATCGCCGTGGTGTTCGACGCGGACAAGGGGATGAAGGTCGGGGTGGCGAGCCCGTACCTCGAGCCGTACGCGGCGGTCGTCGACCCGGAGCTCACGCTGAGCTGCCCGCCGGGGCTGACCGCCGCCACCGGTGCCGACGCGCTCTCGCACCTCGTCGAGTCGTTCACCGCGCGCGAGAAGCACCCGGACGCCGAGCACCTGCACCGCCACCTCTACGCCGGCAAGAACGTGCTGACCGACCTGTACGCGTTGCGCGGCTTCACGTTGCTGGGCAGCTCGCTGGAGCGCGTCGCGAACGACCCGGCGGACCTGGCCGCGAGGACCGACACGATGCTCGGCGCGCTGAGCGCGGGCATGGCCATCAACACCGCCGGCACGGCGGCCGCGCACGCCATCCAGTCGCCGATCGGAGCGCTCACCCACACCGCGCACGGCTTCGGCGTCGGGGCGCTGCTGCCGTACGTGATGCGGTTCAACCTCCCCGCGCGGGAGGCGGAGTTCGCCGAGATCGGCCGGGCGTTCGGCATCGCCGATCCGGCGTTGTCGCGGACGCAGCGTGCGCGGGCGGCGATCGAGCGGATCGAGGAGATCCTGGGCGCGCTCGGCGTGCCGCTGAACCTGAAGGACCTGGGCCTCGAACCGGACCGGTTCGGGTTCGTGGCCGAGCAGGCGATGCTCGCCACGCGGCTGACCGCGAACAACCCGCGCGAGCTCACGGAGTCCGCGATCGTCGAGATCCTCAAACGGGGGTACGCCGACGACCGCACGTGGTGGGAGCTGTGACCGAAGACCCCGTCGAACCGGTCGC
Organism: Amycolatopsis sp. DSM 110486; assembly: GCF_019468465.1. Taxonomy (NCBI): domain Bacteria; kingdom Bacillati; phylum Actinomycetota; class Actinomycetes; order Pseudonocardiales; family Pseudonocardiaceae; genus Amycolatopsis; species Amycolatopsis sp. DSM 110486. The sequence goes on along the minus strand of NZ_CP080519.1, from coordinate 9,631,426 downwards.
GGTCATCGGCACGGGCGCGATCGGCGTCGGGTTCCTGGTGCTGTTTGCCCTGGCCGGGGTCCCGGTGCGGGCGTGGGACGCAGACGCGGCGGCCTACGACCGGGCCCGCGCGGCCGTGGCCGATCGGCTGGCGCTGCTCGGGAAACACGGCCTGCTGCCTGGGAAACTCGCGGAGATCTTCTACCACGAGCAGCTCGGCGAGGCCGTCGACGGCGTCGCGCTGGTGCAGGAATGCGCGGCCGAGGACGTGGTGGTGAAGCGCGCGTTGTTCGCCGAGCTGGCCGCTCGTGCCGGTCCGGACACGGTGCTCGCCAGTTCCAGCTCGGCGTTGGTCCCGAGCTCGTTCGGCACGGGCCTCGGCGGCCGGGTGCTCGGCGCACACCCGGGCAACCCGCCGTACCTGCTGCCGGTCGTCGAGCTGATCCCGGCGTCGGACACTCGCGCGGACATCCTGGCCCGCGCGCGGGCGGTGTACGAGCGGGCGGGGATGAGACCCGTGCTGGTGCGCAAGGAGGTCGAGGGCTTCGTCTTCAACCGCCTGCAGGGCGCGCTGCTGCGCGAGGCGTACTGCCTGCTGCGCGACGGCGTGGCCGACGTCGAGGACATCGACGAGGTGGTGCGCAGCGGGCTCGGTCCACGGTGGAGCGTGATCGGTCCGTTCGAGACCGTCGACCTCAACACCCGCGGCGGCATCGCCGCGCATGCCGCGCGGATGGGCCCCGCCTACGCGCGGATGGGCGCGGAACGCGGGCAGGACGATCCGTGGACCGACGAACTCGTCGCGCTCGCGAGCGAGCAGCGCAGAGCCCTCGTGCCGCTGGACGAGTGGGACGCCCGCGTGAGCTGGCGCGACGAGCGGTTGATGCGGCTGCGCGCCGCCTTGAGACCGCGCGACTGAACACGGCGAAAAGCCAACACGGCGAAAAAGCCGGAGCCGCCCCGACAACCGGGGCGGCTCCGGCTTTTTCGCGTCCGCCGGAGATCCTTTACCACCTCGCGCGGAAAACGGTCGGGAAATCTCCGCGGCGTGTGTCAAATTGACACAGCCGCGTCTCACACTGACCGGGTCCGCACCCCCTGCGGTAGCCGACACTTTTGCCAACTCGGGGGCGGAATATCGGGAAGGCGAACATGGCGATCAAGAAGAAAACCGCGGTTGCGGCCGTTTCGGCCGCGCTGTTCCTGGGCGGCTGCGCCACGGGCGCTCCCACCGGCCAGGGCGGGAGCGAGGCCGGCGCGGACAACGCGGCCCTGCAGCAGAAAGTCGGGGTCGTCGGCACGCAGGACCAGATCCAGGACGTAGGCAAGTTCTGCGGCACGAAACCGCTCACCGTCGCGTTCGCCGATGGGTTCGGCGGCAATTCCTGGCGCAAGATCACGCGCAAGCTGTTCGAGGAAGAGGCCGCGAAGTGCCCGAACATCAAGAAGGTGCTTTACACCGACGCGCAGGGTGACACGCAGAAGGCCATTTCCGACCTCAATTCCCTCGTCGCGCAGAAGGTGGACGTGATCGTCACTTTCGTCGACGGCGGCGAGGCGCTGCTGCCGACGATCAAGAAGGCGACCGCGGCCGGGGTCAAGGTTGTGCCGTTCGTCGGTTCGCCCGGTGGGGTGCCTGGCAAGGACTACGTGGACTTCGTGTCCGAGGACATCAAGACCTACGGCTCCGCCCTCGCCGAGTGGACGGTGAACGCGATGCACGGCAAGGGGAACCTGGTGATGCTCGGCGGCATCGCCGGCAACTCCTACTCCCAGGGCGTGTACCAGGGCGTGCTCGACGCGGTGAAGAAGCACCCGGACGTGAAGCTGCTCAACACCGACGGCCCCGTCGCCACCGACTGGGAGCCGGGCAAGACCCAGCAGGTCGTGGCCGGGCTCATCACGAAGTACGGCACCATCGACGGGATTGTGTCGGACTACGGCGGCGGCTCGGTCGGCGGGGTGCGGGCGTTCATCGCGGCGAACAAGCCGCTGCCGGTGTGGTCGGCCAACGACTCCAACGAGTTCGGCTGCCTGTGGTACCAGTACAAGGACTCCCAGCCGGGCTACCAGATCGCCACGGAGTCCTCGCGCAACTGGATCGTCAACGTCGCCCTCCACAAGGGACTCGCCGCGGCCAACGGCATCGCCGACGACGAACCGTCCACTTACGACCTGAAGATCATCGAGGACTCGACCGATCCGGCCAAACAGCCGAAGTGCGAGAAGTCGCTGCCGCCGGACGCGATCCTCTCGTCCGGGCTGTCGGTGCCCGACCTGCAGGCGCTGTTCAAGTGAGCGCACCGGCCCGAGGAGGAGAGGGGCGACCGTGACGCAGTTCGAAGTTCCCGTCGTCGGTGAACGCGCCGGCGAGCCGGCCGGGACCGCCGGCGCGACCGCACCGGCGGTATTGAGCCTGACCTCGATCTCGAAGTCGTTCGGCCCCGTCCGGGCGCTGTCCGACGTGGACCTGGAGATCCGGGCCGGCGAGGTGCACGCCCTGGTCGGTGAGAACGGCGCGGGCAAGTCCACGCTGATGGCCGTCGCGTCGGGGGTCCTGGCCCCCGACGCGGGGACTGTGGTCATCGGCGGCGAGCGGCTCACGTCGGCCTCGCCCCAGCTCGCTCGCGAGCTCGGTCTCGGCATCGTGCGGCAGGAGCCGGCGCTGCTGCCGGACCTGACCGTCGCGGAGAACATGGCCGTGGCCGTCGGCTACGGGCGCGTCGGCGGTCTGCGGCGCGCCCCGGCGTGGGCGCAGGAGCAGCTCGACCCGTGGGGCATGGGCATCCGCGCCCGCAGCCGCGTGGCCGAGCTGAGCGTGGAGCAGCGGTTCGTGGTCGAGATCGCCAAGGCGCTCGCGCTCGGGCCGAAGGTGCTGATCCTCGACGAGCCGACCGAGCACCTCAGCGTCGACGAGGTGCAGACGCTCTTCGACCGCGTCCGCGAATGCGTGCGCGCCGGCGCGGCCGTCGTCTACATCTCCCACCGGATCCCCGAGGTGAAGCTCATCGCGGACCGGATCACGGTGTTGCGCGACGGAGCCGTGCGCGGCACGTTCGCGGCGTCCGAAGTGGACGAACAGCAGATCGTCGAGCGGGTGATCGGCCGGGCGCTGGAGACGGTGTTCCCGCCGAAGGGTGGCGGCACGGGGGAAACCGGGCTGCTGCGGGTCGAGGGACTGTCCGGCGCGGACTTCGCCGACGTGGCCTTGACCGTGCGCCCCGGCGAGATCGTCGGCCTCGCCGGCGTGCAGGGCAACGGCCAGAGCTCGGTGCTGCGCGCGCTGGCCGGGCTGGAGCCCGCCACCGGCACGGTCACGGTCGCCGGCCGGCAGGTGCGGCTCGGCAGCAACGCCGCGGCTGCGCGAGCCGGGGCGGTGTACGTGCCCGCCGACCGGCACGGCGAGGGGGTCTTCGGGCCGCTCGCCGTCGGGGAGAACACCGTGCTGGCGACGCTGGACGAGGTCACCACGGCCGGGCTGGTGTCCGGCCGGCGCGTCGACGCCGTCGCGCGCGGCGAGGTGGAGCGGCTCGGGGTGAAGACACCGGGCGTCGCCACGCCGATCTCCGCGCTGTCGGGCGGCAACCAGCAGAAAGTCGTGCTGGCGCGCGCGATGCTCGCGAAACCACGCCTGCTGCTGGCCGAGGAGCCCACGCAGGGTGTCGACGCCGGCGCCCGCGTGGACATCTACCGGATCCTGCGCGAAGCGGCCGACGCAGGCGCGGCGGTCTTACTGCTCTCCTCGGACGGCGTCGAGCTCGAAGGGCTCTGCGACCGCGTGCTCATCATGTCCCGCGGCTCGATCGTCGCGGAGCTGGCGGGCGACGAGGTCTCCGAAGCCGCGATCACGGAGGCAGCCCTGACCGCGACCACCGTCCGGGCGCGCGTCGCGGCGCGGGCCGGGCGGTGGCTCACGGCGCACCGGTGGCTGCGCGGCGACCACACGCCCGCCGCCGTGCTCACGCTCGTGTTCCTCCTGCTCGGCCTCGTGGTCGGGGCCGGGAGCACCAGCTACTTCTCCGAGTTCAACCTCTACAACCTGCTGTTCGCCGCGGCCCCGCTGATCCTGGTCGGGACCGCGCAGCACGTGGTCGTGCTCGGCGCCGGGATCGACCTGTCCGTCGGCCCGCTCGTCGGGCTCCTGGTGGTGATCGCGTCGTTCTGGGTCGTCGCCGGGGGACCGGCGGGCATCGGGTACGCGCTGATGTTCGGCGCCGCGCTGCTCGTGGGCGTGGTCAACGGCCTGCTCGTCACCAGGTTCCGGGTCAACGCGGTGGTGGCGACTTTGGCGACGTACATGGCGCTGCAAGGCGTGTACTTGACACTGCGCAGCACCCCGGGCGGGGTGTTCCCCGACGGCGTGACGGCCCAGATCTCGCTGCGCGTCGGGGTGCTGCCGGTGGTCACGATCGGCGCGGTGGTGCTGATCGTGGTCCTGGAGTGGGCGCTGCGGCGCACGCGCTGGGGCGTGGAGCTGCGGGCGGCCGGCTCGAACCGCACGGCGGCCGAGCAGCTCGGCGTCCGCGTCGGGCGCACACAGCTGCTGTCCTACGTGGCCTCGGCACTCCTGTGTTTCCCGGCGGCGGTGATCGTGATGGCGCAGATCGGCATCGGCGACGGGCGGCCCAGCCTCACCTACACTCTCTCGTCGATCACGATCGTCGTGCTCGCCGGGGCCAGCGTGTTCGGTGGGCGCGGGTCGTTCCTCGGCGTGCTGGCGGCGGCGCTGCTCGTGCAGCAGCTGGTCACGGCGTCGCCGTTCCTCGGGCTGTCGCAAGCCTGGTCGTACTGGCTGCCGGGACTGATCACGTTGGGTGCGGCCCTGCTCTACGCCCGGCTGCGCGGCGGAAGGAGCCGAGCATGACTCGACATTCGAGTGTGAACACTGTGGACACCACGCCCGTGGACCGGGTGTGGACGCGCCTGCTCAGCGGCCGGTCCGCAGCCATCTGGGTCGCGTGCGTCGTGCTCTTCGCGATCAGCCCGCTGGTGGCCCCGGGCAGCCTGGGCGCGGCGCCGATCCTGAGCATGCTCCCGTTCGCGGCGGTGCTCGCGATCGCCGCGGCGGGACAGACGCTCGTGGTGCAGCAGCGCGGCCTGGACCTGTCGGTGCCGGGGATGATCGCGCTGGCCGCCGCGCTCGGTACCGGGCTGCCGCAGAACCACGGCTGGCCGGTTTCCGCCGCCGTCGCGGCCGGGGTCCTGGTCCCGGCGGTGGCGGGCCTGATCAACGGCCTGCTGGTGACCGTCTTCCGCGTGATGCCGCTCGTCGTCACGCTCGGGATGAACGCCGTGCTGCTCGGCACGGTGTTCGCGGTGGCCAACGGCACGCCCGCCGGTGCCCCGGAGGGGCTGAACCAGTTCGCGCTCGACCGCACGGCGGGCGTGCCGAACACGGCGCTGATCGCGATCGTGGTCGTCGGCGTCACCGGTGTGGTCGCCCAGCGGTCGGCGTTCGGGCACCGGCTCACCGCCGTCGGGGTGAGCGAGCGCGCGGCCGCCGCCACCGGCATCCGCGTGCCCTCGCACCAGCTGCTCGCCTACGGGTTCGCCGGCGTCTGCTACGGGCTCGCGGGCGTGCTGCTGGCCGGCTACACGAAAACCCCGCCGCTGTTCCTCGGCGACTCGTACCTGCTGCCGACTGTCGCGGCGGTGGTGCTCGGCGGCACGGCGCTCACAGGCGGGCTCGCCAGCGTGGTCGCTTCCGGCGCCGCGGCGTTGTTCCTGACGCAGCTCGGCCAGCTGCTGCGCGCAGTCGGCTGGCCCGACTCGACGCAGCTGATCGCGCAGTCGGTGGTGCTGGTGGCGGTGGTGTTGGCGCGCGAGCTGGTGCCGGTGTTCGTGCGGCGGTTGCGTCGGCCGGATCCGGCGCTGCCGGCGGTGATGTGATGGTGGTGGGTGGGTTGTGGGCCGGCCCCGGTCGCGAGGTGCAGCTGATCGCGCAGTCGGTGGCGCTGGTGGCGGTGGTGTTGGCGCGCGAGCTGGTGCCGGTGCTCGTGCGGCGGTTGCGTCGGCCGGGCCCGGCACTGCCCGCGGCGGTCTGACCGTGATGCACCGGGGCCTGCCGGCTCGCGGCGGGCCCCGGTCACGCCGTGAGCCGGTAGGCCTTCATCTTGCGGTACACCGTGGCGCGCGAGATGCCGAGGATCTCGGCCGCCTTGCCGCGGTTGCCGCCCGCCTCCTGCAGTGCGCGCTGGATCGCCTCGAGCTCCATCCGCTCGATCATCGTGAGCGTCTGCGCCTTCTGCAGCGCCCGCGGCAGGTCGGCCGGCTCGACCGGGCCCTTGCCGCGGCTCTTGACCGCCTGGGTGAACACGGACTTCAGCTCTCGGACGTTGCCGGGCCACGGGTAGGCGCGCAGCAGCTCGAGGGTCTCGCGGCTCGGCACGAGGCCCGTGCCGGGCGCGGCCGCGAGCGCGAAGGCGTGCCACAGCACGGAAATGTCCTGCGGGCGCTCGCGAAGCGGCGGCACCCACAGGTGCGCGATGCCGAGTTTGAGCGCGAAGGCCTCGGCTTCGGCCTCGTCTGCCGCGGCCAGCGTGAGCACCACCGGCCCGCGCGCGGGCGTCGACTCCACCACCGACCGCAGACCCGCCAGGACCTTCGCGTCGAGCGTCTCGACGCCCCGGACGACCAGCGGCCCGGCTTCAGTCAGGCGGCTCGCCACCTGCTGCAGCCACGGCGAGGCTCCGCAGACGTGCGCCTCGGCGGCGTCGGCGATCCGGCCGCCGCGCGCGTGCGCCTCGGGCCGGAACGGGGTGCCGAGCGCGAGCGAGGTCTTCCCGGCCCCGGGCTCGCCCGCGACGATCAGCGGGGTGCCGGCCTCGCGGTGCGCGGCCACCTCGCGCGCGGTCCGCAGCCAGTCCGCGGAGTGCCCGGCGAGCTCGTCGCGCCGCGGGCGCTCCGGTGCCGGTGCCTGCCGCGCGACCGGCGCGCCCGCCTCGCGGGGGAGCAGCACCACGATCCGGTTGCCGGGGTCGAGGTTGGTCACGGAGATCGTGGCCGTGCCGCGCGAAAGCGGCACGGAGTGCTTGCCGTCGCGCATCCCGTCCTCGCACAGCTCGCGGATGAGCCCGATGTCCTCAGTGGACAGGCTGCCCGACTGCGGGTTTTGGATCAGCAGCCCTTCGGGGCCGAACGCGAGCACGGGCGCGGTCTGCGTGCGGGTGGCGCTGAGGAACGCGTTGAACGTGTGCCGGGCCGAGGGCTGCTCGACGTCGAGCACGTGCTGTTCGAGCTGCGTGGTCACCGATCGCAGCAGCGGCCGCAGGAAGTCGGTGCCCGGGCGGACGTCGCACGAGACCGTGACGACCGCGAGGAGCTTGCCCGTGGCCGGGTGCAGCACGGGCGCGCCGGTGCACACGGCGTTGCGGTAGAGGTCGGCGAAGTGCTCGACCCCGCGGATCTGCACGCTCTTGCCGGTGACGGCCACCGTGCCCACGCCGTTCGTGCCCACCGCGTTCTCGGCGAGCACCGCGCCGCGCGAGGTGCCGATGCGGTCGAGGTGCGCGGCCGCCGTGGTGTCGTGGCACCAGCGCTGCAGGATCCGGCCGCTGGAGTCGGCGAGCAGCACCGCGAGACCGGTCCCGTCGAGGCTCTCGGAGAACCGCGCGAGCGGCGCCTGGAACATGTCGAGCAGGTGCGCGTCGAGCAGGTCCTCCCGCACGTGGGGCACGTCGATGACGTTCTCCGGCGTGCCGATGGCCAGCTGCGAACGCTGCCAGGAGCTCATGAGCTCGACGTTGTGCCAGCGTTCGGGTGCTGCCGTGGCGAGGAAGTCGTCCTTCGCCTTCTGGATGCGGCTGACTTCGTCGTCATGGGCCACGGTCGGACTCCGGCGGTAGGCTGGGGACGGGAGCGTAATACGATCATACAATCATACGAGGGGGCGGGGATGAACACAAAGGTGACCGTTCCGAGACCGGGGTGTCACTCCCAGGGATGGAACGAGGTCGACTGCTCATGAGCCTCGAGCGGCACGCCGCTCCGCTGCGCCAGCAGGTCGTCCGGCAGCTGCGGGGCGAGATCCTGGACGGGGTGCGCAAACCGGGCGAACGGCTCGTCGAGACCGCGCTCTGCGAGGCGTACGACGTCTCCCGCACGGTCGTGCGCGAGGCGCTGCGCCAGCTGGAGACCGAAAGCCTGATCACCATGCGGCCCAACCGCGGGCCCATCGTCACGGTCCTGACTCCGGACGACATCGAAGCACTCTACGAGGTCCGCCAGAATCTGGAAGGGCTCGCGGGGGAAAAGTTCGCGCAGCGCGCGTCGGAGTCCGACGCCGAGGCGCTGGTGGCCCAGCTGGACCACATGGAGTCGACGTTCCTCGCAGGCGACGTGACCACGCGTGGCCGGGAGAAGGACGAGTTCTACCGGCTGCTGCTGCTCGGCGCGCACAACCCGGTGCTCGCCGACCAGCTGCGCGGGATCCACTCGCGGATCAGCATCTTCCGGCACTTCGCGTTCGTCGACGACCGGCGGGCGGAGCTGTCGCTGCGAGAGGTGCGGGCGATCGTCACCGCTGCCGCGGTGCACCGCGACCCGGCCGAGGCCCGGCGCGCCTGCGAGGAGCACATCCGCCTGGCCGGCGAGCTCGCGATCGTCGAGTACGAGACCCGGCGCGAAGGCGGCACGGTCGCGGTCTGAGCCCGGCCACCATGACATCATGGGCAGGCGGAACACTGTTCCGTTCAGGCCGGTGAGGGGAGCTGTGGTGAACGAGGAGCCCGTCGCGCGGACGAAGCGGGCGGACGCGCGGCGCAACGAGGAGTCGCTGCTGGCCGCGGCGGCCGCGGTGTTCGTCGCGTCCGGGGTCGACGCGCCGGTGCGCGACATCGCGGCGAAGGCCGGCGTCGGAATGGGCACGATCTACCGCCACTTCCCGACGCGGGCGGAGCTGATCGTCGCCGTGTACCGGCACCAGATCGAGGCGTGCGTCGAGGCCGGGCCTGAGCTGCTCGCGGCGGGCCCGACGCCGCACGCCGCGCTGGGGCGCTGGATCGAGCTGTTCGTCGACTTCCTTGTCACCAAGCACGGGCTGGCCGGTGCGATGCAGTCGGACGAGGCCGGGTTCGAGGCGTTGCACTCGTTGTTCCTCGAACGCCTGATGCCGGTGTGCGCGCAGCTGCTCACCGCGGCGGCCGAGGCCGGCGAGATCCGCGCCGACGTCGAGGCCTACGAGCTGATGCGCGGCGTCGGCAACCTCTGCATCGGCGCGGAGAACGACGACCGCTACGACGCGCGCCGCCTGGTCTCGCTGCTGGTCGCGGGGCTGCACACGTAGTCCTCCGGCGCCGGCTGGACCGGCCCGGCGCCCGGCGCTACGCTCCGCGTGGCCCGAGTCGGGCCGATGCGGAAAGGTGCAGATGACTGCGTCGACGACGATCCCGCACCGGGAGAAGCTGCTGCGCGAGGGCATGCGCCGGCTCTACGTCCACGGCTTCCACGGAACCACGATCGACGCGATCCTCGAGGGCGCCGGCGTGCCGAAGGGCTCGTTCTACCACCACTTCGGCTCGAAGGAAGGCTTCGCGAAGCAGGTGCTCGCGCGGTACGTGCAGTTCCAGCTCGATCAGCTCGGCGAGTGGAGCGGCCGCGCGGACCTGACCACACCCGCTGTGCTGTCGGGGTATTTCCGCGCGATGGCCGGCCGGTTCATCGCCTCCGGGCACCGGGACGCCTGCCTGGCGGGCAAGCTCGCCACGGAGCTGTGCGCGGAACACGAAGCGTTCCGCGCACAGCTGGCCGAGGACCTGAGTGTCTGGAAAGGACGGATCGCCGAGCTGCTGCGCCAAGGGCAGCGGCGCGGTGACGTGCGGGCGGACCAGCCGGCCGAGGTGCTCGCCGACGCCGTGCTCGCGTTGCTGCAAGGGGCTTTTGTCGTCGCGCTGGCTTCGCGCGACGACGCTTCGCTGGCGTCGGTGGGCACGGCGCTGGAACTCTTGGTCGCGCCGCCCGGCTGACGTCCTTTGTGGACTCAGAACACGAGCACGCCCTGCGCGGCCGGCTGCAGCGTGCCGACCTCCACGGACTTGATCGGGAACTGGGGCACCTGAACGGTTTGGCCGTCGAGGCCGATGAGGTCGATGTTCGTGGTTCCAGTGGTGCCGGGCGGGGTCGCCTCGAAGTTGCTGGCCACGAACGCGTCGGAGTCGGCCTTGTCGCCGAGGGTCCACTTCACGCCGGCGAACGCGGTCGTGCCGGGCTTGAGGGTGACGGGGATGGCCGCGCCCGGGATCTCGACGTCGTGGATCGGGAAGTCGAGCGGCGAGCCGTCGGCGCCGAGGAACCGCAGCTTCGGCCAGCCCTTGAGCGTCACTGTGGTCTTGCCGCGGTTCTCGAGCGTCAGGAGGGCGACGTTCTGGTCGGGCTGCAGGGTGAGCTCCGCGTGGAACGTCCCGGCCGCGGTGGCCTTCTGGACAGGCGGTTTCGCGGACGTCGAAGGGGCTCGGGTGGTGGCCGGAACCGTGACGGGCGCGGTGGCCGACGCCGTGGCGTTGCGGGCGACGAGCGGGTCGGGCGAGGCCGTGCCACCCGTCGAGCCGCTGCACGCGGTGAGGGACACGGCGAGCGCGGCGAAGGAGACGACGGTGGCCACGGTGGTGACGCGCATGGGACACGAACCCTTTCTCGAGGTGCCGGATCGTCCGTCCGGCTCACCGCCCATCACGGACGCCGGAGGAATCCGGTTCACCGCAAGGGTTTCCCGGTCTGTGACCAGGCGCGACGCGCCGGTGGACCAGGGTCGGGAGGTGGGCGTGGGCGAATGCGCCTAGGCTGTACGGCCATGGCGGATCGCGCGCTGTGCCTGGAGCCACTGGAGCTGTCCGGGCGGGAACGATCGGTCCTGCGGAGCGTTGCGGTCCGCGGGGCGTCCTCGTCGTTGTACTGCGAGCTCGAAGCAGGACACGGCCACGAGCACGTCGCGGGCGTCCGCGGTGACGGGCCGGGCGGCCCGAGGTGGTGGTTGCGCTGGTGGCCGGGCCGGCGCGTGCTGGAGGCCCGCGCGGAGTGCGGCGCGCTCGCCGAAAACGGCGCGGTGTGCCGCGTACCCGGTGGACACGAGGGCGGTCATCCGTCTGACCTCGTGGACCTTGAGCACCTCGAGGAACTGGCCGACGCGGCGAGGCCGGGCGGACCTCGGTAGAGTCGCGATTCATGCGCGAAGGTTTCAAGGACGACCTCGACCGGCTCGACGAACGGCTCGCCGGGATGGGTGATGCCGCGGCCGCGGCGATGCGGTCCGCGACTCGCGCGTTGCTGACCGCGGATCTCGCGCTCGCCGAGCAGGTCATCGGCGCCGACTCCGCTCTCGACGGCCAGCGCGCCGAGTGCGAGGAAGAGGCGTACTCGCTGCTCGCCCTGCAGGCCCCCGTCGCCGGCGACCTGCGTGGCGTGCTCGCGGTGGTGTACTGCGCCGAGAAGATCGAGCGGATGGGCGACCTGGCCGCCCACATCGCCAGCACGGCCCGGCGCAGCCACCCGGAGCGCACCGTGCCCGCCGACCTGGAGCCGGTCTTCGCCGAACTGGGTGACGTCACCGCCCGCATGGCCGACCGCCTCACGCAGTTCATCCGCGGCGGCGGCGTCGAAGGCGGCTACGCGGAGCTCAGCCGCTCCGACGAAACCGTCGACGCTCTCCACGCCCGGGTCCTCGCCACGATCACCTCCGCGCAGTGGACCCACGGCCAGCGCACCGCCGTCGCGGCCACGCTGCTCACCCGCTTCTACGAACGCTTCGCCGACCAGACCGTGTCGGTCGCCAAGCGGCTCGAATTCGCCGCGACCGGCGCGCTGCCGGGCCCGCGCTGACCCTTCAGGCCGGCGGTTCCTCGCACTGGGACAGCCGTCGCCGCCTGCTCGCTGCCGTTTCGGTGAGCGCGTTGCCGACGCAGCCGGCTCGGTCGGCGAGCGCCCGCGACTCGCGGCGACGAATGCTTTCCGTGCCCTCGCTGATGCGCCCCGCAGCGGCCGGCGCTTACTCACGCTGAGCGAAGCCACACCGGCCGCCGGTGGTGTCCGATGTGGACTTTCCGCCGGGCAGCCCGGTCAGCCCAGGCACTCGCGCAGCGCGGTGACAAGGTTGGTGGCCCGCGCGTCGCCGTGGCCGACCATGCGGTTGGCAACATAGGCGAAGCCCACCCCGTGCTCGTCGTCGGCGAAGGAGAACTGGCCGCCGGCGCCGTCGTTGCCGAAGCTGCGCGCGCCGAGCATCGGGCGGAACGCCGAATCGAGCAGGAAACCCGAGCCCCAGCGGGCTCCCGCGTCGAAGCCGAACCAGTCTTGGCCGGACGAGACCTCGCGGACGGCGTCGGTCACGGTCTCCGGAGACAGCAGCCGCGGGCTGCCGTCGAGGCCGGTGACCGCGGCCGCGTACAGGCCGGCGAGCCCGCTCGCCGACGCGGTCGCCCCCGCGCCCGGCAGTTCCATGCCCAGCAGCGCCGGGTCGTTCCAGCCGCGCGGTTCGTCGAGGCCCGGGAACACGAGCGCGCCGTTCATCGTGACGATCCGGGTCAGGATGTGCTCGGGCGGCGGCATGGGCGGGCGACCCTCGGCTTCCGCCAGCCGGGCCCGCGCGGCCATCTCGGCTTCGGGAAGGCCGAGCCACGCGCGCAGCCCGAGCGGCTCGCCGACCACCGAACGGAAGTACGCCCCGGGCGTCAGCCCGGTGAGCCGCCGCACGAGCTCGCCGAGCAGGAACCCGAACACGTGGCCGTGGTAGGCGTACGTGGTTCCCGGTTCCCACAACGGTTTCTGCTCCTCGATCGCGCGGATCACCGGCGTCCACCGCGCGATCTCCTCGAACGGCACGGTCTTGTCGAGCACCGGCAGCCCCGCGCGGTGCCCCAGGACCATCCGCGGCGTGATGCCCTTTTTGCCCTCCGGCGCGAACTCTGGCCAGTACCGGCTGACCGGCGCGTTGAGGTCCAGCTTCCCCTCCTGCGCGAGCAAGTGCGCGCACAGGCTCACGATCGCCTTGGCGCAGGAGAAAACCGGCACCACGGTGTCGTGTTGCCACGCGCGTCCCGTGGCCTCGTCGGCGACGCCACCGCAGAGCTCCACGACCTTGCGGCCGCCCACGAACACCGTGACCGCGGCGCCGAGTTCGGGGAACTCGGCGAAATTCCGCGCGAACGCGTCGGCGACCGCTCCGAACCGCTCGTCGGCTTCCCCGTGGTAGGTCGTGCTCACTGTCCCGCTCCTTCGCGCTCGATGCCGACGCGGACGCTACGGCGGGAGCCCCGGTCCGACCACCGAATTTGCCGCCGGTCACCCGGCGGTGCCAAGATCCGCGCATGCCGACCTTCGCCGCGCCGGACGGGACCACCCTCGCCTACCGCGTGCTCGGTTCGGGCACACCGGTCGTCTGCCTGCCGGGCGGCCCGATGCGCGACGCGGCCTACCTCGGCGACCTCGGGGGCCTGGCCGCGCACCGCAGCCTGTTGGTGCTCGACCTGCGCGGCACGGGCGCGTCCGCGGAGCCCGAAGACCCGGACACCTACCGCTGCGACCGCCAGGTCGGCGACGTCGAGGCCCTGCGCGCGCACCTCGGCCTCGAAAGCCTCGACCTGCTCGGCCACTCCGCGGGCGCGAGCCTGGCGATGCGGTACGCGGCCACGCGGCCCCAGCGCGTCGGCCGGCTCGCACTGATCACCCCGAGCGCCCGGTCCGTCGCCTTCGAACAGACACCCGGCCAGCGCCGGCACTCGATCGCCCGCCGGGCCGCGGAACCCTGGCACGCGGCCGTCGCGGCCGCGTACGAAGAGATCGCCGCCGGCCGCGCCACGAGCGCCGCCTGGGCCGCCATCGCGCCGATGTACTACGGCCGCTGGGACGACACCGCGAAAGCCCACCACGCCACCAAATCGGCCCAGCGCAACGCCCGGGCCGCCCGCGGCTACAACTCCGAGGGCGCCTTCGACCCGCCGCGTACGCGAGCCGAACTGGCCGCCGTCACGGCCCCGGTGCTCGTGCTCGCGGGCGAGCTCGACTGGATCACCCGGCCCGACGTCGCCGCCGCCATCGCGGCCCTCTTCCCGGACGCGCACACCGTGGCCCAGCACGGCGCGAGCCACTACCCGTGGATCGACGACCCGGGCGCCTTCACCGAGACCGTCGCGAAGTTCCTGTCCTGACGCGGTACCTGGCGCGGCTCAACGCCGCTTTCGCCGCGCCGCCCGCTGCCACTCTTGGTCTTTGACGCGCAGCCCGAACGCCGCCTTCACCTCGGGCCGCTGCAGCGGCCGCAGCACGGCTTGCGCCAGGAGCAGCCAGAGGAAGATGCCGACCGGCGCGGCGCTGCCGCCCGCGTCCGAGAGCAGAGTGATGACGCCGCCGACCACGAGGATCAGCGCGAACCCGAGCTCGACGCCGAGCGTCGTCCACCACACCGCGGGCCGGCGGCGACCGAGGAGCACCGCGCAGACCGCGACCGCCACGGCCAGCGCGGCGTCGAGCGAGGCCAGCGCGAGGACGCCGCCCAGGCCGGCGGTGTCGGCGGTGCTCGTCACGAGGACCCAGATGAACACCGACAGTGCGAGGTAGAGCGTTGCCTGCGCGGCCATCGCCCACCGGGCCGAGGAGATGGCGCGGCGGATGTCTTCGTCGTCGTACGGATCTTGCTGAGCCGGCAGCTCGAAGGGACTCGGGTCGGACACGGCGGGCACCACCTCTCGGGGACGTCCGCCGAACAAACCCCCGCGGGGCCTTTCCGGTGGACGGCGGCAGGAACCGGCCAAGACCACCACACCCGGGCGGGACCGGTCCCGACGTCACCGATCAGCGCGGCCGGTAAAGCCGCCTCAGTCGTCCGTGGTCTTGCTGCACGTCACCGGCTTGCCGGGCGCGGGCGAAGTCGCCTTCGCGAGCTCCCTCTGCTTGTCCAGCAGGATCCGGCACGTCAGCGTGACGTTGCCGGTCGGTGTGGCGGTGACCGAGGCGTCGCGGCCCGCGCTGATGATCACGTCCTGCTTCCACGGCAGCCCGAGCGGGCCGGTGAGCTGGTGCTGCGTCGAGTCGTCCTGGTAGCGGTCGACCGACTCCGCGTAGGTGATCCCGCTCGTGGTCCCGCTGCCGGTGACCTCGTAGCTGATGGCCCACGACTTCCCGGTGGGGTTGGTGCAGGCGACGAGACCGAGGAGCGCGGCGGGCACGACCGCGGCGGAGAGTGCCTTCTTGATCACGCGGCGACTGTACTGGGTGTCCGGTTCGCCCGCCGGGCAGGTGAGGGGCAGGATCGGGGCATGACGGCGTTGACGACGACCAGGCGTTCCCTCCACGGCGTGGCCGAGTTGCTGCTGGCCGGACCGCAGTTCCGCACGTCCGAGCGCATCGAGCTGCGGGTGGCGGGTGAGGGGTTCGCGACGATCGCCGAGCCCGGCCTGGCGGTGGAAGGAACCCGGCTGCGTACGGCTACCGGGGCAGTCGACCTGCCCGGCCGTACCTACCGCGAGGTGGCGGCGTTGATCGGCGTGGAGCCGAGCGACCTCGCCGACGTCTACTCCGACGGACCGTCCGTGCGCGCCGACGAGACGATCGAGCTCGACGCCGAAGCGGTGGCCACCCTGCTGTCCGCCTTCGCCGCCGGGGATCGGGCACTGCGGGAGTTCGCGCCGGACGAGACCCCGGTGCTGTGGCCGGAGCACTTCGACGTCGCGATCACGCTCGGCGCGGTCAACTACGGCGTCTCGCCCGGCGACGGCTACCTGCCCGAGCCGTACGCCTACGTCGGCCCGCACGAGCCGCGGGAGGGAGAGTTCTGGAACGCGCCGTTCGGCGCCGCGCACCCGGTGCGGGAGCTCGACGACCTCCTCGCGTTCTTCCGCGAAGGCCAGGCGCTCGCGGGATGACCGCGTGTCGCTGACTTCGGAGCTGGCCGACCCGGCGAGCGTCCTCACGTCCTGGTGTGCCCGCGTGTTCACCGGCACCCCGGCCGTGGCGGCCCAGGTCGAGGCAGCGGTGCAGGACGTGCGGCCGGTCCGCCCGGCCGCCCGCGACGTCCCGCGCCGCCACTGGGCCGAGATCGGGGGCGCGTTCGGCCAGCGCGTGGCCGATCTCGTGCAGCCGGCGCCGCCGTATTACGCGCTGCTCGGCCTCATCGGTGCGCAATGGGCCACCGGGGCGTGGGCGCACGCTCAGGCAGCCGAGTACCCGACGCACCGCGGGTTGCCGGCCGAGTTCCGCGCCCGCGCGCTCGGCGTGCGGCCCGCCGCGACGACGTGGCTGGATCTCGGCGACCAGCTCGGCGGTGCGATGGCCGAGCCGCTGCCCGGCGTCGCCGAGGCGTGGGCGGAGTTCTTCGACCGCACCCGCTCGTACCAGGACCGGTACGCGCCGCCGGGCACGCTCGGGTCGCCGGGAGTCGAGGCCGTCCTGGCGCGGACGAACTTCGTGCTCTCGGCGTGCGAGGACGTCTACCGGTCGGGCGGGATCGACCCGCGGCTGGCGCGGGTCGTCGACGGCGGCGGGGCGAGCGTCGACGCGCTGCGCGGGCTGGCGACCGACGACCAGGTCTCGGAGCTGGCGGAAATCGCGAAGCGGCTGCACGACCGGGGCGCATTGTGGGAGCTGCGCCGCAGGGGCGGGAACCCGCCGGACGGCACGCAGCTCGGCATCGCCGGGCCCACGATCGTGCCCGGCTGGGCCGACGGCGACGTGCTGCTGGGCGCGATCGACCCGGCCGGCGGGATCGGCGACGGCACGGCGACGCTGCTCGACGTGAAGACCGTGGTCGGTGTCCGCGATCCGGACCGCGTCGGCCGCTGGCTGTGGCAGCTGCTGCTCTACGCGTGGCTCGACGTCGGGGACATCTACCGGATCCGCGACGTCGGGCTGCTGCTCGCGCGGCACGGCACCGTCGTGACGTGGCCGGTGGAGCAGCTCGAAGAGGAGCTGCTGGGCACGCCGGACGTCATCGAGTTCCGTCGCGACGAGGCGCGTGAGCTCGTCGGCGTGATCCTCGCGTCGGTGGGGCTGGCGTTCCCGGAGAGCTGACCCCTCGCGGTGCGCGGCCGGCGAAACACACCGCCGCCACGACGACCGCGCAGCCGGCCAGCTGCAGCACTGTCGGCTCCTCGCCGAGCAGCACGATGCCGTAGACGACCGCGCCGATCGGCTGCAGCAGCATCAGGACCGAGCCCGTCGCGGACGTCATCCGCGGCAGCCCGGCGGCGATGAGCAGCCAGCCGACGACCTGGCCCACGAGCGCGAGCGCCACCAGCCAGCCGAACGCGGGCCACCCCGGCGTGAAGTCGAGCCGGTGGGTTGGCACGCCGAGCGCGACGGCGACGACGCCGGCCGAGACCGTCGCGAGCAGCAGCGACCGGATCTGCGTGGCAGGGCCGCTGCTGAGCCGGATGAGCAGCAGGTAGCAGGAGTAGCCGGCGCCCGCGGCCAGCGCGAGGAGCGCGCCACTGAGTGGGTCGGAGCCGACGGCGCTCTTGCCGAGGAACCCGCCGCTCAACACGATGCCGACGAGCAGCGCCGGGGCCGTCAGCAGGAAGCGCCGGCCCGGGCGCTCGGAGAGGAACAGCAACGCCAGCAGTGGCACGATCACGACCTGCACGCCGAGCAGGACCGTCGCGATCCCGGCGCCGACGCGCGGGATCGACTCGCCCCACAGCACGAAGTCGAGGCCGAGACCGAGGCCGCCCAGCAGCGGGAACAGGATCTTCGGCCGCACGCCCGTGCGCCGCCACTCCCAGAAGGCAAGCGTGGCCAGCACGGGGATCGAGAGCAGGCACCGCCAGAACGAGCTCGTGGAGCCGCTCGCGCCCGACACCTTGATGAACACCGACGACAACGCGATGCAGAGGCTGCCGGCCGCCGCGAGCAGGCGCGGGTCGACCCGATCGGTGAGAACGGTGATCGGCCCGGCCACCGGGGGACGGGACGGGAGCTCGGTCGTGGTCACCCCTCAAGCCTGCGGTGCTCAACTGTCAAGGACAAGCGAATGTTCCTGAGCGGAATTCGGTAGCATCACTACCGTGTTCAGTCTCGACCGGATGCGCGCCCTGCACGCGGTCGCCCAGCACGGCTCGGTGGCCGCTGCGGCCGCGGCGCTGCACGTCACGCCGTCCGGGGTGTCGCAGCAGCTCGCGAAGCTGGAACGCGAGGCCGGCCAGGCGCTGCTCGAACCCCGCGGACGCGGCGTGCGGCTCACGCGCGCGGGCCAGGTGCTCGCCGGGCACGCCGGCCGGATCCTCGCCCAGATCGCACAGGCGCGGTCGGATCTGGAGCTGCTCAACGAAGACGTGCTCGGCCCGCTGCGCCTCGGCGCCATCCCGACGACCATCCACGCCCTCCTGCCGCCCGCCCTCGCGACGCTCGCCGCCCAGCACCCGCGCCTCGAGGTGACCCTGCGCGAGGGCGAGGCCGAGCAGACCCTGCCCCAGGTCGTGGCGGGCGACCTCGACATCGCCGTGGCCGAGAGCTGGGCGGACCGCCCCACGGTGCTCCCGCCGACGGTCACCGCCACCACGCTGTTCTCCGACGTCGCCGACCTCGCCCTTCCCGGCACCCATCGCCTGGCGCACCGCCGCACCGTCGACCTCGCCGAGGTCGACGACGTGCCCTGGATCGCCTGGACCGCCGGCTCGGGCTGCTACGAATGGCTCGTCCACGTCCTCCGGGCGCAACAGCTGGAGCCGAAGATCAGCTGCACCGTCGGCGGCTATCCGACGCAGCTCGCGCTCGTCGCCGGCAACGCGGGCGCCGCGCTCGTGCCCCGCCTCGCCCGCGGCACGCCGCCCGCCGGAGTGCGCATCCTGACCACCCGACCCGCGTTGTCGCGCACGATCGTCGCGATCTGCCGCACGGGCGAGGAAGAACACAGCGGGATCCGCGCCGCACTGGACGCCCTGCTCGCCGCCTCGGCCCGCTTCGCGACGGGGGCGCAGCCGGTCCGCTGAGGTGGGTTCAGGTTTTCGCGGCATGGATGCGGTGTCGAGGGATCTGGTCCCGATGGGCTTCGGCCGGACGTTCTCGCCGTCTCCGCGCCGAGGTCCTCGACCGCCGTTGCGGTGGAACCGGCTCGGACGTGCGGCGGGAGCTTCAGGCCTTCGGGCCCGGGTCGTTCGGATGCGGTTCGAGGGCCGTGACCTCGAACGTCATCCAGTCGTGCAGCGGGAGTTCGCCCAGGACGTCGCTGCGGAGGGCGGCTTCGGTGTCGGCGCGCCAGAGGCCGATGCTGCGCAGCTCGCCGACCGGGCGCCACAGGCGGCCGAGGTGGCCGGTGGCGGCGAGCTCGCGGGCGCGCACGGCTTCGGCGGCGCGGCGCCGGTCGACCTCGGCCGGGTCGGTGCCGTCGGGGACGGTGGTGGTGATGCGGACCAGGAACTCCTGCATGACTGTCTCCTCGGGAAGCCGTTCCGACAAGGAGATCTTGCGCCGCGCCGGCCCGCGGGGGCCACGACCGGATCGCTCGTAGGTCGGAGGCCGCGGCTCACACGGGGTCGGCGGTGCGCCGGGAGTACGGGTCGGTGGCCGGCAGCCATGTGGAGTCGTCGAGGCCGAAGGTGCCGAGGTCCGCGGTCAGAGCGTCGACGACGGCTTGGACGGAAGCGCGGGTGTCGTCGCGGCGGGTGACGAGCGACCAGGTCCAGCACGGCGTCGGGGAGACGATGGGGCGGCGCACCAGGTCCGGCGGCAGGGGAGTGGTCTGGCCCTTCGGCGAGTTGACGACGGGCCGGCGCAGGCGGCGGACGTGCTCGAAGAATGCGGGGCCGGTGACGCCGCCGTCGTCGGTCTGCACGACGGTGGCGCCCGTGTCGCGAGCGAACTGACCGGCGTAGAGGTTCCACGACGACCAGCTGAGCGTGTCGGAGTCGACCAGCACCACCAGGTCCTTCGCCGCTACGGGCGAGGTGTCGGTGCCGGTGGCCACGGCGTAGAGGTGGTCGGCGCCGATCAGCCGCGCGGTGAGGTCCTGGTCGGCGAGGTCGGGCGTCTGCACCCAGCAGATGGCCAGGTCGATGCTGCCGTCGGCGACTCGCCCGGCCTGCGCGTGCGAGGGCAGCACCCACGCGTCGACCTGCACGCGCGCGACGCCGGCGGTGCGTTCGACGAGGTCGGCGGGGCGCCAGTTCACGTAACCGAGCCGCACGGCTTCGGTGCCCGACAGCCCGGTGGCCTGGCGGCGCAGGTCGTCCGCCTGCTGCAGCAGCGCGCGGGCGCCCGGCAGCAGCGACTCGCCGATCGCGGTCAGCGCCACCGACCGGCGGTCCCGGTCGAACAGGCGCACGCCCAGGTCGCGCTCGAGCGCCTTGATCTGCTGGGAGAGCGACGGTCCGGCGATGTGCAGCCGTTCCGCGGCCCGTCCGAAGTTCATCTCCTCGGCGACGGCGACGAAGTACCGCAGCTGGCGCAGTTCCACCAGCGCATCGTAGTTCCCGCGTCACCGCCCGCTGACGAACACCGGCGTGAGCGACACGTCCAGCCGCACCGAGCCGCTCTCGAGGCGCACGGAGACGGGCGCACCGAAGGTGTCGACGGCAACCGCCTCGGGCGCGGTCCACGGCAACGTCACCGGGACCGGCGGCTCCTGCTCCCCGTCCACCGGGTCGCGCTGGTCCCACACCACCACCAGCGGACCGCGCACGGCGCGCTCGACGGCGTAGGCCTGAACCCCGGCGTCCATTCGCGACACTCGCTCGGCCCCCGTGAGCTGCTCGGCGACCAGCGAAAACGTGTCCGCCATCGGCCGCCGCACCTCCAGCGAACGGCCGCGGTAGCCCAGCAGCGGCAGTTTCCCGAACAGCAGGTGCATCATCTGCAGCGGGTCGACGGGTCCCGGCACCTCGGGCGCGAGGTTCCAGTACGCCGTGCGCCGGATCCCCGCCGCGAGCGCCAGCACCGTCCGCACCACGAGCTGCCGGCAGCCGATCCGGTCGCGCAGCGCGTCGAGCTCGGGCGGGCAGCCGTCGAGGAACATCCGCAGCCACGGCGGCAGCTCTGCCATTCGCGAGTACAGCGCCCGCATCGCGGCGCGCTCCGGCGTCTCCCGCACCGCACGTTCCTGCAGCTCGCCTGTGCTCTGAGTGGCCGGCGCGTCGGCGAACGCACCCAGGAACGCCTGCTGCATCACGGGTTCCAGCTCCGGGAACTCGAACGGCACCGGCCCGCCGTGCTCACCCGCCACGATCGGCTTGGGCTCCCCGTACGCCGCCATCATCGCGCGCGCCGCGTCCACAGTGGACGGCACCGTCAGCGGGTCACCGTAGAGGTGCGCGCTGAACATGTCGAAATGTTCGCGTCCCGCCGACACGAGGTGGTCGAAGAACCGCCGCGGCTCACTGCCGGGTTCGCTCGAGAACACGTCGTACCCGCAGCCGCCGAGTACGACCAGCGCGGCCGGATCGACGTCCTTGACCACCTCGTGCAGCACCTTCAGCTGCGTGACGTACTCCTCGGCCGTCCCGGCCCACAGCAGCCCGGTGTTGCTCGGTTCGTTGTCGCACTGCCAGAACTTGACCCGGCCCGCGCACCGCCGCACCAGCTCCCCGATGAACCGCCCGTAGACCGCCGGATCGTGCGCCGGCGAAGGCGGCAGGAAGTCCGTGGACACCTTCGTCGCCCACGGAGAGCTCGAACAGACGGTCAGCCACACCTCTTCGTCGCCGTCGAGCTGAGCCAGCAGTGCGTCGACGGCCGTCCAGTCGTACTCGCCGGGCCGCGGCTCGACCTGGCTCCAGAACACGTAGGCGCGCAGCAGCCCGGCACCGAGTGCGCGAGCCTGCGGCACGAACTCACCCGGTTCGCCGAACAGCCCGTAACTGATGCCCCGCGCCACACCCAGCCGGACGCCCGGCAGCGCTTCGGTCACCACATCCCCCTGAAAGTTTCACTGATAAACTCTAACTATATGCGATAAACTCCGGGCATGCCAGCAGAGCCCCCATCGATCTGGACGCTGCCCCCGCCTCCGCCGCGCCAGCGCTCCCTCGGCCGCGAAGAGATCGTCGCCGCGGCGATCGCCCTGGCCGACGAAGGCGCCGCGGTCACCATGAAGTCCGTGGCCGCCCGGCTCGGCCCCTACACGTCGATGGCGCTCTACCGCTACGTCCACAGCCGCGAAGGCCTCAGCGACCTCATGCTCGACGCGGCGGTCGCCGAGGTCCCCGTGCCCGCCGCCCCGAGCAGCGACTGGCGTGAAGACCTCCGCGCCCTCGCGCTCGACACGCGCGACATGCTGAGTCGCCACCCGTGGTCCGCCCTGCTCGCCCACACCCGCCCGCCCGCCGGCCCGCACCTCATGCGGCGCCTCGAGTTCATGCTCGCCGTCCTCACCACGCGCGGCGCCACGCTGCCCGACGCGATGACCTACGCCGCGCTGATCGACCGCCACGTCCTCGGCAGCGGCGCGCAGGAAGCCGAAGAAGCCCGCCACGAACCCACCGGCGAAGCTTTCACCGAGGCGCTGGCGTCCGTGCGGGACCTCGCCGCCGCAGACCCCGCCGTGCCGCTGCTCACCGCGTGGCTCACGAACCCGTCCGGCCCGCCCCGCGACGCCCAGTTCGACCTCGGCCTCGGCTTCCTCCTCGACGGTATCGAGTCCCGGCTGCCGGCGAGGTGATCCTCAGCCGCCGCGCCGCTGCGCGAGCCACGCCGGGATCCGGCTGCGCGAGCTGAAGCCCAGCTTGCCGAGGATGTGGTCCACATGGGACTCCACCGTCCGGCGGCTGATCACCAGCCGCTGCGCGATCTCCTTGTTCGTCAGGCCCTCGGCGACGAGTTCGGCCACTTCGAACTCGCGGCTCGTGAGCTCCGGCTCCGACGTGTCCCGGGAGGGCGCGACCGGCGCGGGAGGGGCGACATTTTCACCGAGCAGGTGGGCGAGCGCGGCCTCGAACCCGGTCGACGCCTCGACGCCGCGCTTGAACGCCGTGCGAAAACGGGCATCGCCCAGGACTTCTCGGACCTCGCGTTCGCAGGTGGCGTGCTCGTCGATCATGCGGCACAGCCCGAGCATCGCCTTGCCGCCGACGAGCGGCCACACTCGGTTCGCCACGCCGAGGCGTTCGGCCGCCAGTTCGGTCCGGCCGGTCGCGGCGGCGACCCACGACAACAGCTCCACCGACAGCGACGCCCCGAGGATGTCGTTGAACAGCCGCGCCGTGCGAAGTCCGCGTAGCAGCCCCACTTCCGCCGCCTCGTTATCGCCGAGCATCCACTGCGCGAGCGAGCGCGCGTACAGCAGGTGCGTGCGGGCGCGGAGCTCACCGGTCGAGTCGCACGCGGCCAAACCCTCGTTCGCGACGGTCACGGCCGTGGCAGGGTCGCCGCCCCACGCCTCGGACTGCGCCACCGTTCCCAGGCTGAGGACTTTGATGCTGGTGTAGCCCGGAATCGCGGCGAACCGGACGTTCGCTTCGCGGAACAACGCCGTCGCGGTGGCGAAATCGCCCTCGAGGAAGCGACACGCTGCCGTGAGCATCTCCGTGTAGCTGAGCACGACCTGGTCGCCGGTGCGGCGGCCCCACTCCTCGGCCTCGCGGATGAGCGGCAGCGCCGCCCGGGGTTCGCCCATCAGGCACGCGGCGTACGCGCTGATCCACAACGCCCGCGCGCGATCGCGGCTCGGCCGGGGGTTCACGCCCAGTGCCCGCGCGAGCCACAGCCGCCCCTCGGTGAGGTGCCCGCAGTGCAGCCAGAAGAAGTGCAGCGAAACGACGAGATCGAGGCCCGCGGCGAACCGTTCCGGCGCGCCGAGGTCGTGTTCGAGCGCCGTACGCAGGTTGGCGTGGTCGCGCAGCACTGTCGCGTACACCTCGACCTGGTCGGCTCCCGTGTCCCAGCCGCTCTGCGCGCGCCCGGCCAGGCGGTGGAAGTACTCGCTGTGCCGGTCCCGCAGCGCCCGTTCGCCGCCCGCTTCGGCCAGCTTCTGCCGGCCGTACTCACGGATCGTCTGCAGGAGGCGAAAGCGCGTCGGTGCCCGGTTGGCCGAGGTCTGCACGATGGACTTGTCCACGAGCCCCGCCATCAGGCCGAGCACCTCGCCGGTTTCGATGCCGTCGCCGGAACACACCTCCTCCGCCGCGGCGAGGTGCAAGCCACCGGAGAACACCACCAGCCGCGTCCACAAAACCCGCTGACGCGGCGTGCACAGCAGGTAGCTCCAGTCGATCGTGCCCATCAGCGACTTCTGCCGCTGCGGCGCGACCGGGTTGGGGCTCAGCAGCTGGAAGGTGCCGTCGAGCCGGTCGAGCAGCTCGTCGATCGCCAGGGTGCGCAGCCACACGGCCGCGAGCTCGATCGCGAGCGGCAGCCCGTCAAGGCGGCGGCACACCTCGACGACGGTGGACCAGTTGGTGCTGTCGAGGGCGAACCCGCTCGACACGGCGGTGGCCCGTTCGGTGAACAGTGTTACCGCGTCGAGGCCGATGGCGTCGGCAAGGTCGTGGACTTCCGGCACCGCCAGCGGTGCCACGGAGTACACGCGTTCGCCTTCGATGCCCAGCACGTGCCTGCTGGTGGCCAGGATCCGGAGATCCGGTGCGCGGGCGAGGAGGTCGCGCGCGAGCCGCGCGCACGCTTCGGCGAGGTGCTCGCAGTTGTCGAGCACCAGCAGCGGGCTCTTGTCGCGAAGGTACTCGGCGAGCCGGCCCGGCGGATCCTCGTCGGCGTCGCGGATCCCGAACTCCGCGCCGACTGTCTGGGCGAGCAGCGCGGGATCGTGGAGGTCGCCCAGCTCGATCAGCCAGACGTCGTCGGGGAATGTGTGCGCCACCTGGTCGGCGATGCGGACGGCGAGGCGGGTCTTGCCGACGCCCCCGGCTCCCGTGAGCGTGACGAGGCGCCCCGCAGAGAGGAGCCTGCGGATCTCGACCAATTCCCGCTGCCGACCGATGAAGCTGGTCAGCTCCGCGGGCAGCGTCCCCATCGAGACCACCTCCACGAGTTGGTGTGAGAGTACGTCTCGCGGTGGCCGATGTCAGATTGGTCCGTTTTACGCAGGCAGCACGGGACCCCGTACCACGTCGTGTGCTCCGTGGTACGGGGTCCAGCGGGTCGGCTCACTCCATCGGGGGGAGAGTGAGCACCTCCTTTCGGCGGGAACGGCGAAACTTGGTTCAGGCAGCCAGATCCGATGAGGGCGGTCTGGTGTCCGGTGCCGGGGAGTGGGACGCTTCCCGGTCGCGCCCGGCCGGCTCACAGCCCGGCCGCCAGGTACCCACGTGCGTCCACTGCCGGCCCCACCAGTGGCTGATGAGGACCGTGGACCGGAAGCAGGCCGGACACGGCTGGCGAAGGGAGTCGATCGCCATTGCGGGACCTCCGTGTCGGTTGTGCTTCTTGCTCTTCCAGAGTCGCGGCTCGGCGCGGCCCGCACATCGGGAGTCCTACGGAGAAACTACGTACGTATCCGGTTCGGCAGAGGTTCACCGGCGCTCCAGCCGACGGACAGGTCCGGGTCGACCGCAGCGAGTGAACTCACCCGGATCCGCTTGAGCCAAGGGAGAAACCCACAGTGTTCACTTCGTCACGCGCTCGGCGCGTGCTCGCGGCAGCCGTCGTCGTCGCAGGGGCGGCGGCGGTTCTCACGCCGGCAGCCGACGCTTCGGTGGCCGGTCCCGCCGGCTACACCTGGACCACCGACGCGGTCGCGCCGGGCGTTACCGTGCGCACGGGAGTGCTGAGCGCCACGGCCCACCCTCCGTTCTGGACGGTCACGATCACCGCGCCGGCCAAGAACATCGTCACCGGCGCCGCGACGACCGCCGAACTCGGCACGGCGGCGTGGGCGCGCGACACCGCCGCCCGGCTGCAGGCGGCGGGCTACCCCGCGCGCCAGGACACCGTCCGCTGGCCTGGCTTCTCCGACACCCCGCACGGCGTCGAGGGCGTGCGCGTGCGCACCGGCTCCTACCCGACGCAGGCGGCGGCCACCGCGGCCGCGACGACGCTTAAGGCGGCCGGGTTCAGCGCCGTGGCGGAGTGGACGGGATACGACGCCGACCAGGCGCCCGACGCCGAGCGCGTGCACGTCGCCGTGATCGACCGTGGCCGCTTCCACGGCAGCATCGAGGCAACGCACGACGGCACGGTGGCACAGCGGGAAACCACGTCGTCGATCGCGGCGAAGACGGGTGCGCTCGTGGCCGTGAACGGCGGGTTCTTCGTGACCGCTGACGCCGACGGTTTCCAGGGCGTGCCCGCCGGGCTCGCCGCGTACGACGGCAAGCTCGAGTCGCAGTCGTCCGGCGCCCGGGCCGCGCTGGTCCTGGGCCACCGCGGCGACGTGTCCATCGAGAACCTGACGTCCACGGTGACGCTGCGCTCCGGCGCGGCGACCCACGCGGTCGAAGGCGTGAACCGCAAGCCCGGTGTCGTGCGCGACTGCGGCCGGCCGGGCCTGACGCCCACCACGAAGCCGCGGCAGGACTTCACCTGCACCACCGTCGACGACCTCGTGCTCTTCACCGCCGAGTTCGGCGCCGCCCTGCCCACCGGCACGGGCACGCAGGTCACGCTCGACCGCAACGGCCGCGTGCTCACCGTGGGCGCGCGCGGTGGCGCGGTGCCCGCAGGCGGTTCCGCCGTGCAGGGCATCGGCCCGGCCGCCGGCTGGCTCGCCGCCCACGCCGCGATCGGCCGCAAGCTGACCGTCGACGAGCGCGTGCGCACCGCGTCGGGCCGGCCGGTCGACCTCCGCGCCGGCGACGGCATCGTCAGCGCGGCGCCGGTGCTGCTGCGCCACGGCCGCGAGGCCATCGACGCCGCGACCGAGGGCGTGCTCGACCCGAAGGACCTGTCGTTCGGCTACGCCTGGGCCGAGCAGCGTCAGCCGCGCACGATGGCCGGGCTCGACGCGCAGGGCCGCCTGCTCCTCGTGACCGTCGACGGCCGTCAGCCCGGCGTCAGCGAAGGCGTGACGATCGAGGAGGGCGCGCAGCTGATGCGCAGCCTCGGCGCGGTCGACGCGCTCAACCTCGACGGTGGCGGCTCCACCGCCATGGCCGTCGCGGGACAGCTCGTGAACCACCCGTCGGACGCCACGGGCGAGCGTCCGATCGGCGACGCGGTGCTCGTGCGCTGACCCGTCCGGCCGGGCTCGTCCGCTCAACCCGGACGCGCCCGGCCGGACAAACCGGGCACCTCGGCGTTCACTCCGGCTCTTGACGACCGGCGCCCTCCCGAGTTCCGACATCGATGTCATCTCGGCCGATTCTTGTCTCTCTTGTCTTCTTGACGGGCGGGTGACCGGCCGGGAAGCTTCCTGGCAACGTTGTCACCCGTCGACGTCGACGCCTGCGGTCCCCGCGTCATGTGGACGGGTTTTGTCTCGAGATCGGGAGATCCCATGACGTTGGACCAGAGCGGCGCGCCCGGCGCGGATTCGGCACTGTCGCGACGGGGCGTGCTGGCCGCCGGCACCGGGTTGCTGGCCGGGTTCGGCCTGACGGCGGTGCTGCCCGGCGTGGCCTCGGCGGCGCCCGCGTCCCCCGCGGTGACGGACGGACACACCTCGACCGACCTGGCGCTGTTCCGCCCCGTGCAGGTGTCCTCCACCGACTACGCGGCCACGCCCGCCGAGTTCGCGGTGGACGGCCTCGCTCAGGTCGGCGTGCAGGGCTCCGGCTGGCGCGCGGCCAAGGGCGACTCGCAGTGGATCATCGTGGACCTGCAGGGGCGCTGCCAGGTCGACTCCGTGGTGCTCACGTTCGAGGCCCGCCCGGGCGACCCGGCGTTCGACACGACCGCCTCGCGCAGCAACACGAAGGGCACCGAGGTCCAGTCGAGCTACGCGACCGTGTTCGACCTCGACATCTCCCAGGACGGCAAGTCCTGGCGCACCGTCCACAGCACCGCGCAGGGCACCGGCGGCGTGGTGACCATCCCGCTGAAGCCGGCCGTCACCGCGCGCTGGGTCCGCCTCACGAGCTCTGCGGGCTCGACCACCAACCCGTTGGGGCTCAACGGGTTCCAGGTCTACGGCACGACCGGCGACAACCGCCCGGCTGTTCGCGGCTGGACGTCGTTCCCCGTGCGCGGGCACGACAACCCGCCCGCGCTGGCGGTGGCCGCCGACGGCTCCGTGCCGCTGGAGTCGGGCTGGGTCCTCACCATGCAGGACTGGGCGCCGAGCACCGACGGCGCCGTCCTGTCGGGCACCGCGGTCGACACGCGCGGCTGGCTGCCGGCGTCCGTGCCGGGCACCGTGCTCGGCTCGCTCGTGGAGCAGGGCCAGCTGCCCGACCCGGCCAAGGGCATGGGCAACATGCACATCCCGGAGGCCCTGTCGCGGCACTCCTGGTGGTACCGCCGCACGTTCTCCGTGCCGCGCGGTCTCGACACCTCCGCGGGCCGGCACGTGTGGCTCGAGTTCGACGGCGTCAACCACGAGGCCGATATCTGGCTCAACGGCGCCCACGTCGGCAACCTGGCGCACCCGTTCGGCCGCGCCGCCCTCGACGTCACGGCCGCGCTGCGCCGCACCGGCGACCAGAACGTCGCCGTGAAGATCGCGCCGATGCCGTTCCCCGGCAGCCCGGGCGACAAGGGGCCGGCCGGGCAGTCCTTCGTGGACGCGGGCGGCACGATGTTCGCCAACTCGCCCACGCTCGTCGCGGTGTCCGGCTGGGACTGGATGCCCGCGGTGCGCGACCGCGCGTCCGGCATCTGGAACCACGTCCGGCTGCGCTCGACCGGCGCGATCGTGGTGGGTGACACCCGCGTGGACACCAAACTGCCCAACCTGCCCGCGACCGACGTCGCCGAGGTGACCATCACGGTCCCCGTCCGCAACGCCGGATCGGTGGCCCAGCGGGTGAAGGTCACCACGGCGTTCGACGGGATCTCGTTGTCCAGCACCGTCACCGTCGCGCCGGGTGAGGAGGGCGCGGCCGTCTTCGCGCCGTCGGCGTTCGGCCAGCTGCGGATCAAGAACCCGAAGCTGTGGTGGCCCAACGGGTACGGCGACGCGACCCTGCACGACCTCACCGTGACCGCCGCCATCGGCTCCGCGGTGAGCGACCGCAAGAACCTCAAGTTCGGCATCCGCCAGATCACCTACACCTACGACCAGCCGGTGACGCCGGTCGACGGCGTCGCCTCCCAGACCGTGGACCTCGCGCCGCAGCAGGCGCGCTACGTCCGCGTGCAGTGCGACAAACGCGCCACCGGATGGGGTTTCTCGCTCTGGACGATGTCCGTGGTGGACAGTGCGAACGCCGGCACCGACCTGGCCCAGGGCAAGACGGGCACCAGCTCCACGGTCGCCGACGGCAACCCGCCGCCGAACGCGTTCGACGGCGACCCGAAGACGCGCTGGACCTCGGAGTACGCCGACAACCAGTGGCTGCAGGTCGATCTCGGTGCCACGACGTCGTTCGACCGCGTCGTGCTGGCGTGGGAGACCGCGTATGCGCAGACGTTCCGGATCCAGGTCTCGGCCGACGGCGACGCCTGGACCGACGTGGCGTCGGTGGACAACTCCGCGAAGCCGCTGACGTTCATCGTCAACGGGGTCAAGGTGTTCTGCCGCGGCGGCAGCTGGGGCTGGGACGAGCTGCTGCGCCGGATGCCGCCGGAGCGCGTGGACAACGTCGTCGCGATGCACCGCGACATGAACTTCACCATGCTGCGCAACTGGATCGGCTCCTCCTACCGCGAAGAGCTGTTCGAAGCGTGCGACCGCTACGGCATTCTCGTGTGGACGGAGTTCTGGGACGGTTTCTCGACCGATCCGGCCAACCACGACATCTTCCTGGCCCAGGCCAAGGACACCGTGCTGCGCTACCGCGCCCACCCGTCGGTCGCGGTGTGGTTCGGCTGCAACGAGGGCACCCCGCCGGCGGTGATCGACCAGGCGCTGCGCTCGATCGTCACGGAGAACACGGACCTGCTCTACCAGAGCAACTCCGCCGGCGGCGTGATCACCGGCGACGGCCCGTACCGCTGGCTCGACCCGAAGCAGTACTTCACCGGTGAGGCGACGGGCGGCAAGGCCGGCTTCTGGAGCGAAATCGGCATCCCCACCGTGTCCGTGGTGGAGAGCATGCGCAACCTCGTCGGCGAGGGCGACGCGGGCTGGCCGATCGGCGCGCCGTGGTTCCTGCACGACTGGTCCACGCAGGGCAACCAGTCGCCGCAGACCTACCTCGCGGCGATCGACGCGCGGCTCGCGCCTTCGTCGAGCCTGGAGGAGTTCTGCCGCAAGGCGCAGTTCGTGAACTTCGAGAGCATGCGCGCGATCTTCGAGGCGTGGAACTCCAAGCTGTGGAACGACGCCACCGGCGTGCTGCTGTGGATGTCGCACCCGGCCTGGCACAGCACGGTGTGGCAGACCTACGACTACGACCTCGACGTGAACGGCAGTTACTACGGCTCGCGCAAGGGCTGCGAGTCGCGGCACGTGCAGGCGGATCTCACGACCTGGCAGGTGCGGGCGATCAACCACACGCCCGACGCGATGAGCGGCATGACCGTGACGGCGCAGCTGCACGGGCTCGACGGCAAGCCGCTGGGCGCGGCGCAGACGGAGAAGGTCGACGTGGCCCCGATCTCGGGCACGGCCGCGTTTACGGTGCCGTTCGGTGCGGACCTTCCTGCGCTGCACCTGCTGCGCCTGACGATGACGGACTCGCACGGCGCCGTCGTCTCGGAGAACACGTACTGGCGCTACCAGGCGGACACGTCGATGCGCGCGCTCAACCAGCTGGGGCGCACGCAGCTGTCGACCAGCCTTCGTTCGGCGGGCAAGGACGGTTACACCGCAACGATCCGCAACACGGGCAAGACCGTGGCCGCGATGGTGCGGCTGTCGCTGCGCGAGAACAACGGCAAGGACCGCGTGCTGCCGACGATCTACGGCGACAACTACTTCTGGCTGCTGCCAGGGGAGTCCCGCACGGTCACGGTCGCGCCGCGGCGGTCCGTGAAGTCCCCGCGGCTGTCGGTGGAGGCGTACAACGTGCCGGCGAAGCTGAGCTGACTTCCGGTTGCCGGAGCCGGCCGTAGGGCGGCTCCGGCAACCGGTCCCCAGCTTTCAGGCTTCTTGCGTGACGGTTTCGCGCAGCCGTTCGGTGAACGTCTTGTCGTCGAGGCCGTCGGTGAGGTGCGTGGCGTAGGCGCCGTCGGGGTCCAGCACGTAGGTGATGGCGGTGTGCGGCACCGCGTAACCGTCGGGGTCCTCGGGATCGTCCTTGCGGCGCGCGAAAACGCGGAAGGCGCGCTTGGCCCGCTCGATCTGCTCCGGCGTGCCGGTGAGGCCGGTGAAACGCGGGTGGTCGCCTTCGAGGTAGGCGCGCATCACCTCGGGACTGTCCCGCTCCGGGTCGACGGTGATGTACAGCGGCTGCACCTTGTCCGCCGGCGGCCCCAGCTCGTCCAGCGCGGTCGTCAGGCGGCCGAGCGCACGCGGGCACACCATGCGGCAGTGGGTGAAGCCGAAGAAAACCGTGACCCACTTGCCTCGGTAGTCCTGCTCGGTCACCGCCGCGCCATGGTGGTCGACGAGGCTGAAGGTGGCGTCGATCGGCGTCACGCCGGGTCCTCCCTGTCGTGCTGGCTGTCGCGCAGTGTGACGCTACTCCGTCGTGAACGTGCGTTGGCGCCCCGGATTACCCTGGTTTCGTGGCCACCGACGCGGGCTCCTGCGGTCCTACCCGACGGTCGCGTTCGACCGGCCCGCGGTGCTGTTCGGCGCGGCGACCCACGACATCGGCAAGATCGCCCACCCCGGGGAACTGTCCGGGCCCGGCTCGGACTACGAGGCAGCGGGCTACGAGCTGCTGCTCGCACAGGGCATCGACGAGCGGCTGGCGCGGTTCGCGCGGACTCACGGCTGCTGGGATCAGCCCGACACCAAGCTCGACGACCTGCTGGTCAGCCTGGCCGACAAGGTCTGGAAAGCGAAACGGGTCCCGGACTTGGAGCAGCTCGTCGTCGCCCGTCTCGCCGATGCCACCGGTGAGCAGCCGTGGCAGACGTTCCTGAAGCTCGACGAGGAACTCGACCGCCTGGCGGCAGGGGCCGATCACCGGCTGGACTTCCAGAACCAGTACCCCGTCGCGGCGTAGCCGCCCCGTCAGTCGAGCCGGTGGATCACCGGCCGGATCCGGAAGTCGACGGTCGCCTGGTCGATCATCGCGTGCACGGGGGAGCCGGCGAGCTCGGTCATGATGCCGGCGGCGCCGGCGCGTGCGTCGGCTTCGCTGTCCCACGCGACGACGTCGACCACCGTGCCGTCGTCGTCCTGCGTGATGCGCCGCCAGCGGAAGCCGGGGCGGGTTTTGAGGTAGGCGTCCACGTCGGAGTTCACGGCGATGAAGTCGGTACCGCCGAAGTCACCGGTGAGGTGGAACGTGGTGATCTCGAGTGCTTCGGTCATGGTCGGCTTCCTGAGGGGTTCGCCGCCCAGCATTCGGTGGGGGTCGTGCGCGCGGAAGGACGCGGCTTCCTGGGTGCCGCACATCCTGGGTTGAATTCAAGCGCTTGACTTAACTCACGAAGATCCGGTTGACTGATCACGAACCGCAGGTGCGACGCGGGGAGGAGCAACGTTGGCCGGAATGACCGGGAAGGCGATCCGCGCGGAGTCGACGCGGGAACGGATCCTCGCCACGGCCGAGCGGCTGTTCGCCGAGCACGGCGTGTACGCGGTGTCCAACCGGCAGATCAGCGAGGCCGCGGGCCAGGGCAACAACGCCGCCGTGGGCTACCACTTCGGCACGAAAGCCGACCTCGTCCGCGCGATCGCCCGCAAGCACGCCGCGGGCATCGAGACGATCCGGACGCGCATGGTCGCGCGGGTCGCCGAGGACGCCGGCGTGCGCGACTGGGTCGAGTGCCTGGTGCGGCCCGTCACCGACCACCTGGCCGCCCTGCGCGCCCCGACGTGGTTCGCGCGCTTCGCCGCGCAGGTGATGACCGACCCCGCGCTGCGCGGGATCATGATCGAGGAGGCCCTCAGCGCCCCGGCGCTGCACCGCATCCTCCACGGCCTCGACACCTGCCTGCCCCACCTCACCCCCGCCGCCCGCACCGAACGCGACGCCATGGCGCGCCTGCTGATGGTCCACACCTGCGCCGAACGCGAACGCGCCCTCGCCGAAGCCATCCCCACCCCGCGCCCCGACTGGCCCACCGCCGGCACGGGCCTCGTCGACGCCATCGTCGGCCTCTGGCTCGCCCCGGCCACGGTGACGACACCCGATGCCCGCTGACGCTCGAGCCGGTCGCGCACGTGTGCTGGGTTGCCCGGGCAAGCGCCCCTCAGGCGCGGCAAGAACACACGGCTGACCACCCCACCACTGTCCACTTCAGACCGACGAACCCACCCGCCGCGGAGGAACGCATGACGAGCACGCTGGACCAGGCCACCCCGGGCGCCGACGAGGTGCCCGAGTTCCCGATGGCCCGGGCGGCCGGGTGCCCGTTCGACCCGCCGCCGCGGGCGCGCGAGCTGCAGGAGGCCGGGCCGCTGGCGCGGGTGCGGCTGTGGGACGGCAGCACGCCGTGGCTGGTCACGCGGTACGCGGACCAGCGGGCGCTGCTGGCGGACGCACGGGTGAGCGCGGACATCACGCGGCCGGGCTACCCGAGCCCCGCGCCGTTGCCGCCGGGTGGGTCGGCGATCAGCTTCATCCTGATGGACAACCCGGAGCACGCGCGGTTGCGCCGCATGGTGACGGCGCCGTTCACGGTGCGGCGGATCGAGGCGCTGCGGCCGGCGGTGCAGAAGATCGTGGACGACTCGCTCGACGCGATGCTCGCCGGGCCGAACCCGGTGGACCTGGTGGAGGCGTTCGCGTTGCCGGTGCCCTCGCTGGTGATCTGCGAGCTGCTCGGCGTGCCCTACCGCGACCACGACTTCTTCCAGGCCAACAGCAAGGT
Source organism: Amycolatopsis sp. DSM 110486 (assembly GCF_019468465.1). NCBI lineage: Bacteria > Bacillati > Actinomycetota > Actinomycetes > Pseudonocardiales > Pseudonocardiaceae > Amycolatopsis > Amycolatopsis sp. DSM 110486. The sequence continues at coordinate 9,597,613 of NZ_CP080519.1, read as the reverse complement.
CATCATCAAGCGCGACGCCGACCCGGCCGAACGGGCCGCCGGGCACCGCGCGCTGCTGGGGTACCTCGACGAGCTGATGGGGGAGAAGCTCGCCCACCGGCAGGACGACCTGCTGTCCGGCCTCGCCGACCGCGTCGAGGCCGGGGAGCTCACGCGCGCCGAGGCCGCGCAGATGGGCGTGCTGCTGCTGATCGCGGGCCACGAGACCACGGCCAACATGATCGCGCTCGGCACGCTGACCCTGCTGCGCCACCCCGAGCAGCTCGCCCTGGTCCGCGAGGCCGACGACCCGGCCGTGATCGCCGGCGCGGTCGAGGAACTGTTGCGCTACCTCACGATCACGCACAACGGCCGCCGCCGCGTGGCGATCGAAGACATCGAGATCGCCGGCGAGACGATCCGCGCGGGCGAGGGCCTGATCATGGCCAACGACATCGCCAACCGCGACGAGAGCGTGTTCCCCGATCCCGACGGGCTCGACGTGCGCCGCCCGGACTCGCGCCGGCACGTGGCGTTCGGGTTCGGCGTGCACCAGTGCCTCGGGCAGCCGCTCGCGCGGGTGGAGCTGCAGGTCGTCTACAACACGCTCTACAGGCGCGTCCCGACGCTCGCCCTCGCGGCCGGCTTCGACGAGATTCCCTTCAAACACAACGGTTCCGTGTACGGCGTGTACGAGCTGCCCGTCACGTGGTGATGCGAAGCCCTTCCAGCACGACGTCGAGGTAGGGCTCGGCGGTGCGGCCCGTCGCCGGGTCCTTCGGCAGGGCGCCGACGAGGGTGAGCACCTGCGTCGCCGTCACGTCGGGCCGCACGTGGCCCTCGGCGCGGGCGCGGTCGAGCAACGCGGCGAAGCTCGCCTTCATCGGGGCGCACGTGGTGGCCACGGGAGAGCCGTCGTCGGCCAGCCCGTCGCCGACGTGCCCGCTCATCCCGGGGTACTCGGTGGCGGCGCGGTCGTAAAGCCGTAGCCACTCCGGAAGCCGGCCGGCGCCGTCGGGTGCGTCGAGCAGGTCGCGGGCCTGCGCGTCGAGCAGGTCCGCGCTGTCGCGCATGATCGCGGCGAACACGTGCTCGCGCGACGGGAAGTGCCGGTACAGCGTGCCGCGCCCGACCCCCGCCTCCTGCGCGACGACCTCCAGCGGCGCGTCGGTGCCCAGGCGCGCGAAGACGTCCTTCGCCGCTTCGAAGAGCACGTCGTAGTTGCGGCGCGCATCGGCGCGCTGGCGTTTGGCCGGACCGGTCACGCCGCCAGTGTATCCGGACGCCGTGTCCGCTATCACCGTGACATCCGGACGCCGTGTCCATATCGTCGGTGGCAGGAAACGGACACGACGTCCGGATGGAGAGGAGATCCCATGGCTCCCGTGATCGCCGTGGTCACCGGCGCGAGCCGCGGCGCCGGCAAGGGCATCGCCCTGGCGTTGGGCGCGACCGGCGCCACGGTCTACGTCACCGGCCGCAGCGCGAAACCCGGCGACTCGCCCCACGGCGGCACGGTCGCCGACACCGCGGCCCTGATCGACGAGGCCGGCGGCACCGGCGTGCCCGTGGTCGTGGACCACGCCGACGACGAAGCCGTCGCCGCGCTGTTCGCCCGGGTCGCGCAGGAGCACGGCCGGCTCGACATCCTCGTGAACAACGCGGCGAAGGTCGCCGAGCCGATGCGACCCGGCGGGTTCTGGGCCAATCCGCTCGAGGCGGCCGACCTGATCACCGTCGGCCTGCGCTCGCATTTCGTCGCCGCCCACCACGCCGCGCCGCTGCTGCTGGCCAACGGCCGCGGCCTGATCGTCCACACGGGCCACTACGGCGCGGTCTCCTACCACCAGGGCCCGGCCTACGGCGCGCAGAAGGCGGGCGCGGACAAGATGGCCGCGGACATGGCGAAAGACCTGCGCCCGCACCGCGTCGCCGCCGTCTCGATCTGGATGGGCGGCCTGCGCACCGAACGCGCCGAGGCGCACCTCGCGACGCTCCCGCCGGCCGCCCGCACCGCCGTCCCGCGTGAATCGCCGCAGTTCACCGGCCGCGTGATCGCCGCGCTCTACGCGTCGCCCGACCTGATGGCCTACTCGGGCCGTGCGCTCATCGGCGCGGAGCTCGGCGGGCGGCTCGGGGTCACCGACGTGGACGGCACCGCCCCGCTCAGCCGCCGCGACGAGCTCGGCGCGCCGCCCGTGCCGCACCCGTCGCTGCTCGGCTGAACGGGCCCGAAGAAACTTTTCGCCACGCTCGCCGCGCCGTGTCGAGTTACGGTCGGGCTGTTCGTCATCCTCTTCGGACGACCTGGACCAGATGAGGCGGAGGACACGTGCAGTACATGCTGCTGATCTACAACTGCGTACGCCCCGAACCGGGCGACCCCGGGTTCGAAGAGGCGGTGGCGCGGGTGAACGCGTTCGCCGACGAGTGCCGGCGCCGCGGCGTGTGGGTGGAGGGCAAGCCGCTGCACCCGGAGTCGACGGCGACCACCGTGAGCGTGAGGGAGGGGCGCACGTTGATCACCGACGGCCCGTTCGCGGAGACCCACGAGCACCTCGGCGGGTTCTACCTGTTCGACTGCCGCAACCTCGACGAAGCCCTCGAGCTCGCCGCGTTGTGCCCGATGGCGGAGGAAGGGTCGATCGAGGTACGGCCGGTCGTCGGGATCCCGGGTGTGAGCCACGCGCCGGTCGACGTGGCGGCCCCTGCTGAGTGAGCCGGCGGCCGCCGCGGTGGAGCGGGTCTACCGCGCGGACCGTGCGCGGATGCTCGCCGCGCTGATCCGCGTGCTCGGCGACTTCGAGCTCGCGGAGGACGCGTTGCAGGAGGCGTGCGCACTCGCCCTGCGCAAGTGGAGCGCCGTACCCGACGACCCGGTCGCGTGGCTGCTCACGGCGGCGCGCAACAACGCGATCGACCGGCTGCGCCGCGCCCGCCTGGGCCGGGAGAAGCTCGCGGCGATCGGGGTCGAGCCGGAGGAGGTGCCGATGTCCGACTTCTCCGACCGGCGCCTGCTCGAGGTCGGCGACGAACGGCTGAGCCTGATCTTCACCTGCTGCCACCCGGCGCTCGCCGAGCCGGCGCGCGTTGCGCTGACCCTCCAGGCCGTCGTCGGGCTGACGGCCGGGCAGATCGCGCGGACGTTCCTGATCGGTGAAGCCACGCTCGCGCAGCGGCTGGTCCGGGCCAAGCGCAAGATCCGCGACGCCGGCATCACGCTCGAAGTTCCGCCGGACCACCTGCTGCCCGAACGGCTTGCCGGCGTACTTGCCGTGGTGTACCTGATCTTCACCCAGGGCTACACCGCCGCGGCCGGCTCACCCGAGCACACCGCGTTGCGGCAGGAAGCGATCCGGCTCGGCAAGCTCGTGGCCACGCTGATGCCGGACGAACCGGAGGCGCTCGGCCTCGTCGCCGTGCTGCTGCTGCACGATTCGCGCGCGGCCGCGCGGCACGACGGCGACGGTGACGTGGTGCTGCTGGAAGACCAGGACCGCACGCTGTGGGATCGGGCCGAGATCGCGGAAGCCCTCGGGCTGCTGGACCGCGCGTTGCGCCACGGCGAGCCCGGGCCGTACCAGGTGCAGGCCGCGATCGCGGCGCTGCACGCGCAGGCGCCGTCGGCCGAACGCACGGACTGGGCGGGCATCGCGGGCCTGTACACGCGGCTCCTGGAGCTCACGCCTTCGCCCGTCGTCGCGCTGAACCACGCCGTGGCGGTCGCGATGGCGCAGGGCCCGGTCGACGGGCTCGCGCTGATCGACCGCATCGACGGCCTTGAGCACTACCACCTGATGCACGCCGCGCGCGCCGACCTGCTGCGCCGCCTCGACCGGCGAGCCGAAGCGGCCACCGCCTACCGGCGTGCCCACGAACTGGCCCACACGCCGGCGGACCGGCGGTTCCTCGCCCGCCGCCTGCTCGACCTCGACGCACTCGGCCCTGGGGAGACACCGTGAGACTGTCCATTCTGGAGCGCGGTCACCGCCGTCGCGCGAAGCTGTTCCTGTCGGCCACGTCCGCGGTGTCCCGTGTGGACAGTCCCGACATCGTGCTGACGCTGTTGTACCGGCCGGAGTTCATGACCCGCGCGCTGCTGGACCTCACGGCGCCGGCCATGCGCGGCCCGTCGTCCTGGACGGCCGGCGAGCGCGAGTACCTGGCGATGGGCACGGCGAAGCTGCACGAGTGCCCGTTCTGCATCGTCACCCACGCGGAGCTCACGCGCATCGCCGGCGAGGGCGCCCTCGACCCGGACGAGCCGGCGTCCGCCCGCCCGGAACTGCGGGCGGTGCGCGCCTTCCTCGACACCGTTTCGCGGCCGGGCGGCGAGCCCGACGCGTCGCTGGTCGCCGACGTGCCCGCGCCGGCCGTGCTGGAGGCGCTGCGGGTGAACCTGGTGTGGGACGTCGTCAACCGCCTGGCCAACGCGTTCGGCTTCGAGCTGCGCGACGGCCAGCTGGAGAGCGGCACCCGGTCGCTGCACCGCTTCGGCTACCGCTTCCCCGGCTTCCTGCTGTCGGGCGGCCCGCGCGCCGACCACGGCGACGTCGTCTCGAACCTCCGCCACGCGGTGACCGAGGCCAGCGGCGTCACCGACCGGGCCCTGCGCGCGGCGCTCGTCGCGGGCGACCCGGTGGCCGAACCGTGGCAGACCTACGCCGGCGCCGTCCGCACGGCGTCCTACCGCGTGACCGACTCCGACGTCGCCGCGCTGCTGGCCGCGGGCCACACCGAGGACGAGGTCTTCGAGGTCACGGTCGCGGCCGCGGTCGGCGCCGCACTGGCCGCGTTCGACCGGGGCCGGAAGGCGCTCGGGGAGTGACCCGGCGCGGGCGCGACCTCGAAGACCGGGGTCACGCCCGCCGTTCGCCGGTGCCGCGTCAGGGGAGGGAGACCCAGAGTGCGGTGATCGGCTCGCTCGGCCAGGTCGTGCCCGCTTCCTGACGGTTCTTGCCGGATTGCTGCCACCCGCCGAAATCGGGCAGGTACGCCGAATACTCGATTTGCTGACCGGGCTGGTTGCCGAACAGCTCGACTCGACCTGGCGCGGCACCGACTGCCGTGCCGGTGGGTGTGTCCACATCGGACACACCCACCGGCCGGCGTCACGCGGCGACCGGCTCCCACGCGGCCCGGCCGAGGAACGCGAGCATCCGCGTCTGGTCGTCCGAGCCGGGTGGCGGCGTGAGTTCCGGGCCGAAGAAGCCGGGGGCGCGCACGGCGTGCGCGCGGGCCCAGTCGAAGGCGGCCGCGACCGTGGCGGGGTCGAGGCGCACGTCGGCGCCCAGGGCGTGGCCGATGTCCCACGCGTGGGCCACCAGGTCGGTGGTCAGCAGGCTCACCACGGCGGCGACCGGTACCTCGCCGAGGCCCGGGATCGTGGTGGTCCGCGCGAGCGCCGCGGGGGTCAGCGCGGCGAGGCAGGCCGTGCGGGCCGTCCGCCAGCTCGTGAGCGGATCGTCACCGGCGATCGGCGCGGGGTGGGGCGAACCCGGTGCGCCCGAGCGGTCGGCGTAGTCCTCGCCGGTGGCCCAGGCGCGCAGCTGGTGCTGGCCCCAGACCGCGTGGCCCGCGAGGTCGCGCACCGACCACTCGGGGCACGTCGAGCGCGCGTCCCAGCGCTCGGCCGGCACCACGGCGAGCACCGCGTCGAACCCGTCCTGCGCCTGCCGGTACAACGCCAAAGTCTCCATCGTCCGTCCTTTCCACGAGGTCCTTGCACCCCGAGGACGAACGGGCGCGGCCCGGCTCGACAGTGGCCTGGGAACTGGCTCAGGGACTGGCGGCGAGGAACACGAAAGCCGCCAGCAGCGCGAGGTGGACGCCGCCCTGCAGGCGCGTCGCGCGGCCCGGCACCACAGTGAGGCCGCCGACCACGACGGTGATCACCAGCAGCACGATCTGCGTGGCGTCCAGGCCCAGCAGCAGCGGCCCGCTGAGCCAGATCGACGCGAGCGCGATCGCCGGGATCGTGAGGCCGATGCTGGCCATCGCCGAACCCAGCGCGAGATTCAGGCTCACCTGCACGCGGTCGCGCCGCGCGGCGTTGGTGGCGGCGAGCGTCTCGGGCAGGAGCACGAGCAGCGCGATCACCACGCCGACGAACGACTGCGGGTACCCCAGCGCCGCCACGCCGGCCTCGATCGCCGGCGACTCCACTTTGGCCAGCCCGACCACCGCCACGAGCGCCACCAGCAGCAGTCCGAGGCTGAACAGGGCGGTGCGGGTGGTCGTCGGCTTCGCGTGCGAATCCTCTTCGACCACGGCGCCTTCGTCGTCGATCGGCAGGAAGAAGTCGCGGTGGCGCACGGTCTGCGTGACGACGAAAAGCCCGTAGAGGATCAACGACGCGATGGCGGCGAACGCCAGCTGCCCGGGGGAGAACTCCGGGCCGCTGCGGGAAGTGGTGAACGTGGGCAGGACGAGGCTGAGGGTGGCGAGCGTCGCGACGGTGGCCAGCGCGGAGCCGGTGCCCTCCGCGTTGAACACCGCCGTCTTGCGCCGCCACGCACCCACCAGCAGCGACAGGCCGAGGATGCCGTTGCACGTGATCATCACGGCGGCGAACACCGTGTCCCGCGCGAGCGACGCCGTCTTCGGGCCGCCGGAGATCATGAGCGTGACGATGAGCGCCACCTCGATCACCGTGACGGTCACCGCCAGCACGAGCGACCCGAACGGCTCGCCGACCCGGTGCGCCACCACCTCCGCGTGATGCACCGCCGCGAGCACCGCGGCCGCCAGCACCACCGCGACGATGATCACCGGCACCGTCCCGAGCACCCGCCCCCACGTCACCGCCAGCACGACCACCGCGACCACCGGGGCGATCGTCGTCCAGCGCAACCAGGGAGAACTCGTCCGGGAAGCCATGGAAGGCAGCTTCGCAGATCACCCCGGGAAACGCCCCCGGAGCGCGCCGCGCCGGGTGACGGCGAACCGGTGACCAGGCGGTGTACCGGTTCGCCGCGCGGGCCGACGTGATGATCGCGGTCGAGCCCGACCCGGCGCTGTGCGGCGAGTGGGACGCCACGCGCCTCGGCCCGCCGATGCGCAAGGTCGCGCAGCTGCCGTGCTGGGATCCCGACCGGGACGCGGCCATCCGGCGAGCGCACGACCAGTTCCGCTGGTTCAGTGGGGGGTGGAAGGTCAACTCGGAGCTGCCGGGGCCGGCCGGGTTCGCGGGCGCGACGCAGTTCGTGCGCCAGGACGACGTGGCCGCGGGTATCCCGGGTGGTCCGGAGGTGGGGCCGATCCGGGAAGCGGTGCAGCAGTTCGCGGATTCGGGCGTCACGGACCCGGCGCTGATCCAGGTCGGAGGCGACCGGCGGGAGGAGTTCCTGGCTTTCGCGAGAAGGAGCTGTTGCCGGCTCTGCGGGCGTAACGCCGGTGAAAAACCGGCTGATTTCCCGGTGTCCGCCCGGGGTATCCGGCGGGACATGAGCCGTAGCCGTGGAAAAGTGGAGATCTCGGTCCGGGTCCGACTCGAGGGACCCGAGGACTTGGCCAAGGAGTACACGCCCGGGGTCGCCGAGGTGGCCGAGCGGGTGGCCGACGACCCGTCCGCGCTGATGCGCGAGACGGTGAAGGCCAACTCGGTCGCGATCGTGTCCGACGGTTCGGCGCTGCTCGGCCTTGGCGACCGCGGCCCGGCCGCCGCGCTGCCCGTGATGGAGGGCAAGGCGGCGTTGCTGAAGCGGTTCGCCGACGTCGACGCGTGGCCGATCTGCCCGGTCAGCCGGGATCCGGACGACCTGGTGCGGACGGTGAAGGACCTCGCGACCTCGTTCGGCGCGATCAACCTCGAGGACATCGCCGCGCCGAGGTGCTTCACCGTCGAGCGCCGCCTGCACGACGAGCTCGACATCCCCGTCTTCCACGACGACCAGCACGGCACCGCGGTCGTCGTGCTCGCCGCGCTGCACAACGCGATGAAGCTGACCGAGCGCGAGCCCGCCGGCACTTCCGTGGTGATCTCCGGCGCGGGCGCGGCGGGCAGCGCCACGGCGCGGCTGCTGCGCGAGGCCGGGTACGAGCGGATCGCCGTCTGCGACAGCCAAGGCGTGCTGCACCCCGACCGCGACCTCGTCGGCGAGAAGCGCTGGCTCGCGGAGAACACCAACCGCGACGGTGCCGTCGAGGGCAGCCTGCACGACGCGCTCTCCGGCGCCGACGTCTTCATCGGCGTCAGCGCCGGCGGCCTGCTCGGCGAAGACGACGTCGCCGCGATGGCCGACCGCGCGATCGTGTTCGCACTGGCCAACCCGGACCCCGAGATCGACCCGGACATCGCGGGCAAGCACGCGGAGATCGTCGCCACGGGCCGCAGCGACTACCCGAACCAGATCAACAACGTGCTCGCTTTCCCGGGCGTCTTCCGCGGCCTGCTGGACTCCGGCGCGCCCCGCGTCACGAGCCGCATGCTCCTCGCCGCGGCCCGCGCCCTCGCCGACGTCGTCGCCGACGACCTCACCCCGCAGCGCATCGTGCCGACCGTCTTCGACGACGGCGTGGTGGAAGCCGTCGCGGGCGCGGTGATGGGGGCTGCGAAGGAGGATTGAGGCAGCGCAGAGGGCCGGCCGGAACGGCGTGTCCGGCCGGCCCTTCTGCAGTGCGATGTCTGGCGGGGAATGTCTGGCACCGCCGTGGTGTCCGGGCGGTGCGGGCACACCCCGCCGCCTGCCCGCACCGCCCGGGGGTCAGAGGGTCACGGGGTCACGGGTGGCGCAGCAGGGCGGCGAACCCGCCGGGCAGGTCGAGGCGCTCGTCCATCACCACCACGTCCGCGCCGACGGCCACGGCGGCGTAGGGGAGGGCCTCGTCGGCGCGGTGGGGTGCGGGTTCGGGAGCGCCGAGCGCCGCCAGCCGGGGCGCGGCGACGCCGACCTGGGTGGGTTCGCGGCCGGTCAGCACCTCGGCGTCGCCGGGGTCGCCGACGAGCAGGGTGGCGACGTTGGCCTCGGACAGCGCCGCCGTGACGGCCTCGAGGCCGCTGACGGCGAGGCCCGAACCGCGCCCGACCTCGGCGCGGAAGCGTTCGGCGAGGTCGTCGAGCTCGCCGAGGTGGCGGCCGGCCAGCAGCTCGTGGACGTGTTCGTCCAGCTCGGCGCGGTCGGCGCCGGCGGCGCGGCCCCCGACGTCGGTCTCCTCGGCGATCGCGCGAACGGGCTCCGGCAGCAGGCCGAGCAGCTCGGCGCGGGCCTGCACCTCGCCGGCCAGCACGACCAGGCGGGCGCCGGTCCGTTCGACCGTCTTGGCCACGGCCGCGGCGACGCCCTCGAGGTTGTGCCGCACGGCTTCCTCGGTGCGGTGCTGCAGGTTCCGGTGCGCCGGGCCGCCGCCGCGGACCTTGTGCACGTCGTCCTCGGGGCCCTGCACGGTTTCCGCGCGCACGGTGCCGTCGGGGTGGTGCACCTCGACGTCCGCGCCGTGGCGATCGACGAGCACCACCACGTGCTCGGGCGCGTCCTCGGCGTGCGTCACCACCGGCAGGAAGTACGGCAGGTCCGAGTACCGCGCCTCCTGCGCGGCAGGTGGCGCGGCGAGCCGCCGGTCGGCCACGATCTCGCCGTGCGCGGCGATCAGGCTCCGCCCGGCCGGCCCGACAGGCGGGGGAGCGGCTTCGATCGCCTCGACGATCGCGGCGACCGTCGCCGGGTCGGCGTCCTGCTCGGACAGGGCCGCGTTGATCTCCCTGAGTCGCAAGCGAAGCTGCTTGGCCGCGTCTTCCGTGTCATGTGACTGGTCGAAGTGGACCGAGGCGAACGGTCCGGTCGCTGTCGTCAGGGGACGCAGGTCGTGCGTGTCCACAAGGGACTCCTTTCTGGTGCGCGGGATCAGGTGCGCGTCGGCAGGAGCTCCTGGACCTTGGTCTTGAGGCCCTGGGCGACCAGGTGCCACGCGTGGGGATCGCCCTTGAGCACCGATTCGGTCATGGATTTGATCTGCTCGAAAGTCGCGTGCGGCGGGATCGGCGGCACCTCGGGGTCGCACCGCACGTCGAGGACGGTCGGGACGTCGGCGTTGAGCGCCGTGGTCCAGGCGTCGCCGAGCCGCTCGGGGTCGTCGACCGCGATGCCGCCCAGCCCGATGCCGCGGGCGAAGTCCGCATAGGACACTTCGGGCAGCGACTGCGACGGCTCGAACTTCGGCGCGCCACCCATCGCGCGCAGCTCCCACGTGACCTGGTTGAGGTCGCCGTTGTGGAAGACGCAGATCACGCACCGCTGGTCGGGCCACAGCTCGCGGTAGCGCGCGAGGGTGAGCAGCTCGGCCATGCCGTTCATCTGCATGGCCCCGTCGCCCACGAGTGCGACCACCGGGCGGTCGGGATGCGCGAACTTGGCGCCGATCGCGTACGGCACCCCCGGGCCCATCGTCGCGAGCGTCCCCGACAGCGAAGCGCGGATCCGCCCGCGGATGCGCAGGTTGCGGGCGTACCAGTTGGCCGTCGAGCCGGAGTCGGCGGTGACGATGGCGTCCTCGGGGATCCGCTCGGACAGCTCCTGGACGATCCGCATCGGGTTGATCGGGTCCGCCGCCAGCATGGCCTGCCGCGTGACGGTGTCCGTCCACTCGGTCACGTTCTTCTCGATCCGCTCACGCCACACGCGGTCGGTCTTGCGCTCCAGCAACGGGAGGAGCCCTTCCAAAGTGGACTTGGCGTCGCCGAGGAGGGTGACCTCGGTGGGGTAGCGCAGGCCCAGGTACCGCGCGTCGAGGTCGATCTGCACCGCGCGCGCCTGCCCGAACGGTGGCAGGAACTGGCTGTACGGGAAGCCGGAGCCGATGATCAGCAGAGTGTCGCAGTCGTGCATGAGCTCGTAGCTCGGGCGCGTGCCCAGCAGGCCGATCGCGCCGGTCACGTACGGCAGATCGTCGGGCAGCACGTCCTTGCCCAGCAACGCTTTGGCCACACCCGCGCCCGTCAGCTCGGCGACCTCGCGGACCTCGGTCACGGCGTTGCGCGCGCCCTGGCCGAGCAGGATCGCGACCATCTCACCGGAGTTGAGGACCTCGGCCGCCCGCGTCAGCTCCTCGTCCGGCGGCACGACCTTCGCGCGCGGGTGGCCGGGCGGGCTGGAGGGCACGTGCTTGATCTCGTGCCCGGGCGGCGAGTACGGCAGCTCCTGCACGTCCGCCGGGATGATCAGGGCCGTGGGGGCGCGCTGCGCGAGCGCGGTGCGGATGGCGCGGTCGAGCGCGTTGGGCAGCTGCTCGGGCACGTTGACCTCGACGAGGTACTCGCTCGCGACGTCCTTGAACAGCGCCTGCAGGTCGACTTCCTGCTGGTAGCTGCCGCCCATCGCGCTGCGCGCGGTCTGGCCGACGATCGCCACCACGGGCACGTGGTCGAGTTTGGCGTCGTAGAGGCCGTTGAGCAGGTGGATCGCGCCGGGCCCGGACGTCGCCGCGCACACGCCGACGCGTCCGCTGAACTTCGCGTACCCGACGGCCTCGAACGCCGCCATTTCCTCGTGCCGCGCCTGCACGAACCGCGGGTCGTTCCCCGCGGCGCCGAACGCGGTGACGAGGCCGTTGATCCCGTCCCCGGGATAGCCGAACACCTGCTCGACGTCCCATTCGCGCAGCCTCTGCAACACGTAGTCCGCAACGGTTGTGGTCATGCCGCCCGGGTACCGCGGGGCCGCGGCGGGCAAACATCCTTGGCGCCACTCAATCTTCGTGCGAGCGCCGGCGCAGGATGAGCCGCAGCACGACGATCAGGCCGAGTAGGCTCGCGAAGACCGGGACCGGGTTGGCGCGCACGGTTTCGGCGCCCTGGCGGAACTTCGCGGCCGTCGGTTCGCCGACGACCGTGCCGACCTTGGCCTCGGCCTGGTCGAGCCGGTCGTCGATGCCCTGCTTGATCTTCGGGCGCACATCGAGCTTCTGCTCGAGGGTTTCCAGCGTCTGCGCGAGCTCGGCGCGCGTGGCGTCGCGGTCGATGCGGACGTCGTCCGGGGTCTCCGGGAACTCGCGGTTCACGAGCGCACCTCCTGCTTGACGACCTCGACGTCCTTGCGGACGCCCTCGATGGCTTCCTGCGGCACGGGCGGCGTCGCGTTCTTGATCTGCGTGCGCCCGACGAGCGCCGAGATCCCGGCGACGACGAACAACGCGCCCGCGACGACCAGCGCCGCCGCCCATCCGGGCAGCACGAGCGCGAGCGCCATGATCGCGGCGGCCACCAGCGCCCCCGCGCCGAACAGCGCGACGAGCCCGGCGGCGCCGAACAACCCGGCGCCCACGCCCATCCGCGTGCTCTTCTGCTTCAGCTCCAGGACCCCGAGCCGGACCTCGTCGCGCACCAGCCGCTTCACCTGGTCGGTGAGGTCGGAGACGAGCTCGCCGAACGAGCGTTCCTTCGGCGGAATCGGCTGCACCTCTTCGGTCACCACAGCACCTCCATCGTCGCGTCGCCCTCCGGCACGGGCCGCCGGGTGGTCCCCGGGTTCCCGCTCTCGCGTCGGCTCAACCTTCAGCGGGCGCGCTTCGCTTCGAGCGCCGCAGCCGTACCAGGACCCGAAGTACGTGGTGGTCCCGCAACGCGAGCGGCCGGCGGAGCCGCCAGGCGGTGGTTGGCGCGGCGGCCCGCGGGTACCCGGCGGGCCAGGAGGTGTTCCCATGACCGACTACCGGCACAGCGCCACCGTGGAACTGCCCGCCGATGAGCTGTTCGCCTACCTGCGCGAGCCGCGCAACCTGCCGCACTACTTCTCGCAGATGCAAGCGGCGCGTCCTGAAGGCGGCGACACCGTCCACGTCGAGGCCGAGGTCCACGGCCGGCACGTCGAGGGTGACGCCTGGCTCGAAGTGGACGAAGGCACCCGCACCCTGTCCTGGGGCGCCGAAGGCCCGGACGACTACCACGGCACCCTCTCGATCGACGAGGCCGGACCCGCGGCCAGCCGCGTGGAGGTGACCCTGAGCAGCGTCCGCGAGGGCTCTGGCGACGAGATCCAGCGCGGCCTCGAGGAGACGGTCGCGGCACTGGCCCACACCGCGGTCGCCGACTCCACTGTGGACCCGTGACGGTGGACCCGTGATCGAACCGACGCTGCCGGGCGCGAGACCCGGCAGCGTCGGTTCTCAGTCCTTCTTCGCGTGGATGTTCACCTGCACGAGGGCGGCGGCGAGCCGGGCCACGTCGTCGCCGGCCACGAGGCCCGCGAGCTTCTCGGGATCGGCCGGCAGCCCGGCCTTCTTCGCGCCGGCCAGCGCCCGTTTGTCGAAGTACGGGCGCACCCACGGCCACACGGCCTGGACCTCCTGGCAGAAGATCTGCGCGCCGGTCGGACCGATGCGGGGGAACTCCGTGAGCAGCTTCTCCAGCCGTTCCGGCGAGCGGCCGGCGGCGTCGGCGAGCTTGCGCAGGTCGTCCTGGTAGCGCTCGTGCAGGAACTCCGCGCTGTCCACGAGGTAGCGGGCGGTGCTCTCGTCGTAGCGCACGTAACGGCCGCGCCCCAGCGCGTGGACGCGGTCGGTCCATTCGGAGTCCCGCATGGCCTTCGGGGTCCGCCAGCCCGCCTGCCACAGCTCCTTCGCCGCGGCCACGGCGATGTCGGAGCCGATGCGCGCCGACATCAGCGTGGTGAGAACGAGCAGCTGGTACAGCGGCTGCGGCTTGTCGGCGAGCTTGATGCCGGCCCGCTCGGCGTGGGTGGTGCCGTACTCGGCCAGCACGTCCTCCACTGCGGTCATTCGCGGGTTCCTCCGGTTCGAAGCTGGTGGCGAACGGTCCTCAGTGGACGGAGGTCAGCGTCGCCCGGACGCGGTCGACGAACCCCGGCCCCGTTCGCAGCAGCGCGTTCGGGGGTGTGCGGCCGGCGATCGCCGGGTGGGGCAGTGAGTCCGCGGCCCGGCGGCCTTCGCGGACGTCCTGGCCGAGCTCCCGCAACCGGTCGGCCGGGTAGCGGTTGCGCGGCCTGGTGACCGCGGGCCCGGCTTCGCGCAGATGTTGCCGCACGGCGTGAAGCAAGGTCGCCGGCAGGCGCTCGAAGCGTGCGTCCTGCGGGCCCAGGCCTTCCACCGGGCGCATCAGGTCGTCGGCGCCGTGCAGGGCGGGGCCGGGCGGCAGGTACGGCTCCTCGGCCACCTCGTGCCGCACGAGCTGGGCGATGAGGTGATCGGCCACTTCCCGGCGGTTCTCCGGGCTGCCGTGGTCGATTTCCAGCTCGGTGCAGATCCTGCTCAACCCCAGGTGGTCCTCGGCGAGGACGGAGACGAGGTCATCGGTGCTCATGGCTGTGCTCCCAGCGTCATCGCCCCGCCGGGTACCCACTCCGAATGGGGTCAACCGTCCGGGTGAAGTGTCACTCCCGTGGTTGTTGACCCGCGCGATCGTGACCTCGGGGTGCGCGCCTGTGCTGTCGAAGACTTCCTGGGCCTTGGTCACGGGTGACGCTCCGTTCAGCGGTCGGCGACGCGGTTGACGACCTCGGCGACGAGCTCCGGCTCGTCGACCGTCACGGTCAGGCCGGGGTGGCGGACCAGGCCCCACGGGTCGAGCCCGCGGACCGGCCCGCGGAAGCCGAGGCAGACGCCGCGTTCGGTCGTCGTGCCGAGGGTGAGGCCGCGGTCGGCGAGGGACAGGTGCGGGCCGAGCGCGCGCCACGAGCGGTAGGGCCCGGTGACCCGGGCGCCGGCGAGGTTGTCCAGTGGCGTCGTGACGAGCCAGGGGCCGAGGCGCACGTACAGGCCTTCTGCGTCGAGGCGAAGGCCGTTGCGGTCGCCGAGGAGGCGGCGCAGCCACGCGGGGCCGGCGAAGCGGGCCCACAACCGGTAGTGCACCTCGGTGAGCTGCGGGGGTTCGGCGGATTGCCTCCGCTCGGTCGCTTCCAGGACCGGCTGTCGTTCACGCTGCATGGACCCTCCTCGGTACTCGCGTCGGAACCGGCCGAGGTCAGCGCCGCGGCAGGACACAGAACTCGTTGCCCTCGGGGTCGGCCAGGACGATCCAGTGCTCGTCGTCCGGGTCGTCGAGGATCTTCGCGCCGAGGGTGACGAGGCGTTCGACCTCGTCGCGCTGCTCGGCGGTGGTGGGCGCGACGTCGAGGTGCAGCCGGTTCTTGACGGTCTTGCCCTCGGGCACGGGCTGGAACAGCAGCGACGCCCGGCCGGGCGCTTTGAGCTCGACGTAGGTCAGCCCGTGGTGGTCGGTCCAGCGTTCGGTGGCCGGGTAGTCCAGGGCCTCTCGCCAGAACTCGGCCAGTGCCTCGGCGTTGCGGCAGTCGATGGCGACGGCGATCAGCCGGCTGTTCACGGTCGGCCTCCCTCGTCAGGCGAAAAAGTCCAGAGTGGACGCGCCGATCCCGTCGGCAGGGGGCTGCCGACGGGATCGGGCCCAGGGCCGGAGTCAGCGGCCCAGGGCTTTTTGCAGTTCCTTCTTGGTCATGCTCGAGCGGCCCTTGATGTTGCGCTGCCTGGCCTCGTTGTACAGCTGATCCCTGGTCGGCCCGCCCGGCCCGAGGCCCTTGCCGCTGCGTTCCCCGCCGCGCTGCTGCGGGCTCTTGTCGCGGATCGAGGTCGTGCTCGCGGTGCGGGACTTGCCGGAACGGGCGCGGTTCTTGTTCACCGTGCGGGCGGCGATCTCCTCGGCCCGCGAAGTGCCGGCGCCGCGGTCTTTCTGCGCCGACTTGATGTGCTCGTACTGGCGCTCGCGCTTGTCGCTCCAGGTTTCCTGAGGCACGGCTCCTCCTTCGCTCGTGAGCGGCGGATACCCGGTGCGGCGCAGGTGAAACCGGTCAGGAGCCCGACTGCGGGTCGGTGTCGTCGTGCGGGTCCTGCGAGGTGCCCTGTTCGCCGCGGACGGTCTCGCGCTGCGCCTCGGCGGATTCGCCGTAGGGATCGTCGCGTTCTTCGTGCTTTTCCGGGTCGCTCATGGTGCGTCCTCCTCCCGCTCGCCGGGATCCGCCGACCCGGACCCGGCGCCCATGGGGTCCGGGCGCGAGTCGCGGGCTTCCTGAGCGGCGTCCTTGGCCTCGCCGATCGCGTGGCGCACTTCCTCGAGCTGCTCGTCCAGCTGCTTCTCGTCGGCAGTCATGGGTGGCTCCCTTCCTGCCTCTCGGTTACCACCGCGCACGGGCGGTGAAACCGGGTCAGCGCTGCGGCGGGGGAGCGACGTCACCGCACCGCGCGCTGGTCGGGGTGTTGCGAGGCAATCCCGCGGAAGACGCACCGCCACTCGGGTGGGTTGACTCTTTCGGAAGTTACGTCGGAAGCCTGTGCGTCACAGTTCGATTTGTGGTCTGATATGCCTCGCTATCCGATATGACGCAGCGGGGGATGAATGAAAAGCGTGGTTTGGTGGTCTGTCGGCCTGCTGTTCGGGCTGGGGTTGATGGCGCTCGGCCTGTTCGGCACCGGGTCGTCCGGCAAGGTGTTGTGCGGCAGCGACGAGATGCGGCCGGGGCAGACCTGCGACAGGACCCAGTACGGCGTGACGTCGAGCGAGACCTACGAAGAGAAACTGCAGGAGTCGATCGACGACGCGGAGACCTTCAAGGGCGGCGGCCGGTGGGTCACGTTCGGGATCGGCGCGGGGATCGCGGCCGCGTGCGGTTGGCGGCTGGTGGTCGCGATCCGGCGCAGGGCCGACCAGGGGACCGGCCTGGTTTCCCAGCCCGTGCCCGGGCAGCAGCCCGCCTTCGCTCCGCCGCCGGGATTCGCGCCGGCGCCGGGGTACGAGCAGCAGCCGGGATTCGCGCCGCAGCCGGGATACCAGGAGCCGCCGGGGTATCAGCAGCAGCCGGGATACCAGCAACAGCCGGGATTCCCGCCGCCGGGAGGGTTTCAGCAACCGCCGCCGCCGGGATACCAGCCGCAGCAACGGCCGTATCAGCAGTAGCGAGTCAGACAGCCGCGGGCAGGAACTTTCGCAGCACTTCGGCCAGGCGGTCCGGCTGATCCTCGGGGACGAGCGTCCACGAGTCGGCGATCTCGACGAGCCGGCCGCCCGGGAAGAGCTCCGCCAGGCGGCGGCCGTGGGGCACCGGCATCATGCGGTCCTCCGGCGCCCACACGACCAGCACGGGGCGGTCGAAGTCGGACAGCCGCGCCGTCCACCGCAGCAGGACGTCGTGGCCCGGCGTCGAGACGGCGAACTTGGCGAGGTCGCGGCGGATGGCGCGGTCGCGGGTGGCCGGGGCGAACCAGTCGTCGAGCACGGTGTCGGGGATGCCGTGCTTGGCGAGGCCGCCGTAAGTCTTTTCGTTGTGGCGGAAGAACTTCGTGCGCAACAGTCGCATGAGGAGCCAGACGCCGCCGGGAACTTCGGCCAGCCGCGCCAGCGGCCGGGCGGGTGGCGGCGGGAAGTTGTCGAATGCCTCGCACGCGACGAGCACCAGGCGGCCGACGCGGTCGGCGCGGCCTTCGGAGACGAGGAACTGCGGGCCGCCCCAGTCGTTGAGGACGAGGGTGACGTCGGCGAGGCCGAGGCGTTCCAGGAACTCGCCGAGCAGCAGTGCCTGGCCGCGCTGGGAGAGGTCCGCGTCGCGGCGCATCGGCTTGCGGTGGGCGCCGAGGGGGAGCGTCGGCAGCACGCAGCGGTAGCCGGCCAGCAGCGGGACGACCTTGCGCCACTGCGTCTCGTTCATCGGAAAGCCGTGCGTGAACACGACCACGGGTCCGGGGCCGCCGGTGTCGACGTAGTCGATCGGCCCGGCGGACAGTTCGATCGTCGGCATGGCGCCTCCCGCTGGAGCGATCGCTCTAGTCAGGTTAGGGGCGCGGGGCGGTCCTGTCGAGCGCGGGCGCTTGGCCGATCTGCTCTTCGTCGGCGGCCTTCAGCACCGCGTCCAGGAGGCCGGGAAACCGCTGGTCGAGCGCGCGACGGCGGAGGGTGACGAAGCAACGGGTGCCGTCTTCGCGGGTTTCGGTGACGCCGGCGCCGCGGAGCGTCTTCAGGTGGTGGCTGAGCGTGGATTTCGCGACGGGCGCACGCAGGTCGCCCCACTTGCGTTCGGCGCCGTCGGCGAGCTGGCGCACCAGGCCGAGGCGCACGGAGTCGCTCAACGCGGAGAGCACCTCGGCCAGCTTCATGTCCTCGGGCGCCGGCGGGGGCGTCGGGTGCCTCATGCGGATCCGTTCGTCGGGGGAGAGTCGCCCGTCATTCTACGACGGCCGAACAACGTGCTACGTTCGACGTTCGCAGAACATCGAACGAAGGAGTGAACCCGTGAACCCGACGTTGAGCGACCTGTCCGGACACGTCGTGATCGTCACCGGTGCCGGATCGGGCATCGGCCGCGCGAGCGCGGAGGCGTTCGCGCACGCGGGGGCGAAAGTCCTCGTCGTCGGCCGGCGGGTCGAAGCCCTCGCCGAGACCGCCGCCCGGCATCCGGTGATCGAGGTCCACGCGGCCGACCTGGCGCGAACCGGGGCCGCGGAGTCCGTTGTGGACGCCGCACTGCACCGCTGGGGCCGGCTCGACGTGCTGGTCAACAACGCCGGCATCTTCACCGGGATGCCGCTCGCCGACACTACCGCCGAGGGTGTCGAGCGCCTGTTCGCCGTCAACGTCGTCGCGCCCAGCCTGCTCGCGCGCGCCGCGCTGAAGCCATTGCGCGAAAGCCGAGGCGCGATCGTCAACGTCTCCAGCACCTTCGGCCACCGCCCGCTGGCCGGCGCGGCCCATTACGGCGCCTCGAAGGCGGCCGTCGAATCCCTCACGCGCAGCTGGGCACTCGAGCTGGCGCCCGACGGAGTGCGCGTCAACGCGGTCGCCCCCGGGCCGACGGAGAGCGAAGCGCTGGTGTCGGCAGGCCTGTCACCAGAGGAGGTCGACCGCGTCAAGGCAGCCGAGGTTGAGCGCATCCCGCTGGGCCGCCGTGGTCAGCCGGCCGACGTCGCCGCCTGGATCGTGCGGCTGGCCGACCCGCACGCGGCCTGGCTCACCGGCCAGGTCCTCGCCGTGGACGGCGGGCTGGCGCTGGCCGCCTGACGCGTAGAGTCCGACGACTCCGGCCGGATGGTCGCGGCACCCGGCCGGGGACGTCGCCGCCTCAGGAACTAGCGCGTCGCGTACAGTGCCCGCTCGAAGTCCTCGTACAGCTTGACGAACGGCGGCGGCACGAACGGTAGCGACTGGCTGTAGATCGCGCCCGTCACGCGGTTCACCGGGTCGACCCAGAAGAACGAGTTGCACAGCCCGGCCCACGTCCCGCTGCCCGCGGCGCGCATCCCCGGTCGCTGCTCGCTGTTGAGCACGAGCCCCAGGCCCCACTTGTGGCCCGGACCCGCGGCGAAGTCGAACGACGACGTCGGGTCCGCGGTCGGGATACGCGCCGGGAAGTCCAGGTCGCCGATCTGGTTGGTGAACGCGGCGTCCACAGTGGAGCGTTCGAGCACCTTGGTGCCGTCGAGCGTGCCGCCGCCCAGCAGCATCCGCTGGAACTTGAGGTAGTCGCGCGGCGTGGAGTACAGACCGTGGCCGCCGGCCCAGTACTCGGGCTGCTCGGGGATGTTGATGTCGGTGGCCAGCCACTTGCCGTCCTCGCCCAGGACGTGCACCGGCGCCAGGTTGCTGCGCTGCGGGCCGGTCGGGGCGAACGACGTCTCGGTCATCCCCAGCGGCCCGGTGATGTGCTCCTTGAAGAACACGTCGAGCGTCACCCCGGCGACGGCCTCGACCACCTGGCCCAGCCAGTCGGTGTTGGTGCCGTACTCGACCTTCGTGCCGGGATCGGCGATCATCGGGGCGGTCAGCACGATCTTCTGGCCCGACAGCACGTTGGGGATGCCGGTGGCCTTCTCCCACTTCACGATGTCGTCGTTCCAGAACCAGTAGCTCAGGCCCGAGGTGTGCGTCATCAGCTGCCGCACGGTCGCCCGCGAGGCCGGCGCCCGCAGCCTCGGCTGGTCACCGTCGAAGCCTTCGAGCACCTTCATCTCGGCGAACTCGGGCCGGTACCGCTCGACCGGCGCGTCGAGGTCGAGCTGCCCTTGGTCGGCCAGCTTCAACGCCGCGGTGGTCGTGACCATCTTGGTCATCGACATGATGCGGAAGTGTGTGTCCGCGGACGCCGGGTCGGCGCTGCCGGCGGCGCGCGGGCCGGCGGCGCCTTCGTAGATGATGCCGTTGTCGTCGGCGGCGATGGCCACGACGTTGGGCACGTCGCCGGCGTCGACGGCGTCGCTCAGGATCTTGTCGATCGGGGCGGTCGAACTCATCGTTGAGTCCCTTTCGGATGTGTGGGTGGGTTGTGCTCGGCCCGGCGCAGGCGCCGGCCCCATTCCCGGGCTTTCGCCGCGAGAGTGGCTGCGAGGAGGGCCAGTGCGCCCGGCGGCTTCCTTGCCGTCGTGCGCACCCCGGACACCGCGGTCTCCTCCACGGCCGCGGCGAACTGCTCGAACATACGCCGGCTGACGTCGCCGGCCAGCGCGCGGCCGAACTGCGCGATCCGGCCGGTCAGGTACACCTGCGCGGTCGCCCGCAGCCGCGTCCCCGCGCCGGTTTCCTCCGCGACGAGCAGGATGACGGCCTGGGTGCGCCCGCCCCCGACGTCCTCGCCCTGGCCGATCACCCGCAGGCGGTGCGCCTCCGCGTCACGTTCGGTGACCTGCGCCAGCCCCGCGAACGAAAGCCGGATCGGCCCGACGGAGACCCGCGCCTGGCCGCGGTAACGATCGTCGCCGAGGTGCTCGGTGATCTCCGCCCCGGGCAGGCACGCGGCGACGAGGTCGATGTCGTCGAGCACGGCCCACGTCTTCTCTGGCGACGCGGTGAGCTCCTGGGTGACCTCGACGGTGAAGGTCGGATCCCCTTGCGGCAGTTCGATCTCCTCGACGCCCACCGGTTCGGGCGCGGACTTGGCGCCGGGCTTGGCCGCGGTGTGGCCCATCAGCACGTGGTGCCCGCAGTTGCGTGGCTCGGGGATCCCGTCGCGGTGCGCACCGGCCACTTCGGACACCGCGGAGAGGATGTTGCGGTAGCCGGTGCACCGGCACAGCACGCCGGACAGCTCCACGGGGAGGTCCTCTTCGGCGACGTCCGGCTTGTGCGCCAGCAGGTCGTAGGAGCTGAGCAGGAACCCCGGCGTGCAGAACCCGCACTGCAGCGCGTGGTGCGAGCCGAACGCCTCCTGCAACGGGTGCAGGTCGTCCGGGCGCCCGAGGCCCTCGACCGTCACGATGTCCGCGCCGTCGAGCTGGCAGGCGAACAACAGGCACGCGCGGGCGGCGGAGCCGTCGACCAGCACGGTGCACATCCCGCACACGCCGTGCTCGCAGCCCAGATGCGTGCCGGTGAGGCCGAGGTGGTCGCGCAGCGCGTCGGCGAGCGTCACGCGCGCGGGCAGCGACAGCGACACCTCCGTGCCGTTCACGGTCATCGTCACGTCGACGGGCTCGCCGGCTTCCGCGCGGACCGGCCGCGGCAGAGTCATGCCGTTCCTCCTTCCGCCGCTCGCCGCGCCCGGGCCAGCTCGCGCACGGCCAGCGCCGCGACGAGCCGCTGCCGGTACTCGCGTGAGCCGTGGGTGTCGCCCGCGGTGTCCACGAGGTCGCGGGCCAGGTCGGCCACTTCGTCGTCGCCGAGACCGGTGACGTCGCGCGTAACCGGACGATCGGACACCCCGAACGCGGTGAACGCGGCTTCCCCGTCGTCGGCACGGAACCGCGTGGCCACCCCGGCCAGCGCGAAATCGCCGTGGCGGCGCGCGATCTCGGCGAACCCGAAGCCCTCACCAGGGCGGGCCACGGGGAAGCGCACCGCGGCCAGCACGTCCTCGGCGCCGACCGAGGTGGCCATGGCGCCGTGGAAGAACTCGGCCGCCGTCACGGTGCGCCGGCCGTGCGGACCGGCGATCTCGAGCGACGCGCCCAGGCAGCAGGCCACCGCGGGCAGCTCGGCGGCGGGGTCGGCGTGCGCGATGCTGCCGCACACCGTGCCCCGGCTGCGCAGCTCGCGGTGCCCGATCCACGGCAGCGCCAGGCGCAGCAGCGGCACGGCCGCGGCGAGCGGGTGCCCTTCCAGCGTCCGCTGGCGCACCAGGGCCCCGATCACGAGCTCGTCGCCGTCGCGGCGCACGAAGTCCAGTTCGGACAGTGCCGCGATGTCGACCACGGTGGACGGACGCGCAAGCCGCATCGCCAGGATCGGCACCAGCGACTGGCCTCCCGCGAGCACCTTGCCCTCACCGGCGCTGCGCACGAGCTCGGCGACGGCGTCGTCGAGCGTCGCGGGCCGGACGTAGGCGAACGGTGCGGCTTTCACGGCTCAGCGCCCCTGGAACTTCGCGGGCCGCTTCTCGGTGAACGCCGCCACGCCCTCGGCGAAGTCGTGGCTCGCGCGCAGCATCGCGTACGCCTTGCGCTCCAGCTCGATGCCCGTGTAGAGCGGCCCGTCGACGCCCTTGTCGAGCACCTCCTTGGCGGTGCGCGCCGCCATGGGGGAGTAGCCCAGCAGCGTCTCGACGACCTTGTCCGTCTCCGCGTAGAGCTCGTCGCGGTCGGCCGCGAGCTTGGCCACCAGGCCCCAGTCCAGCGCCTGTTCGCCGGTGATCCGCTCGGCGGTGAGGATGTGGAACTTGGCGCGCGACAGGCCGATCAGCCGCGCGAGCCGCTGCGTGCCGCCGCTGCCGGGGATCATGCCGAGCTTCATCTCGGGCAGCGCGAACCGGCTGCGCGGCGTGGCCAGCCGGATGTCCGTCGACAGCACGAGCTCCAGGCCCACGCCGAAGCAGTAGCCGTCGACGGCCGCGACCACGATCTTCCTGCTGCGCGCGGGCGCGGTGACGTTGTGGCCGAGGTCGGTGAAGCCGACCGGCTCGACCTCCATGAAGCCGGGGATGTCGCCGCCCGAGGAGAAGTGCTCGCCGTCGGACTTCAGCACCACCACGCGCACGTCGTCGTCGGCGTCGATCTCGGCGAACAGCTCCGCCATCCGCTGCCGCATCTCCCACGTGATGATCGTGAAGCGGCCGTGGGAGAGCGTCAGCTGGGCGACCTGCCCGTCGTGGGTGCGGCCGAGCCGGATCTCGCCTCCGGTGAGCGCCATTAGGCCTTCCTTTCCAGTAGTTCGTGCACGACGTTGCCGTGCAGGGGCAGGGTCGTGACCTCGACGCCGAGCGCGTCGGTGACCGCGTTGGCGATCGCCACCGGCAGGCTCATGCTCGAGCCCTCGCCGCAGCCCTTCGCGCCGAGCGTGGTGAACGGAGAGGGCGTCTCGAGGTGGTCGCTGATCAGCGGGTAGCTGGCTTCCGCGCTGGTGGGGCAGAGGTAGTCCATGAAGGTCGCCGACGTGGGCTGGCCCGAATCGGCGTAGCGGAGCTCTTCGTAGAGCGCGCCGCCGAGGGCGTGCGCGAGCGCCCCGTGCACCTGGCCCTCCAGCAGCTTCGGGTTCAGGATCGTGCCGGCGTCGTGCACTGTGGACACCAGCTCGACCTCCACGGCGAGGCTCACCGGGTCGATCCGCACCGCGACCAGCTCGGCGACGAATCCGTAGCACAGGCTGGAGTTGATCTGGTCCCCTGTGGACGGTGCTTTGGCCTGGGGCGGGTTGAACGCCGCCTCCTCGTACAGCCGCGCCGGCACCCCTTCCGGCAGTGACCCGGGGTCCCAGTGCACCAACCCGGCGGCGTGCCGGAAGGCCACGCACCGATCGGGTGCGTCGCGTTCGCGCACGAACCCGTCGGCCAGCTCCAGCCCGGCGGGATCCGTGTCGAGCAGCACGCCGGCCGCGGCCCGGATCGTCTCGGCGATCTTGTCGGCCGCGGCGACGAGCGCGCTGGTGAGCAGGGGAGCGAAGCGCGAGGAGTAGCTGCCGGAGGTGATCGTCCACGGTGTGGTGGCCGTGTCCATCTCGACCACCGGCCGCACGGACTCCTGCGGCAGCCCCAGCCGCTGGGCCACGAGCTGGCGCGCGACCGTGGCGTGTCCCTGGCCCTGCGGCACCGTGCCCAGCAGCACCGACACCACGCCCTGCGGGTCGACGCTGATCCGGACGTGCTCCGTGCTGCCCGACTTCCCGCGCCCACTCGCGCGCTGCTCGGCCGGGGTGGCGAGACCGACGTAGCCGATGTTGGTCGCCGACGGGTCGACGATCGTCGCCATGCCGATGCCGAAGTACTCGCCGGCTTCACGAGCCTGCCGCCGGCGCTCGCACAGCTTCTCGTAGTCGGCGTTGCGCAGGGCCAGCTCGAACGCCCGCGGGTAGTCGCCCGAGTCGTACACGCCGCCGCTGGGCGTGTGGTACGGGAACGAGCCGGCCTGGATCAGGTTGCGCCGCCGGATCTCCGCGGGGTCGAGGTCGAGCTCGCGGGCGACGCGGTCCATGATCCGCTCGAGCCCGAAGTAGAGCTGCTGGCCGCCGAAGCCGCGGTTGAGGCCGGTGGGCGTCTTGTTTGTGACCACCGCCCGGGCCCGGATCGCCACCGCGCCGATGCCGTACGCGCCGGTGATGTTGCCGAAGCAGCGATAGAGCGTGCTGGGCTCGGGCGGGCGCAGGTACGCGCCGACGTTGTCGACGAGGTCGGCGCGCAGGGCCTCGACTTTGCCGTCGGCGTCGACGGCCGCCTCGAACCGCATCCACCGGTCCGAACCCGCCGAGCTCGACAGCAGGTGCTCCACGCGGTCCTCGGTCCAGCGCACCGGCCGGCCGCAGTGCTTGCTGGCCAAGGCCATCAGCGCGACGTAGGGGTAGATGCCCGACTTGATGCCGAAGCTGCCGCCGATGTCCGCAGGCACGCGCAGCCGCACTCGCGACGTCGGCAGCCCGAGGCCCGCCGCCAGCACCGGGACCATGGAGAACGGCCCGTGGAAGTTGGCCCACGCGGTGACACCCGGTCCGTCGGCGTCCTCAAGCCACTCCGCGACGACCGAGTAACACTCCATGGGTGCCGACGTGTAGCGCGGGAACCGGTATTCGCCGGTCACCACGTGCGCGGCGGCGGCGAAGATCTCGTCGACGGGACCGAAGCTGAACGTGCGGTCGGTGGCGACGTTGCTGCCCAGCTCCTCGTGCAGCAACGGTGCGTCCTCGGCGATCGCGCGCGTGGAGTCGACCACGGGCGGTAGCGGCTCGTAGTCCACTTCGACCAGTTCCGCCGCGTCCTCGGCCGTGTAGCGGTCGGTCGCGACGACGACGGCCACGGGCTCGCCGACAAATCGCACCTTGTCGGTCCCGGTGGGGTAGTAGCGGATCGGTGTGTTGAGCGAGAGGGGGAACGGCTTCAGCGCCGCGAGTACGTCGTCCGGGCCGAGGACCACCGCGACGCCCGGGTGCGCCCGGGCGCGCGACAGCTCGACGGACCGGATGCGCGCGTGCGGGTGCGGGCTGCGCACGACCGCCGCGACCAGCGAGCCGCGCATCGGATCGAGGTCGTCGAGGAACTTCCCCTTGCCGCACAGCAAGGGAACGTCTTCGATGCGGGCCGCCGTCATGCGCGCTCCTTGCCCGGCACGAGCTGCGCCAGCCGGCGGTAGTGGCCCGCGGTCAGCTCGCGGCGCAGGATCTTGCCGACGGCCGACTTGGGGATACCGGCCACGGCCAGGTAGCGCTTGGGCCGTTTCAGCGACGGCAGTCCCGAGTGTTCCCGCGCGTAGGACTCCAGCTGTGCCAGCGTTTCCTCGGGCCGGTACCCGGCCGAGGGCACGACGAACGCCGTGACCGCGCTGCCCCAACGGTCGTCGGGGAGCCCGGCGACCACGATCTCGGCGACGGCCGGGCAGCGCACGAGGGCGTCTTCGATGTCCTCGGGGTAGATGTTCTCGCCGCCGGAGTTGATCATGTCGTCCACACGGCCCGCGACCCACAGGTCGCCGTCCTCGTCCTCGGTCGCGAGGTCGCCGGTGAAGTACCAGCCGGCGCGCAGCGACTTCGCGTCGGCGTCGGGCCGGTGCCAGTACCCGCTGAACGCCTCCGGGCTCTCGAGCGACACCGCCACCTGGCCCGGTTCGCCCGGCGCCACGAGGTCGTCCGGTGACGCGCCCTCGGCCGGGCTGACCAGGCGGACGCGGGAGAAGACCCCGGCGCGGCCGGCGCAGCCCGGTTTGCGGCGCACGTCGGGCCCGATCGTGAAGGTGTAGATCTCCGTGCTGCCGAAGTGGTTGACGAACACCTCCGGGTGCAGCTCGGCGTCGAGCCGTTCGGCGAGCGCGGGCGTCATCGACGCGCCCGCGTAGGCCAGCCGCCGCACGGACTTCGCTTCGGCCAGCCGTCCTGTGTGGACCAGCGACCAGTACGCGGTGGGCACCAGGTAGAGCGCGCTCACGTCTTCCCCGGTGATGAGCTCCAGCGACTCCTCGGCGTCGAACTTCTCCTGCGGCACCCAGGTGCCCGCCGCGAGGATGCTGGCCAGCAGCGCGCGCATGCCCATGGTGTGGAACATCGGCATCACGCCGAGCGCGACCTCGCCAGGGCGGTGCTGGGTCTGGATCAGGTGCGCCACCGCGGCCGCGTGCTCGGCGGAGTGGCGGCGCGGCACACCTTTCGGCCGGCCCGTGGTGCCGGACGTGTAGAGCATGACGCTCGTGTCGCCATCGGCCGGCTGGTGCTTCGGCGCGGGGGAGTCGAGCAGCCGCGCCAGCGGCGTCACCCGGTCGGGTGCATCCAGCGCCGCTCCGGAGTATGCGCGGGCCGGCAGCTCGGCGATGCCGGCGACCGTGGTGTCGGTGGTGTTGTCGGTGATCAGCAGGGCGGGGGAGCAGTCGCGCAGGCAGTAGGCCACGTCGTCGGCGCTGAACCGCGTGGACAGCGGAACGGAGATCGCCCCGGTCTTCTGCACGGCGAGGTGCAGGCTCGCGAGCGGCTCCCCGCCGGCGAGGAGGAGCGCGACGTGGTCGCCCGGGCGCACGCCCAGCCGGGTCAGCGCACCGGCCAGGCGGTCAGTGCGGTCGTCCCATTGGGCGTAGGTCATCGGATGCCGGCCACCCACGGCCCGGCGATGCGGGTACCGCTCGGCTGTCCAGCGGAAGGATTTCACCAAGTCCATCGGCGCACTCTCACTCCCGGAGATCCGGAGATCGATGGTCCGAATCGAATCGTCTGTTTCGGACTATGGGCGAAATTACGGTAGGGTCGAGGGCATGTCAAGCGGACGGTTGAGCACGACTTCGTACGTCGTGCTGGGGACGATCGGGCTGCGTGGCCCGTCCACGCCGTACGACCTCAAGCGCGCCGTCGGACACTCGGTGGGGTACTTCTGGTCCTTCCCCCACGCGCAGCTGTACTCGGAGCCGGAGCGGCTGGAGCGCATGGGGCTGTTGGAGGTCGAGACCGAGCAGACCGGGCGCCGGCGCAAGGTCTACAGCCTCACCGACGAAGGCCGCGAAGCCGTGCGGGCGTGGCTCGCCGCGCCCACGCACGAGCATTTCGAGATGCGCGACATCGCCGAGATGAAGCTCTTTTTCAACGAGCTCGGCGACTCCGGCAACATCGTGAACCTGGCGCGCGAGCAGATCAAACAGCACGAAGAACGCATCTCCGTGTACGAGGACATGCAGCGCCGCTTCGGTTCCGAGCCCCAGTACGCGCGCCGCATGATCCCGCTGCGGCTCGGGCTGGAGATGGAACGAGCGGCACTGCGCTTCTGGTCGTCGATCGCCGAGGAGTTCTGAGGCCGCCGATCGCTTCGGCCGGGGCCGAAGCGCCGCGCCCCTAGCGTGGGCGCTCGTGAACGATCATGTCGCGATTGCCCCCAGCATCCTGTACTTCGGCACACCGGTCGCCTTGCTGACCACAGAAAACGCCGACGGCTCCCCGAACATCACGCCGATGTCGTCGGCCTGGGCGCTCGGTGAGGTCGTGGTGCTCGGGCTGGCCCGCTGCGGCCACGGCGCGCGCAACCTCACCTCGCGTCCCGACCTCGTGATCAACCTGCCCGGTCCCGGCCAATGGGCCGCGGTGGAGCGGCTCGCCCCGCTGACGGGCGCGGACCCGGTGCCCAAGCACAAACGCGACCGGTTCCGGCACGAGCCCGACAAGTTCGCCGCGGCCGGTCTGCGGCCACAACCGGCCGAGCTGGTCCGGCCGCCGCGCATCGCCGAATGCCCGCTGCAGCTGGAAGCCCGCGCGGCCGCCATCCGCGAGCGCGCCGGGTTCCTCGTCATCGAGGCCGACGTGCTGCGGGTGCACTGCGCGCCGGAGCTGGTCGTGCCCGGTACCCAGCACGTGGATCCCGCGAAGTGGAGCCCGCTGATCTACAACTTCCGCCACTACTTCGGCCTCGGCGAGCACCTCGGGCACAGCTTCCGGTCCGAGACGCCCGCCATCGCTTCAGGCGGCCACGGTCAGGGCCCGGCGCCGGTGCCGGTCCAGCCCTGCCGCCTGCGCGCCGACGGCGACCACTACGTACACGATCAGCCACGGCACGAACCCGGGCGGCTGCCGGTTGGTCGTCGCCAGGTCGGCGACCACCGGTAGCGCGTAGAACGCCGGCAGCGCGAAGTAGGGCTCGTTACGGCGGAGGATTCCGTCGACGGAGCGGGAGAGCTCGTCGTCGGCGAGCACCGGCCGCGTCAGCACGTCGGTCAGCACTGCCGCCACCACGGCCGCGCCGAGCGTCAGCAGCCCGAGCCACAACAGCGCCCAGACGCTGCCGGACGACACGACCATCGCCACCGCCAGGCCGGCGCCGCCGCCGAATGTGACCACGGCGGCCGCGACGTACCACCCGTTCAGCACCTCGTGCCACGAAGGTCGCTGCGCGGGCGTCGGGGCGCCGAGCCAGGCCGCGGTGCGCCGGTTGGCCCACCGCACGGGCAGCCAGAGGGTGAGCTGCAGCCCGGCGAAGAGGCAGAAGGTGGTGCGGCCCTCAGGCAGGTCGTCGTGGTCGATTCCGGGCAGCAGTGACAAGAACTGCATCGCGAACGAGCCGAACGCGATCACCAGCAGGCCGGCGAGCATTCCGGACCACGTCGGCCCGGGTCGCGCACCTGCGCGCACGCCGAGCCGCCGCGCGAGAAACGGCGTGAGCCGGCTCGCCGGGACGTCGTGCTTCTCCAGCCATCGGCCGGCCGCCTTGATCTCGGCGTCGGTCGGATCGGGCATCCGTTCCCCCTCGATTCGAGACGTATACGTGCGAAGGGCGGATCGCGTTGCCCGGTCGGCCGGAAAACTTTGCCCGGCGGGGCCTCGGGCCGGGTGGGGCGGGGACCGTAGCGTGGTCGTGCTGTTCACCGCCTGCGAGCCGAAGGGGCCGGCCATCACCGACGTGTTCACGCCAGGACCGGGGCGGACGGTGTTCAGCCTCCGGCCGCCACCGTCCGTTGTGGACCGGTTTCGCGCGGAAGGCGTGTGGCGGGACGGAAATCCGCTGCAGGACCTCGTGCGGTGGCGAGACGAGTCTCCGGACGCGCCCGCCCTCATCGCGCTGCAGACGGCGACGGGCGAAACGACGCGGTTGACCTATCGCGAGTACGCGCGGTGCGTGGAGCGGTACGCCGGGGCGCTGACCGAGCTGGGTGTGGGGCCGGGGCAGGTCGTGGCCGTGCAGCTGCCGAACGTGTGGCAGGTCAATCCGTTGCTGCTGGCCTGTTTCCGGGTCGGCGCGCTGGTGGCGCCCGTGATGCCGACGATCCGGTCGCGCGAGCTGGAGCGCGTGCTCGCCCGGGTCGGCGCGGCGGTGTGCGTGACGGCCGGCGTCTTTGACGGCTACGATCACGCGGCGGCCCTGGCGGAGATGGTCCCGCGGCTGCCGAAGCTGCGGCATCGGGTCGTGCTGGGCTCGCGGGTCGCGGCGGACGAGGTCGACTTTACGAAGCACTTCGAACAACCGTGGGAAACGCGGCACGCCGTCGCCCTGGAGGACGCCCGGCCAGACCCCGACCAGGTCTGCCTGGTGCTCTTCACCTCCGGCACCGCCGGCCGGCCGAAGGGCGCGCTGCACACCCTCAACACCGAGTACGCCACCGCCGCCGCACACATCACGGCCGACGACCAGGGACCGGCCGAGCGGTTCTTCACCCCGCACTCCCTCACCCACACCGGCGGCATCTTCCACTGCCTCATGCGCCCGTTGCTCACCGGCGGCTGCGGGGTCGTCGCGGACCGCTGGGAACCCGAAGCCATCGGCGCCTACCTCGAACAGACGGCCGTGACGCAGCTGCTGATCGCGCCGGTGTTCCTGACCCAGCTGCTGCCGTACGCGCGGCCCGGCCGGCTGCGCACCGTGACGACGCTCGGCACCGCGACTCCCGCCGCGCTCGTCGCCGACGTCGCCCGCGCCCTGGGCGTGCCGCTGCGCACGTGCTGGGGCATGACCGAGTCCGGCGGCACCCTCATGCGCGCCGACGACCCGCCGGACTGGGCGCTGCACAGCGTCGGCCGGATCTCCCGGGGCAGCGAACTCGATCTGCGGTCCGACCTGGGGGAAATCACCGCGGAACGGCCGGGCCGGCTCTACGTCCGGGGTGCCACCGTCTGCCTGGCCACCGTCGGGCGGGACACCGGTGAGCTCACCGTGGCGGCCGACCACGACGACGGCTGGTACGACACGGGTGACCTCGCGATCCCCGACGGCCGCGGCGGCATCCGTCTCCTGGGCCGCGACGCCGACCGCATCGGCGGCGTGCTCATGATCCCGGCGGCCGACGTGGAGTCCGCGCTGCTGGAGCACCCGGCCGTCCGCGACGTCGCGCTCGTCGGCTACCCGGACACCTCCGGCGGCGAGCTGCCCGCGGCGGTCGTCGTGGCCGCTGCCGAGCCGCCGACGCTCGCGGGCCTGCGTGACCACCTCGCCACACTCGGCATGACGGAGTGGTACTGGCCCACGCGCCTGGAGCTGGTGCCGGAGCTGCCGCGCAACGCGATGGGCAAGGTGCGCAAGGACGTCCTCGCGCGCAGCCTCACGTTCTGACCTGCCGGCCGCGTCCGTCCACAGTGGAGTAAACGCCGGGTCCCGCGTAGCATGTCCCTGCTGCGGATCGGGGAGGTGGGGACGTGAGTGGGGCCATCGGCGCGTCCTCCGTCCGGGACGCGGTACCGCACCCGCGCCCTCGCCCTGACGAGCCAGGGCCTGGGTGCCGTGGCCGGGCTGGGACTCGGCGCCGTGGCGGGTGCCCTGGCGGGTCAGGTCGCCGTCGCCGCCGGGGTGGCGCTGGTCTGCGGGATGGTCGGGGCGCTGGGCCCGATGTTCACGGCCGGTGCGGTGATGGCCGTGATCGGCACGGCGTTCGCGCAGTTCAGCGGGGTGACGATGCCGTGGTGGGAGCAGTCGGCGTGGTACCTGCTGGCGACCGCGATCGTGTCGGTGCCGGCGCTGCTGCCGTGGGCGGTGCGGCGGCGGAGTCACGAGCGGCAGGCGATCGCGGAGGTGTTCCGCGCTTGCGCGGACCTCCTGGACGCCGTCGGGACCGGGCCGGCGGCGCGGCTCCGGGTCGAGTTGGCGGCGTGCAGCGCGGGTGCCCACGCCGCCGTGCTCGACCACCGGTTGAGAGCTCCGCGACGGCACCGGGACCTGCTGATCGCGCTGGCCGCGGCGCAGGAGACGGCGGCACGCGCGGCTACGTACTACGTCGAAGGTCGGGCGTCACCCGAACTCTCGAGCGCGGCACGGGCGGCGCCGCCGAGGTGCGGTCCGGTCGGCTCCCCGGGTTCGGCAGTCACGACGTCGTCGTGGCGCTCCCGTTGCGACAGCGCGCGGCTGCCGCGGCGCGGACCCTCGGCCGGCGATCGGTGGTGTTCGCGGGCGTGCGCCTGTCCTGGTGCATGGCCATCGCGACACTGCTCGCCGGGCTGGTGCACCACCGAGGGCACGGGTACTGGCTCCCGCTGACGGTCGCCGTCGTCGTTCGCACCGAGTACGGCACGGTGTTCGTGCGCACGGTCAACCGCGTGGCGGGGACGGTGGGCGGCGCGCTCGTGGCGATGGCGGCCTTGCTGGGATTTGGGTCCGGCTGGCCGATCGCGGCGGTCGCCGCGGTCTCGATCGGCTTCGCGGTGCTGGTGGCGCCCAGGCTGTACGCGCTGAGCGTCGTCGGGGTCACGTCCTCGGCGCTGCTGAGCGCGTGCATCGCAGCCGAGGACGCGCAGTTCCCGCTCGTGCGCGTCACCGACACGCTGCTCGGCTGCGCGATCGCGCTCGTGTTCGGCTACCTGCTTTGGCCCGGCCGGTACGCCTTGCCCGACAAGGCCGATCTCGCCGCGACCGCCCGCCAGGTGGTCGTGTACCTCCGCCGAACCGTTGCGCCGACCAGAAATCCGACCGGGTACCAGGCCGTCCGCGACGAGACTTACCGCACGGTGCACCAGACCCGCGCCACCGTCACGACCGCCCTCGCGGATCCGCCGCCGTTCGCCGGACTGGCCGCGGCCGCACTGCCCGCGGCCGTCGCCCTCGAAGACGCGACCGACGGCATCACCGCGCTACGCGAAACCCTCGACGCCGGCGCGACAACCCCGGCCACGGAACAGATCGAGGCCGTCGCCGGGGCCATCACGGCGTGGGGCCGGCCCGACCCCGCGCCTCCCGCACCGGCGAGTCTCATCCGGACGCTGCTCGTCGACCGCGTCGACAAGCAGGACTGCTGAGACCTGTCGTTGCCGGCCGATCGCGCTACGCCGGGGTGATCCGGAGCGTCGCGGCTCGAGCGTGGGCATTGGTAACGAGCGAAGCGGCTCCATACTTGGCGCGGTAAGCCTCGTCGATCTCGGCCGCACCCTCGCCGTCGGCAGCGAACGCGACGGCGCGGCTCAGCGAGGCGACCCGGAGTCGGCCGCGGCGGTGGTTCGAGGCGGCCTGGAACCACCGGGAGCCGGGACCGCGGAACGCGCGGACGAACAGCGTGCCGTCGACGAGGACGAAACCGACCTCCACCCAGGCGTCACCATCGGACCCCGCACTGAGCTCCAGCGACTCCGAAGCCGAAAGCGCAGCCAGTTCCGAAGCGGTCCAGGT
The DNA here is from genome assembly GCF_019468465.1 of Amycolatopsis sp. DSM 110486. Lineage (NCBI taxonomy): Bacteria > Bacillati > Actinomycetota > Actinomycetes > Pseudonocardiales > Pseudonocardiaceae > Amycolatopsis > Amycolatopsis sp. DSM 110486. The sequence goes on along the minus strand of NZ_CP080519.1, from coordinate 9,564,791 downwards.
CATCGCTCGGCCGCCGAATGTTCGGCGTTCCAGGACAGCAGGATGTCCAGCGCGTCGCGCGACGGGGTGCCGGGCTCGGCGGTGAGGACCATCAGTCGCTGGCCGGAGCCGTCGGGGCTGAGCCAGGTGTCGCAGTCGAGCGTGAGGTCGCCGACGAGCGGGTGCCGGTAGTTCTTGGTGCCGAAGCCCGCGCTGGTGACCCGGTGCTCGACCCACCACGTGCGGAAGTCGCCGTTCTGCACGGAAAGCTCGCCGACGAGGCGGGCCAGCTCCGGATCCTCGGGATCGGTGGCCGCCTCCATCCGCAGGGCCGACACGGCCACACGAGCGTCGTGCTGCCAGTGCGGGTGCAGGGCGCGGAACGCCGGCTCGGTGAACATGAGGTGCACATAGTTGCGCCGCGCGGGCGCCACCTGGGCGAAGTCGACGTACAGGGCGGTCGCCGCGGTGTTCCACCCCAGGATGTCGAGGCGTTTGCCGAGGACGATCGCGGGGGTTTCGGTGAGCTGGTCGAGCAGGCGCCGGATGGCGGGCCGCACCCGTTGCACCGTGCGACGGCGGCGCGGGCGGGCGTCGGCCTTGCCGGCGAGGTCGTAGAGGTAGGTCTGCTGGTCGTCGTCGAGCAGCAGGGCGCGTGCGAGCGTGGCGAGGACCGTCGCCGACGCCTGGGCGCGGCCCTGTTCCAGCCGCGTGTAGTACTCGACGCTGATGGCCGCCAGCTGTGCGACCTCGGTGCGGCGCAGCCCCGCGACCTTGCGGCGGGTGCCGGTTTCGGGCAGCCCGACGTCGCGAGGGGTCAGCTGGGCGCGGCGCGCCTTGAGGAAGTCGCCGAGCCGCGCGGAGCCGGACGGAGTGGTCATGCGTTCATTCTGCGCCCGGCCTGCCGCGCGCAAGAGGGCCAGGATCTTGACCACCCGGAAACCCGTCTCTGGTGGACCCGCGGACACGGCCGGATCGTGGAGCCAGGCCCCGGCACCCCGCCGGGCACAGATTCCCCCCAGGGAGCACCCCGTGCCGAAGATCGACGTCACCTTCGACAGCGCTAGCGTCCGGCTCGCCGGCCACCTCTACGTCCCGGCCGAGGCCGACGGCCCGAGCCCGGCCGTGATCGTCGGCCACCCAGGCAGCGGCGTGAAGGAACAGGCCGCCGGTCTCTACGCGGCCCGCCTGGCCGAACGCGGGTTCGTCACGCTGGCGTTCGACGCCGCTTTCCAGGGCGAGAGCGGCGGCGAGCCGCGCGGCCTCGAAGACCCCGCGCAGCGCGTGGAGGACTTCAAGGCCGCCGTGTCGTTCCTGACCACCCGTTCCGAAGTGGACGCCGGCCGCATCGGTGAGCTCGGCATCTGCGCGTCCGGCGGCTACGTGCTGTCGGCCACCGGCAGCGACCGCCGGGTGAAGGCCGTCGCGACCGTCAGCGGCGCCGACATCGCCCGCCAGTTCCGCCTGGGCGCCGACGGTGCGCAGGACCCGGCCGTGTTCGAAGGCATGCTGGGCGCCGCCGCCCACGCCCGCACCGTGGCGGCCGCCGGCGAGAAGCCCGCGCCGCTCACGCTGTTCCCCGAGACGGTCGAACAGGCCCGCGCCCTCGGCGGGGAGCACGGCGCGGAGGGCTTCGAGTACTACCGCACCGCGCGCGGACACCACCCGCGCTCGGCCGAGTTCTTCGACTGGACGAGCGTCGACAAGTTCGCCACGTTCGACGCCTTCGCCGCCGTGCCGCTGATCGGCCCTCGCCCGCTGCTGATGATCGTCGGCACGCGCGCGATCACCGCGTGGATGAGTGTCGAGGCGTTCCTGAAGGCCACGGGTCCCAAGGAACTGCACCATGTCGAAGGCGCGAGCCACGTCGACCTCTACGACAAGGAGCGCTACGTGGGCCCGGCGGTGGACAAACTGGCGGGCTTCTTCACCGAGAGCCTCTGAGCTCTGAGTCCACAGTGGACTTCAGTGTTTGCGTGCGGGGTGAGCCCGCTCGTGGCACCAGCATCTAATCCGGGTGCCTTGCGGCCAGCAACGGAGGTTCACCGCCCGTTCTCACGAGTGGACGACGCTGGCGACCACAACTGTGCGGAGGCAGGAAATGGAGTTCAGGCACTTGGAGGGCTTTCTCGCAGTCGCCGAGGAGTTGCACTTCGGGCGAGCTGCGGCGCGGTTGCACCGGACGCAACCGTCGTTGAGTCAGCAGCTGCAGCGGCTCGAGCGGACGCTGGAGGTCCAGCTCGTGGACCGGACGTCGCACGAGGTGCGGCTGACCTCGGCCGGGCGGGCGTTCGCGGTGGACGCCCGCGCGATCATGGCGCAGGCGCAGAAGGCAGCGGACTCGGCCCGCGAGGCCGCCGCGGGGCGGACGGGAACGGTCCGCGTCGGCTACAACTTCCCGGCCGGGCAGCACATCCTGCCGGCGACGATGGCGATGATGCACGTGCAGCACCCGCAGCTGTCGGTCAAGCTCGAGGAGAAGCGCACCGGGGCGCAGCTCGCCGCGCTGGCGGAGGGGGAGCTCGACGTCGCGCTCGTCTACGGGCACCCCGTCACCAGCGATTTCCGCCACCGGCGCCTGATGAGTCTGCCGATGATCGCCATCGTCGGTCAGGGGCACCGCTGGGCCGGCCGGCCGGGCGTGCCGTTCGCCGAGCTCGCCCGGCAGGGGTGCATCCTGTTCTCCCGCGAGAAGTGCCCGGCGATGTACGACGCGATCATGACCGCGGCCGAGCGTGCGAGCGTGCGGCTCAGGGTCGCGCACGTGGTCGACGACCCCGTGGCGACGGGCATCCTTGTCTCGGTCAAGCCGCTGGTGGGCTTCGCGTCGGTGTCACGCGGCATCTTCGGCATCGGGACCGCCGGCGGCGTGCGCCCGACGTGGGTCCAGCTCTACGACCCGGTCCCGATGATCGACCTCTACGCCGTCTGGCGCGAAGGCGACGGGCCGCACAGCCCACGCACGGCGTTCCTCGACTGCCTGGAGGCCGCCGGGCCGTTCCACGCGCCCGCGCGGGCGGAGGCGCGCATCGCGTGAGCCTCAGGCGAGGAACTTCTCCAGCAGGCCGGTGATCACGGCGGGCTGCTCCCGATGCGTGCGACCTGGCGGACCACTTGCCGCCGGCTCCGGCACCCTTGAGATCCGCTATGCCCCGCCCGGGTTCGAGGTCCGTTCACGGCGTGTTCGCCTTGGCGGGTGAAGATGACGGACCACGGGTCGCGGAGGTGGTGATGGAGTACCGGCACGTGCTGGCCTTCCTGGCGCTTGCGGACGAGCTGCACTTCGGCCGCGCCGCCCTGAAGCTGCACCTCACCCAGCCATCGCTGAGCCAGCAGCTGCAACGTCTCGAGCGCACCCTCGGCGTGGAACTGGTGGCGCGGACGACCCACGCGGTGCACCTGACTCGGGCGGGGCAGGCGTTCGAAGCCGAGGCGCGTGAGCTCGTGCGCCTGGTCGAGCAGGCCGGGCGGTCCGTCCGCGAGGCTGCCGCCGGTCGCTCCGGCACGATCCGCGTCGGCTACAACTTCCCCGCGGCGCAACACGTCCTGCCCTCGGTCATGGAGAAGATGCAGGCCGACCACCCGGAGGTGGCCGTGGTGCTGGAGGAGAAGCGGACCGGGCCGCAGCTTCAGGCGCTCGAGCGCGGCGCGCTCGACGTGGCGCTCGTCTACGGCCGTCCGGCCACGGCGAAGTTCCGCTACCGGCGTTTGATGCGGCTTTCGCTCGTCGCCGTCGTGCGGCAGCGGCACAAGTGGGCCGGGCGCCCCGGGGTGCCCTTCGCCGAGCTGGCCGGCCAACCGTGCGTGCTGTTCGAACGGGATCTGTGCCCGGCCATGTACGACGCCATCGTCCGGGCCGCCGACGAGGCAGGCATCGGGCTCGACGTCGTGCACGAGATCGATCACCCGGCTACGACCGAGATCCTGGTGACGGCACGATCCCTCGTGGGTTTCGCGTCGATCTCGCGGGCGATGCTCGCCGGGGCCGTCGCGGGTGGCGCGCGCACGGTCGCGGTTCCGCTCTACGATCCCGTGCCCGCCGTCGACCTTTACGTGGTGTGGCGTGACGATCAGGACGATCGGCTGCGGGATTCGTTTCTGGAATGTCTCGACGCCGTCGGCCCGTTCTCCAGCCCGCCATCACACAAGTCGATCAGATCATGACGACCAGGCCGACGACACCGATGCCGCGGGTGCGCCCATCCAGTGGGTTCGCCGCGTCTCATTTCAGACCGGAGCGCACGAACGCGTTCACGATGTGGCGGCGCAGCACCAGGTACAGCGCGAAGATCGGCAGGCACGCCAGGCCGGCCACCGCCATCAGCGGTCCCCAGTAGGTGCCCTGGCCGCCCTCACTGATCATGAAGCTGCGCAGCCCGAGCTGCAGCACGTCGTTGCTGCGCTGCAGCACCATCGCGGGCCAGAAGTACTCGTTCCAGGCCGTGACGAACAGCAGGATCGCCAGCGCGGCGAGCGGGGCCCGCAGGTTCGGCACCACGACCGTCCACAAGGTCCGCCAGGAGGAGCGGCCGTCCATCTTGGCCGCCTCCAGGAGCTCCTTGGGGAAGCCGTCGAGGTGCTGGCGCAGCAGGATCACGCCGAGTGCCGAGCACAGGTTCGGCACGACCACGCCGCCGAGGGTGTTGAGCAGGCCCAGCTGCAGCAGCAGCACGTAGTTGGGCAGCATCGTCACCTGGAACGGCACGAGCCAGGTGCCCACGAACAGCAGGTAGCACAGCCGCTTGAGCGGGAAGGTCCAGCCGGCGAACGCGTACGCCGCCAGCAGGCCGGTGAGCAGCTGTCCGAGCGCCGTCAGCAGCGCCACCAGCGTCGTGTTGATCAGCAGCTGCGGGATGTCGACCAGCTGGATCGCCTCGGCGTAGTTGCCGAGCGAGAGCGGCCACGGGATGGGCGAGAGCGACAGCACCTGGTCGGGCCGGCGCAGCGAAGTCGCGTAGAGCCAGTAGATGGGGAAGACGCACAGCACGCCCAGCGCACCGAGCGCCAGGTGCCCGGGCAGGGCCCGCAGGCGCGAGCTCGCTCCCGGAACGAAATCCACCATGGACGCCTCCTCAGTCGTCGTGGACGGACAGTTTCTCGCTGAGCAAAACGAGCCCCGCGGCGATGATGCCGAACACCACGAACAGCACCATCCCCGCCGCCGTGCCGAGCCCGGCGTCGAAGCTGTGGAAGCTGTAGTCCCACAGCAGGTAGTAGACGTTCGTGGTGGCGCCCGACGGGCCGCCCTGCGTGATCGTGTCGATCAGCGGGAAGGTCCACTGCGCCGACAGCAGCACCGTCATCAGCGCCAGGAACACCAGCGTCGGCGACAGCAGCGGCAGCGTGATCCAGCGGGTGATCTGGCCGCGGGAGGCGCCGTCGATCATGGCCGCCTCGCTGTAGTCGCTGTTGATGTTGGACAGCCCCGCGGACACCACGAGCACCGCGAACCCGATCAGGTGCCACCCGGTCACCAGGATGATCGCGGGCTGCGCCCACGTGGTGTCGTGCAGCCAGTTCACGTGGGTGCCCAGCACGCGGTTCACCGCGCCGCCCGACGGTTCGAGCAGCCACTCCCACACGGTTGCGCTGGCTACGGGCGCGACCAGCAGCGGGGCGAACACGAGCGCCTGGTACACCGCGCGTGCCCGGCCCCGCACGCGCTGGCCGAGCAGGCCGACCAGCACCGGGACCAGGAGTGTGAACGGGATCAGGCCCCCGATCACCTCCAGGGTTCGCAGCGCGGCTTGGCCCACGGCGGGCACTTGGAACAACCGCACGTAGTTGCCCAGCCCCACCGGTGTCGCCGGCTGGGTGGGCAACAGGTTCCAGGAGAAGAACGACAGCTGCGCGGTTTGCACGAGCGGGCGGTAGGTCCAGATCACCAGCAGGGCCAACGCCGGCAGGAGGTAAAGGTACGGCGGCGCCCCGCGCAGGAGCCGCCGCACCAGCGCCGGCCGAGCCACGCGCGCCGGGACCACCACCACGGGTGCCGGGATTTCGACGAACATCGTTCACCCGTCCTTGAAGAACTTGTCCAGGGCGTAGCGCACGCGTTCCTCCTTGTCCTCGTCGTACACCACCGGCGCGTCGCCGATCTCGACCGCGGTGGCGACGAACGTCCCGTCGATCAGGTCGATGCGGCTGATCCCCGCGCCCACCCGCCCGCGCATCCGGCCCGGCGGCGGGAGCGGATCCGACCGGTAGGCGAGCGCCGGCCCGACCCACACCGGGATCCCCGCCAGCGACCCGCAGCCGGTGTGGTGGGCGTGGCCGGTGACGATCATCCGCACGTCCGTGCCCGCCAGCGCCGCCGCCAGGTCGTCCGCGTTGTGCAGCCGGAGCAGGTGCGCCGACGGCACAGGCGAGGGGAGTGGCGGGTGGTGCACCACCAGGATCGTGCCGCGTGGGGCCGGGCTCGCCAGCTCGTCGCGCAGCCACTCCAGCTGGGCGGGCTCGAGCCGCCCGTCGGGCCGGGCCGGCGTGCTGCTGTCGAGCACGACGACCCGGACGCCTTCGATGCGGTGAACCGAGTCCACCGCGGCGATCGGGTCCGGCGACTCGGGCAGCAGCTCCCGGCGGAACGCGGCGCGCTCGTCGTGGTTGCCCATGGCGTACACGACTTCCGCGCCGAGCTCGGCCGCCGCCGGCGCCAGTGCCGAGGCGAGCCTCCGATACGCCTCGGGCTTGCCCTCGTTGGCGAGGTCGCCGGTGAGCAGCAGGCCGTGGACCCGCGCTCGGGACGACAGGATCGTCCCGAGCGCGGTGTCCAGCGTGGCGAAGGTGTCGACGGCCCCATGCAGGAGCTCGCCTTCGGCGCAGATGTGCGGGTCGCTCAGCTGGATCAGGGTCAGCTCGGGAGCCGTGAGCCTCACTTGCCGCCGCCGGGCAGCAGCGACGCGGTCTGCTTCGCCGCGGCGGTGAGCGACGTCTGCGGGTCGGCGCCCTGGAACACGGACTTCTCGACGGCGTCCATCATCGTGTCGCGGATCTGCTGGAAGCCGGTGCCCGGGAAGGCGACCCACGGCTCGATGTGCTGCAGCTGGGCCACGTTCGGCTTGATCATCGGGTTCTTGTCCGCCCACGGCTTGAGGTGGGCCGGGTCGTCGAGCAGGCCCAGGCGCAGCGGCAGGTAGCCGATCTTGCTGGTGATCACGTCGTAGGCCCCCGCGCTGGTCAGGAACTTGATGAGCTCCCACGCGGCGCGCTGCTTGGCGGGGTCCTTGGAGAAGACGTACAGTGCGGCGCCGGAGTTGGTGGGCACGGTCGGCTTGTCCCCGAAACTCGGCATCGGCGCGGCGCGCAGCTCCCAGCCTGCGCCCTGGGCGCCCTTGAGGTACCCGCCCTGCGCGGCGCTGCTCTCCAGCATCATGCCGAGGTCACCACGCGGGAACGCGGCGGTGGCCTGCACCTGGCTGAGCTTCGGCATGGCACCCGCGGTGACCATGTCCTGCATCTGCTTCACGGCCTGCACGGTCGGCGCCTGGTCGTAGGTCAGCTGCTTGCGGTCCTGCGACAGCACGCGGCCGCCGGCCGAGCGCACGAGGCTCTGGAAGCACCAGTCGCTCGCGGAGCGCACGAGGCAGTCGGCGTACGCGCCGTCCTTGCCGGTGGCCTGCTTGATCTTGGCGCCGTCCTGCTGGACCTCGGCCCACGTCTTCGGCGGGTTGTCGGGGTTTAGTCCGGCCTGCTTGAAGAGCGTGGCGTTGTAGTAGAGCACCGGCGTGGAGAGCACGAACGGCACGCCGTAGGTCTTGCCGTCGACGTTGCCGATGGTGCGGATGGCGTTCGCGTAGGGGAACTGCCCGCCGAACTCGGAGTCGATTTCGCTCTTGCCGAACAGGTCGTCGAGCGGCTGCGCGCCGAGCTGGCCCGCGGCGAAGGCGAGGGTGTCGAAGCCGAGCTGCGCGACGTCCGGCGGGTTGCCGGCGGCGATCTCGGTCTGCACGCTGGAGGTGGAGTTGTGGGCGGGGTTCGGGTCGCTTCCGTTGGGCTTCTGCGGCGTGACCTTGATGTTCGGGAACTTCTTCTCGAACTGGCCGATGAGCTCGTTGAACGTGTCGGTCCAGGTGCCGGCGAGGCCGAAGTTGTAGCTCTCGAACACGATCGAGACCTGCTGGCCGGGGGCCAGCTGCGGGGCCTGGGCCACAGTGGACGGTTGGGAGGCGGTCGGCGTGCCGACGCCGCAGGCCGACACGCCCAGCAGCGCGGCGAGCGCGAGCAGGCCGCCGGCGCGGGAACGGGGGATTCTCATGCGGGAACTCCTTGTTCTGTTTCTTCGGAGGGGAGGGCGGCGTCGGCGTGGTTGTCCTGCCAGCGCAGGCGACGGCCGGTGGTGTGGTGGAACACGTGGACGTGGGCGGGTTCGGTGGCGAGCCCCACCTCGTCGCCGGGCTCCAGGCCGAGCGGGCGGGGGCCGCGCACGCACACGCGCGCGGAACCGACGGTGAGGTGGGCGATCTCCTCGCCGCCGAGGTTCTCCAGCAGCCGCACGACACCGTGCAGAGCCGGGCGCGGGCCGTGCGGGCGCAGGTGCTCGGGACGGATGCCGAGGACGACCTCGGTGTCGGGGATTTCACCGCGGCGGCCCAGCGGGACTTCGAGGCCGGGCGCGACAGCGACGAGCTCGCCGCTGCGCGAGACGACGGTGGCGGGGAAGAGGTTCATCGGCGGGGAGCCGAGGAAGCCGGCGACGAACTCCGACGCCGGCTCGTCGTAGACCTCGGCCGGGGTGCCGATCTGTTCGAGCCGGCCCTGGTTGAGGATCGCGATGCGGGTGGCCATCGTCATCGCCTCCACCTGGTCGTGGGTGACGTAGACGAACGTGGTGCCCAGCCGGCGGTGCAGCTCCACGAGCTCGTAGCGGGTGGAGGCCCGCAGCTTCGCGTCCAGGTTGGACAGTGGCTCGTCGAGCAGGAACGCGCCGGGGTCGCGCACGAGCGCCCGCCCGAGGGCGACGCGCTGGCGCTGCCCGCCCGAGAGCTCGCGCGGACGGCGGTGCAGCAGCTCGGACAGCTCCAGCGTCGCGGCGACCTCGCCGACCTTGCGCCGCACGTCCTTGCGGGACTCGCGCCGGGCACGCAGCGGGAAGCCGATGTTGCGCTCCACCGACAGGTGCGGGTAGAGCGCGTAACTCTGGAACACCATCGCCAGGTCGCGCTCGCGCGGCGGGGTGTGGGTGATGTCGCGGCCGTCGAGCTCGAGTTGCCCGGCCGTGAGCGGGGCCAGCCCCGCGATGGCGCGCAGCAGCGTGGACTTGCCGCACCCGCTCGGCCCGAGCAGCACGAGGAACTCGCCGTCGGCGATGTCCAGCGTCACCCCGTCGACCGCGGTCACGGCACCGAAACGCTTGGTTGCTCCTCGAACCCGGATGTGGCCCACCGAATGTCCCTTCGATCTCCTCGCTGATGCCGGCGAATTGGAGCACGCCGGAATGTCCGGAGGATGAACGGCAGGCCAGGCTGCGTCGCGCTTTTGCACTTGCTCTGACCTGGGGAAATGGTCTGTTGTGAGCGGTTGTCGATCGCTTTCGACGACGGTGTTATCGGGGTTTTTTATCGTGCCATTGCGAAACGGAATCGGTGCACCGATTCGTGCTGAGGCGAGTCTATTGCAATTTCCGATCAGGCGAGTCGAAATCGGCGAAGGAGGCCCTCTCGCCCGCGCGCGGTGCCCACTCTGGACGCATCACGACGCGGAGGAGGACACGTGCGGCAGGTACGGGTGACGGCCAGGACGACGGAGGCCGAGGACGTGGTGTCGTTCGCACTGAGCGGCGACGGACTGCCGGCGTGGACGCCGGGCGCGCACATCGACGTCGAGGTGCGGCCGGGCGACGCGCGGCAGTACTCGCTGGATCGCGGTGCTGCGCGAGGACCCGGGCCGGGCCTGTTCCGCGCGTCGGGCAAGTCGATGATGATCTGCGTCTCCCGGTCCCGTTCGGCGCAGTTGGTCCTCGACGTGTGAGTGGTGCTCGATAGGCAGTGCCAATCGTGCGGTAGCTCTTTCCCTCGCCGGGCTGTTCCGGTGGTCCGGACCGGTCATGCTGCGCGGAAGCCCTGCGAACCCCAGTAGATCGGAAAGCGAACATGCACCTCACCGTCCTCGGTTGCCGGTCCGGAATGCCGGCCGACGGCCAAGCCAGTTCGGGCTACCTCGTCGAAACCGCCTCGGCGCGGCTTCTCCTGGACTGCGGCCCCGGCGTCGCGACCGCCCTCTCCGCGGTCTGCGACCCGACGGACCTGGACGGCGTCGTCATCAGCCACCTGCACGCCGACCACTGCTACGACCTGTTGCCCATCGGCAAGTCCCTGCTGTCGGCCACCCTGACGTTCCCCGGCGGCCCCGCCGCCCGCTGCGCCTCCCTGCGCCGCGTGCCCCTGTTCGTCCCCGGCGACGCCACCGAGGTCTTCACCCGCTGGGCCGCCCTCTTCCCCGTCACCACGATGCCCTTGCTGGACAAGGCTTTCGAGCGGGCCTTCGACGTCCGCGAATACCAGCCGGGCGACCGCTTCGAGGCCGGCGACGCCACCATCGGCCTCCACGAACTCCGCCACGTCCTCCCCAACTGCGGCATCCGCGTCGAGTCGGGCGGGGCTGTTCTGGCTTACACGGGGGACACCGGCATGACCGACGCCGCGGTGAAGCTGGCGGCGGATGCGGATTTGTTGCTGGCGGAGGCCACGTTGAACGCGCCGGATGTCACGGATCATGGTCACCTGAGCGCTCTTGATGCCGGGGCGATCGCGACTCGATCGGGGGCTCGTTCGCTGGCCTTGACCCACTTCGCTTCCGGCGAGGCTTCTTGGCTTGAGCAGCTGCGCACTTCCGCCGCCTCGGCTTTCGACGGCCCGATCCGCTTAGTGCGTGGCGGCGATCGGATCAGCGTCGCGGGCTGAGCCGGCTTCAAGACATTCGTGAACACGATGTGCTCGCTGTCTCGGAGACCCGCCCGTCCGGCGAGGCTTCTTGTGGTCGGCCGTCGGCCGGTCGCATGGTTACCGGAGGCGGCCCCGCGCGATCCGGCCGATGGTGGCGCGGCCCCGGAATGGCCGGCTTGCGCTTGACGTGCGGTTCGAGGCGTTTGGTTGAAGGCGAACGGTCGGACAGGGCAGGCTTGACCGGGTGAAGATCGATCCGCCGAGGCCGCTCACCGCGCAGGAACGGGTGATGCTCGACCTCGTGCTCTCGCCCGACTTCGTCGGTGCGGCGCAGCTGCGAGAACAATCGACGTCTGCCGTCGTCGTCGGGCGCTGTGATTGCGGTTGTCCCTCGGTCGATCTGCGGGCGGGAGACGCCGCGCCGATTGCACGGGTGAGTTCGAGACTTGTGCCGTCTGAGCTCGAGGTTCTGCCGGTCGGCGATGAGCTCCCAGGGCAAGTGATCCTGTTTGCCGACGACGGCAGGCTGAGCTGTCTCGAGTACGTGTACTTCGACCAGACACCTGCCGAGTGGCCCGATCCGAGCCGAGTGCGGGTGATCGGTCCGGAAGCGCCTGGCTGATCTGTACGACAACAGGTCCAGCGGGAGTGCCATCGAGGGTGATCATGGCATCACGCGTGCCGACGAATTTGTCGTCTCTCGTCTCCGCGACTGGCAGCTGGGCCACGATGTCGCGCGGGTCGTGGAGCAGATGCTCGGGCACGCCGAGGCGGCGATGACGCTCAACGTCTACGGGCAACTGTTCCCGGACCCCCTCGACGAGCTGGCCGACGTCCTGGACCTCCACCGGAAGGCGACGCCACGAGCATGGCGGCGTGATGATCAGCCCCGGGGCATGTGGGCAAAATGTGGTCAGCCCCCGGGCTGAGTCATACCCGGGGCATGAAAAAGCCACGTTTACCTGCGTGAACGTGGCCGATCCGGTCGGGCTGACAGGATTCGAACCTGCGACCCTTTGACCCCGAGGACGTGGGAGTTGGGTCTTCCCAGCTCAGAGCCCGTGTGCGTGATCATCTGCCGAGTCCGAATCGCCTGGTCGTTCGCTGCCGTGCGTGACGTGTGGTCCCCACCGTCGGGTCTGTTGTTGGTCAGCCGGCGGTTGTCTGCGTTCCTCGATGGTGCCTCCATCTGGTGGCCGACATGCGGAGGCAGCCTGGCCCCACCTGGTTGTGCTCGGCATGTCCACCCCGTCCGGCACCGGCGCGGTGGTGCTGCGCCGCGACAACCCCACCCCTACCTGTGGCCGCGCCGGACCCGGTTCCGAGCGAGCCCGCGTGGGCGCTTCATGCCGCGCTCAACCAATTCCGCTGCCGAGGCCCAGCACCCCATTCGCCTCGCGGCTCCGAAGACCACTTAGACCTCCCGGAAGGGAAACAAGCGATGACCTACCTCAACCTCGTGTCCTTTCACCTCTCTGGCCAGGGCGTCGTTGGGATGACGAACGAGCAGGAGATCGGCGACGTGACAGTGGCCTTGCCCCGGCCGTATCTGCCGATCGGCGGCGCCCCGGGCGTGGCGCCGGCGCTCGAACCCACCGCGAACGGGGTCCTCGTCGGGTTCGACCGCTGGACCGGCATGTGCGTACTGCCCGGGTGGGGCGGAGTCCTGCCCCCGTCGATCGGGCGCCATGAGCAGGCCGTGCAGGCGCGCGAGTTCGACCGCGACCTGGCCATCGACAGGACCTCGCCAGCTGCCGAAGTCAAGGCGTGGTGCGTGCGCCGGGCCGGGCAGCAGCGGGCCGGTGGTCGGTCGTGACCACCACCGAGACCGCGCGGCGGGCGCGGGTGTGGCTGGCGGCCGGGCTCGGTGGGAGGCCGGCGCCGGGCGACCGGCCCACCGTCCGCGACGACCTGATGCGCCAGTGGTGCCCCGGCCCGGACGGCCGCTGGCACACCCCTGATGGCCGGCACCACGCCGACTGGACCGAGCTGCACACCCGATACGACCTGGTGGAGGTGACCCGATGAGCACCGGCAATGCCAGTGCCGGCCGGCCCTTACGCCGCATCGCCCGCAATACCGCCGGACCTCCTCCATCAACGCCCGCGCCCGCGCAGCTGCCCGGTCGGTCGCGGCCGGACCCCGGGCGATGTCGAACGTGACGCCCTGGGTGGGGCGGTCGAAGTCGCGCTTCACGCCGCGCGCGTCGGTCCATTGCGGACACGACGGGCTGGACCAGAACAGGTCCGCGCGAGGGAAACCCGCGATGTCGACCTTCGCGATGTAGCCGGTGGGAGGCTGCTCCTGTCCCAAGTTGTCCCCGGGGTGGCGAGCTCAAGATCAAATAGGCTCTGAGGTGTTATCAACGAAAAGGGCCCTTGAGTAGCAATTTCGCCGCTCAAGGGCCCTGCGTTTGTCCGGTCGGGCTGACAGGATTCGAACCTGCGGCCCCTTGACCCCCAGCATTTCGCGGCGTGCGCGACCTGCGAAAACAGCGACCGCCGTAGGCCTCGGGTTCGTTGAGTGGCTGCCGCGGCCGAAGGTGGGAACCCTTCTTTGTACTGCAGGCACATGACCGAGGCGGTCGCGCGGCTCACGTCGCAGAAGAGCGACCGGCCACCGCACCGAGGGGGAGTGCGGCGGCCGGTCGCGGAGGGACCCTGACCGAGCAGTGAGACGCCTGGCGTTCGGTCCTACCCGGCTAGCGAAACGCCGCACCGCTCGGCGTCGCGGTACCTGGCGGATCCAGGTCTGGCCGGCCGGTCGGTCGGGGTGATCTCTGGTCCGGTCCCGCGAGGGGAAGCTCCAGGTGCAGGCTCGTGCCCGCGTCGGGTGGACTTTGGAGGTGGAGTCGGCCGCCGATGGCTTCGGCGCGGTCTTTGAGGCCGAGCAGCCCGGTGCCCCGGGTGAGGTCGGCGCCACCGACGCCGTCGTCGCGGACCGTGATGCGCAGGACGCCGGTGGGGGGGTCGGGATCGATGGTGACGGTGACCGAGGACGCGCGTGCGTGTTTGGCCGCGTTGGTCAGGGCTTCGGCGATGATGAAGTAGGCGCTGACTTCAATGGGTTCGGGTAGGGGTGGTAGCGGGTGCAGGTCGAGCTCGACCGGGATCGGTGAGCGGCGGGCCAGTGCGCGGACGGCCGGTGTGAGTCCGCCGGTGGCCCGGATGCCGGGGTGGAGGCCGTGGGCGATTTCGCGTAGCTCGTCGAGCACGCCGGTGGTTTCGGTGGCGAGGTTGTCGAGTTCGGTGGTGAGGTGGCCGGTGTCCGGTGGCATGTCGGCTTGGATCGCGCGCAGGCGCAGGGTGAGAGCGACCAAGCGTTGCTGGGCGCCGTCGTGCAGGTCGCGTTCGATGCGTTGGCGTGCTTGGTCGGCGGCGGTGACGATGCGGGCTCGGGAGGCGGTGAGCTGGGTGTAGAGCTGGGCGTTGTCGAGGGAGACGGCGAGTTGGCCGGCGATGAGTTTGACGGCGTCGAGCCGGTCGGTGGTGAACCCGCCGCGGATCAGGCGATTTTCCAGCAGCAGCGCGGCTCGTAGGGTTGCGCGGCTGAGGATGGGTACGGCGAGAAGCGAACAGCCGGCGAGGTCGGTGAAGCACGGGTCGTCGGCGAAGCGTTCATCGTGGGTGACGTCGTCGACCACCAGTGGTGTCTCGGTTCGGCGGAGGTAGCGCAGCACCGACATCGGCACCGCGCGGTCGTGACCGGGGGCGCCCGTGGGGTCGGGCAGCAGCCAGTCCTGCCGGTCGTCGCTCCACAGCAGCAGGCGGACGCCGGTGGCCCCGGTCATCGCGCTGAGCACCTCGACGACGCGCGTGTGCAGGCGCTCGATGCTGGTCTCGGAACTCAGTGCCTGGGATGCGGAAAGAATGCCGAGCAGGTCGAGGGTGCCCGTGGTGACTGCGCCGGGTTGATTCAGCAGCTCGCCGGGCTGGTTCACGGCCAGCCCGAGGCTCGCCTCGAAGTGTCGTCGCAGGGTGGGGTAGGCCCAGTCGAGTTGGGTGACCTTGGCGCTCGCGCCCCAGGCGGCGTAGTGCCCACGGGCCTGGGCGAGCAGTTCGCGACCGGCGTGGTCCAGGCCGCGGGCCAGGTGGAAGCGCGCGGCGCGCTCGGTGATCAACGCACGGTGCCAGGGCCGGGCGCGGCGGGAGACCTCGCTGCGGGCCGCGTCGAACGCCAGCTCGGCGGCCTGCACAGCACCCGCCGCCCAGGCCCGCTCGGCCTCCGCCCACCGCAGCAGGTGCAGGAAGTTGTCCGGGGCGTCCGCGGCCCGGCCGGCCAGCCAGCCCGTCACCTCGTCCAGTTCGGACAGCAGCGCGGCGCGTTCGTCGCCGTCGGCCGCGCGGGCCTGCTCGGCGAGGGCCAGCCCGTGGAGCGAGCGGACCACGGCGGTGGGGTAGAAGCCGGCGGCAACCGGGAGCAGCCGCATTCCCGCCGCACTCTCTCGGACAAGACCGGCCAGATCCCCCGAGACGGCGGCGGCGATCGCGCGGGCGAGATACGCGTGGAGAAGCGCGAGAGGGTTATCGGTGAACCGGTCGAGGGTGATCGGGTCGGCAGGGCTGCCGCCGCGGAGCACGTCGGCCAGCCACCGGTAGGTCTCGAGCACCTGTCCGGTCTGCTCGTTGCCGGTCCGGTGCACGAAGTTGAGTCCACCGTCGACCTCGGTGAGGAGGCTTTCCAGCGAGGGGGCGCAGTCCGCCAGGGACCGCACTGTCAAGAGGTAGGTGTAGCCGGCGTTCGCCAGGTCGCCCTCGGCGATCAGCCCCTCCCGGGCCCGCTGAGCTTCGTGGACTCCGTTCTCGATCGGCTCCAGCCAGCAACTGAAGA
Organism: Amycolatopsis sp. DSM 110486; assembly: GCF_019468465.1. Classification (NCBI taxonomy): domain Bacteria; kingdom Bacillati; phylum Actinomycetota; class Actinomycetes; order Pseudonocardiales; family Pseudonocardiaceae; genus Amycolatopsis; species Amycolatopsis sp. DSM 110486. Next base: position 9,549,102 of record NZ_CP080519.1, on the reverse strand, counting down.
GGGCGGACCTGTGGCGCGCCCGCGACATGCCGGGCTCGGCGCCGCGGGCCTCGGCCCACGCCAGGAGCCGCCATGACGCCCGGTATCCGCCGACGTAGTCGCCGCGCTGCGACACGGCGCAGTAGGCGGCGGCGCCGGCGGGCCCGAGCACGGTGGGGCCGGGGCCGTGCTCGATCCAGATCCGCAAGCCTTCCAGCCCGAGCCACGCGACCCAGGCGAAATCGGCGGCGAAGTAGGCCGCCAGGAACGCCGCGTCGAGCACGTGGGTCGCAGCCAGGAGCACGGAGTCGGTGAGGTCCGGCCGGGCCAGGTCGTCGGCGGGATCGCTGTGCTCCAGCCAGTGGTGCAGGAGGGCGAACCTCCGGTCGAGTTCGGCGGGGAGCCGCTCCGCCGACGGGACGTCGAGCCCGCACTCTCGCAGCGACTGCAGGCTCAGGCTGATCGCCTCCCCGAACCGGGCCTGGAAGCTAAGGCTGCGCACGTGAATCGCGGTCGCGCCCGCGCGGTCCGGTGTGCTCGGGCAGAGCCGCTCGATCTCCCGGTACTCCTCGTCGGCCTCCACCAGGCGGCCCAAGCTGAACAGCGCCGCCTGCCGGGCCGTGCGCAGCTCGAGCGCCACGGCGGTCTCCGCGGGATCGACCACCCGCAACGCGGCCACCAGGAGCGCGTTCACCAGCGTGTGATCGCCGATCAGCGCGGCCTGGCCGGCCGCGCGCTGGAGCAGCTCGGTCATCTCTCGCCGCTCCGCGAGGTCCTCGACCGCGTCGAGCACCGGCAGGTACTGCTCGGCGGCGACCGCGAACAGGCCATGTGCTCCGGCGAGCCGTCGTGCCATGGCCAGTTGCAAGGCGCTTCGCCGCTCGGGACTGAGCCCGCCCAGGATGGCCTCGCGGATGCGGTCGTGGCGGAACCGCACGGCGCCGTGCTCCAGCACGAGGAGACCCTCATCGGCCGGCGGGGTCAGGCGCTGTGCCACCACGTCCGCCGGCTCGCCGGTGGCGGTCTGCAGCACATCTGTCTCGACTCGCCCACCCACGCAGGCCATCGCCTCCACCAGCTGCCGCGACGGTGGCGGCAGGGCTTGGATCCGCGACGTCAGCAGGTCGCCGCCCTCCGCCGGGCCGAGGTGGGCGCGCACCGCTGCGGGGTCCCACTGCCATCCCGCGGAGGTCGCGGTGAGGACGCCGTGGTGAGCCAGCGCGGTGAGCAGCTGCACGGTTTCGTAGGGGTTGCCGTGGGTGCGTGGCGCGATCACCTCGACCAGGCCCGCCGCCGCGGCCGCGTCGGCGTGCAGCATGTCGGCGACCAGGGCGATCAGGCTTGGGGTGGGCAGGTTCTCCAGCTGCAGGTACCGCACGCCGACCCGGTCGCGTGATCGCGACAGCGTCGGTGGCTGTGCCGAGTTCCCGTCGTCCCGATGCACGCCCACCAGCAACAGGCCGGGGATCGGGTCGGTATCGAGCAGGAGGTCGACGAAGCCGAGTGGGCCGGGGCCGGCCCATTGCAGGTCGTCGAGGAACAGCACCACCGGCCGGTCCGGTGAGGTGACCGCGCGCAGGATGCGAACGCCGTTGTGCTGCGCGCGCACTTGCGCGGTGAGCAGATCGCCGGGGTCGGGCGGCACGGCCAGCAGGGCGGCGAACTCCGGCACGACCGCGGTCAGCAGGCCCGCGTTCGGGCCGACCGCGTCGGTGATCCGTTGCCGGAGCTGGGCCAGCTCGCTCTCCGGCTGGGCCAGCAGCAGCCGGCCCAGCGAGCGGGACGCCTGGAACACCCCGTCGAATTCAAGGTCGCGCCGGTACTGGTCGAACTTGCCGGCCAGGAACCAGCCGCCCCGGCTGGTGACCGCCGGCCGTAGCTCGTGGACCAGCGCCGTTTTGCCGACTCCGGCCGCGCCGCCGATCAGCACTCCCCGGCACCGGCCCGCCAGCGCGTCCTCGAACGCCGCCTGCAACGCGGCTACCTCGGTATCGCGCCCCACCAGCCGTGCCGGGGCGACGGGCCGGCGCGGGAAGTCGTGGTGCCCGATCCGGATCGGTTCCGTGGCGCGCCCGGCCCGGGCGTCGCGCAACCGTTCCAGGTCGTGGATGACACCCTCCGCGGTCTGGTAGCGGTTGTCCGGCTCCTTTTCCAGCAGGTGCAGGATGATCTCGGACAGTGGGGCCGGCAGGGCCGGGTTCACCTCGACCGGGGGTGCCGGCACCCGGGCCAGGTGGCCGTGGACCAGGCGCAGCGGGTCCCCGGAGCCGAACGGCGGCGCGCCCGTCGCCAGCTCGTAGAGCGTGGCCCCCACGGCGTAGAGGTCGCTGCGTTGATCCACCGGACGGCCGGTCCGCCCGGTTTGCTCGGGCGCGAGGTAGGCCAGTGTCCCGGCGATGTCGCTTCGGCCGGGGGAGGGGGGAGCGGGGTCAGTGAGGGAGGTCGCCAGCTCGAAGTCGAGCAGGCACGGGGTGCCGTCGGGGGAGAGCACGATGTTCGCGGGGGTGATGTCGCGGTGCAACACCCCGCGCCGGTGCATCGCCGCCACGGCTCGGGCCACCCCGAGCCCGACACCGAGAAGGACGTCGACGGGAAGTGGCTCCGCCCGTCCGGCCAGGCTTCTTCCGCCGGCGTCCGCCAGCACGATCGACCCCGCATAGCGTGGCGCGTCCAGCAGCTGCGCGACATTCGAAACCCCGCGAAGCCGTTCCAGCATCGCGCGCTCGTGCCGCAGCCGCTCGGGTGCGTCCGGGCCCAGCGGCTGCTTGCACACCACGGTCTGATTCCCGAGGGACACCCGGCAGACGCGCGTGCGCCCGGTCTCGCTCAGCACGGCAACCTGCGCGGACGAACCCCGCCCCGGCAGCCCACCAGTGTCCATCCGACACCTCCACGACCCACCGCGACTCCTGCCTACACCTGTTCCGGCCCGATTTCGACCCCTCGCACGAAGGTGAATCGATTTCTCGTTCGTCGCTCTTTCGGAGTTCCCCGATTCCGCCGTATCCCGAATACCGGACGGAACCAAATTTCGGTAACGAGCTCACCCAGCGTGAAACTCCGAGGGTTTCCGAAATCAAGCGCGTCTTGACAGCAAGGGTCCGGCCGCGGTGCTGGCGGGCGCGTTCCAGGGCGCTGGGCTGCAGCGTTCGGGGCTGGCGGAGGCGACGGAGGCCGCCGCCGACAACGAGGCGATCCGCACGCCGGGAACTGCTCGCCGACGCCACCGAGCTGGCGACCGCGGGCCGCGCTGCGCGGTGGCTGGGCGACCTGGTGGGATCCGGGACGCTGACGGAGAACCAGCGCGCCCGGATCGCCGCCGAGGACGGGGCGCCCACGTTGGCGCGTTTGCTGCGCCGGGCGGAGCTGGCGGGGCACGACCCGCGCCAGGTCTTCGCCGCAGCGATCGCGACGGAGTCACTGTCTGGGGTGCGGCAGATGTCGAACGTGCTCCACCACCGCATCACCGGAAACGCGAGCCTGGAACCGGTCGGCGATTCCTACGCCGACCGGCTGCTGACGGTCGACGACGCGCAGTGGACGACCTACCTGCGCCGCTGGCCGACACCGCCGACCAGCGCCGCCGGGAACTCGGCGAGTGCGTGGCCGAGGAACCGCAGCAGTGGGCCATGGACGCGTTCGGACCGGTGCCGGACGACCCGGACGCCCGCAACGAGGATCGAGCTACCCCGTTCCGGGCGCGCGTTAGCTGGACAGACCGGCCACGAAGAAGCGCCGATCGCTGTCGCGCTCGGAAGCCTCCCGAGAGGAGGCGGAAGACTGGTGCGACGAGATGCGAAAGCTCGACGCCGGCGGGGTCGACCCGGACGCCGCCGCGTTGCCGCTCGGTTCATACGGCGACCTCAACCTTTCGCCTGCGCTGCGTGGATTAGCCGCGAAGACGACCGACCCGTATCCGGCGGGCTGGCGCGAGCGAGTGAAACCCACGCTCGGCCACATTCCCGTTCGGATGGTGACGTACGGCGCGGTTGATCGTGCTGCGATGAGCTGGATCGCGGACGGGTGCACCAAGTCAGTGATCCAGAACAGCCTGGCGATGTTGGTCCGCGTGACGGAGCAGGCGTATCGCGACAGGCTCGTAGACCGGAACCCGGCCAGGATC